>NZ_JAGWUA010000036.1 GCF_028868675.1 Bradyrhizobium sp.
GAATCTATCAGGACGCCGGCTTCCAGCTCGTGGCCGCCGAGCCGCATCGCAGCTTTGGCCAGGACCTGATCGGCGAGACCTGGGAACGCGAGCTGTGAGATCTCGAGGTACGATCCGCCGCCCCGCGTCGCAGCCGCACCTCCCGACACGTACAAGCACCGCCCGCGACCCGACGCCTGCCAAGGTCCGCGGCACGCGATCTGGCTCCTGAAAGGCCACGCCTAGTGATCTTTTTCTGCCAGCTTCGACAGCAGGGACGCGATTGACAATTCGGAACTCGGAAGTGGGAGTGGCGGGAGTTTGCTCGCATCAAGTTCAAGAATATTGCCCGAGCGATAGTCGCGCCGAGATCCTTTTCCCGCCGTCAGCAACGAATCAAGTTGGCTCACGCCGTAGCAATTATCTTGCTGACGCACAGCGGCGGTGCCGAAGAGCGACAGACAGAACGTCTGAACAACTGCTACTCGCCAATGTGGACCGAGATGCAAGATCTGAACCTCAGGATATGTCCACCACATACCGCTCTCAATGATCTTGTCTCGCCACGATACAAACTTCTGCTCGCTATCGAAATAATAGACATGATTTCCGCGGGGCGGGTTGCTAATCAGCAGCGTTGCGTCATGGAGATAGTCCCTAATCGCGTCAGCCGACACGAAATCCTGATTGAAATAGCGTTCACGAAAGCCAGGTGTATAGCCATAAGCGGGATCAAACATTCCATCGAGATGAACGACCCGGATGCGGTCTGCGACATGAGCGTAGACAAAGAATGCTGAAACAAATCCCAATAAGATCGCTACGACCACCCAAACACTCGTTCTGCGCTCGCTGTTGATGACGGTCATTGAGCAGCTACTCTCATGTGCGCACCATACGATCAATCTGCAATCGCATTTCCGCCTCGCCGCCAACCGGCGCGGCGACGTCGGCGATGCGCAGATTGCCACCACTCGTCCATTCGACCGCGCTCAGCCGCTTCCCGCCGGCGCCCATTGCACCTGCAACGCCAGGCGTTCCTATAGCCGCGTTGAAATCCGCCGGTGCGGCCTTCAACGCGGCCTCGCCCAACAGCGGCGCGTCCGCCCGCTTCGCAGCACCCACCTGCCCCATCGGTTCTCTGCCCAGTCTGCCCGATCCAAATCGCTCGCTCGCCGCTGGCTCTTCGAATGCTAGACCGTCGCGCCCTGCGCCTTCGGCCGCCGCAGGTGCTCGTCGAGCCGCGGCATGATCTCGACGAAATTGCAGGGGCGGGTGCGGTAGTCGAGCTGTGCCTTCAGGATGCCGTCCCAGCCGTCGCGGCAGGCGCCGGGGGAACCCGGCAGGCAGAAGATGTAGGTCGCCCCCGCAACGCCCGCGGTGGCGCGGCTCTGGATCGTGGAGGCGCCGATCTTGGCGTGGCTCATCATGTGGAACGCAATCGAGAAGCCGTCCATCCGCTTCTCGAACAACGGCTCGATCGCCTCCGGCGTCACGTCGCGCCCGGTGAAGCCGGTGCCGCCGGTGGTGACGATCGCGTCGATGCCGGCGTCCGCGATCCAGCGCCTGATGACGGCGCGGATCGCCTCGACGTCGTCGGTGACGATCTCGCGCGCGGCGAGACGATGGCCCGCCTCGGCGATGCGATCGACCAGCGTCTGGCCCGATTTGTCATCGGCCAGTGAGCGAGTGTCGGACACCGTCAGTACCGCGATGTTGAGCGGGATGAATTCTTTCGTGTCGTCGATGGAGGACATTCCTGGCTTCTCCCTACTCACCCTCCGACGTCATCCTGAGGTGCGCGCGCTAGCGCGCCTCGAAGGATGGGCCGGGGGCTCGTCATCCTTCGAGGCTCGCCGAAGCGGCGAGGACCTCAGGATGACGTCACCAGCTACGGCGACCCGTTGCCGAAGGTGTTGCAGGCCTGCACGGTGCCCTGCTGATAGCCGGTCATGAACCAGCGCTTGCGCTGCTCGGCCGAGCCGTGCGTGAAGGAGTCCGGAACCACGCGCCCGGTCGCCTGGCGCTGCAGCGTGTCGTCGCCGATCGCGCTCGCCGTGGTCAGCGCGGCGTCGATGTCGCCCGCCTCGAGGAAGCCCGGCCGCTTCTTCGCCTCGCGATTGACCCAGACGCCCGACAGGCAGTCCGCCTGCAGTTCCACCCTCACCTGCAGCGCGTTGGCCTCCGCCTTGCTGCCGGCCTGCTGCTGCAGCCGCGTCACCCTCGGGATGATGCCGAGCAGGTTCTGGATGTGGTGGCCGGCCTCGTGGGCGATGATGTAGGCGGTGGTGAAATTGCAGGCCGACTTGCCGGAGCAGCCGCGAAAGCGCGTCTCGACCTCGCGGAAGAAATTGGTGTCGAGGAAGATCTGCCGTTCCGGCGGACAATAGAACGGGCCCATCGCCGACTGCGCCATGCCGCAGCGTCCGCCGTTGGTGGCGTTGCGGAACAGCACGATCTTCGGGCCGGTATAGCTCTGCCCGCTGGCCTGGAAGATTTCGCTCCAGCGGTCGTCGATCTCGCCCAGAATGCCGGAGATCATGCTGCCCATCTCGTCGGTGGGCGCGCCGCGCTTGGCGGACGAACCCGGGCGATCGGTCTGGTAGGTCGGCGCCTGGCCGCCGCCGGTCAGGATCTCGGCGCCGCCGATCAGGATGCGCGGGTCGATGCCAAAGGCGTAGCCGATCAGGCCGAGCACGATGATGGTGCCGATACCGAGCCCGCCGCCGCCCATCGGCAGGCCGAAGCCGCCACCGCCGCCTCCGCCATATCCACCTTCGTCGCGACGATCCTCGATGTCGTCGCTGCGGCGGAAATCATCGTAACGCATGGCGGCCTTCCCTCAATCCGGCTATGTCCGTCGCTGGGCGCGTTGGAAGCGCGAAACTGCAGCGCGTCACAAACGTAAAATTTCCCTTGCGTTAATCAATATCCCGCTCGGCAAAAATTGCCTAGTGCGGCGGATCGCTGCGACAAGCAAATTTTTCCGCAAACCCTGCAATTTTTTCCATGCGTCGGCGGCACGCAGGCCGGGCTCGAAGGCGCGGCCGATGCACGATGTGCCTTGAAATGCAGAGGATGCGCGCGTTCATCGCGCGCCGCGCAAGCTGCTCAGGAAATTCGCCGATTAAGTCGATTTTTACTTTGCCCGGTCAATGTAGCGGCCAGTCGGTTGTTTGGTCCCGCGTCGCCGACAGCGTCGCCTGAGTCAGAGTTCTTGAGTCATGGTTGTGTCGCGTCGCGGGGCGTCTGCAAGGGCGCCCCGCACAAATTTTGAGTCCCCCTCGCACCGCATCATCCTCGGCGATTGCGTCGCCGAGATGTCGAAACTCAAGGCGGCCTCCGTCGATCTGGTGTTCGCCGATCCGCCCTACAATTTGCAGCTCAGGGGCGATCTCAAGCGTCCCGACGAGTCCCATGTCGATGCCGTCAACGACGACTGGGACAAGTTCGCATCCTTCTCCGCCTATGACGATTTCACCCGCGCCTGGCTGCTGGCCTGCCGCCGCGTGATGAAGCCGTCGGCGACGATCTGGGTGATCGGCTCCTATCACAACATCTTCCGCGTCGGCGCGATCATGCAGGACCTCGGCTTCTGGCTCCTGAACGACATCGTCTGGCGCAAGTCCAACCCGATGCCGAACTTCCGCGGCCGCCGCTTCACCAACGCGCATGAGACCATGATCTGGGCCGCGCGCGACGAGAAGGCCAAGGGCTACACCTTCAACTACGAGGCGCTGAAGGCCGCCAACGAGGACGTGCAGGCGCGCTCCGACTGGCTGATCCCGCTCTGCACCGGCGAGGAGCGCCTGAAGGGCGCCGACGGCAAGAAGGTTCACCCGACCCAGAAGCCCGAGGGCCTCTTGGCGCGCGTGCTGCTGTCGTCGTCAAGACCCGGCGATCTCGTCATCGACCCCTTCAACGGCACCGGCACGACCGGCGCGGTCGCAAAGCGGCTCGGCCGCTCCTACATCGGCTTCGAGCGCGAGCGGGCTTACGCCAAGGCGGCGGAAGAGCGGATCGCCGCGGTCGAGCCGCTGCCGGAAGCTTCCCTTGCCCCCTTCATGACCGCGCGCGAGGCGCCGCGCATCGCCTTCTCCGAGCTGATCGAGCGTGGCATGATCATGCCCGGCACAAAACTGTTCGACGCGAAGAAGAAGCTCGGTGCGCTGGTGCGCGCCGACGGCGCCATCATGTTCGGCGACAAGGTCGGCTCGATCCACCGCATCGGCGCCGTGGCCCAGGGCTCGGCCGCCTGCAACGGCTGGACCTACTGGCACGTCGAGACCAAGGCCGGGCTGAAGCTGATCGACGAGTTGCGCGCCCAAATCCGCTCCGGCATGGCGGCGGAGTAGGGCCTGCTTCCTCTCCTGTCATTCCGATGGCTTGGCCGGAACGGCGATCCTACGCCCTCTCCGCGTCCAGCACCTTGCGCACGGCGGGACGCTCGGACATGCGCTTGAAATGGTCGGCGACCTTCGGCGTCGCCGCGATGTCGACGCTGTCGCCTTCCAGCCATTGCGCGATGGTGAAGAGATAGGGATCGCAGACCGTATACTGCTCGCCCATCACCCACGGTCCCCTGAACATTTGCTGCTCGATCAGCGCAAAGCAGCCGCCCACCGTCTTCGGGATCATGCGCTTCATGTCGGCGAACGAGCTCTCTTCGGTCGCCCAGCGCGCGCCGCGCATCTTGTGCGCATGCGCCACATGGACCGTCGAGCAGAGGTAGGAGTTGAAGGCCTGCACCTGCGCGAACGCGAAGGCATCATCGAGCGGGGCGAGCTTCGCCCTCGGAAAGGTCTGCGCGATGAAGGCGAGCATCGCCGGTGTCTCCGTCAAAATGCCGCGGTCGGTCACCAGCGCCGGCACGCGGCCCTTCGGGTTGATCTTGAGATAGTCCGGGCTGTTCTGCTGGTTGGCTTTGAAGTTGAGCCGCTCGGTCGTGTATTCGGCGCCGGCCTCCTCCAGAGCGATGTGCGAGGCGAGCGCGCAGGTTCCGGGGGCGAAATAGAGCTTGAACATGTCGAACCTCATGCAGAAAGCCGAACGTTAACGGCCGGCGCACGCGCCGTCCATAGCCCGCGGCTGCAGGCCTTTCGCAGTTGCCCACCGCCGTCTCCCCGTGCGAAGACGCCGCCCAATGGGAGGGGTCTTGTCATGACAGTGCTCATCGCCGGCGGCGGCATCGGCGGGCTGACGCTCGCGCTCAGCCTGAATCAGATCGGCGTTCCCGCAAGAGTGTTCGAGAGCGTCGCCGCGCTAAAACCGCTCGGCGTCGGCATCAACGTGCTGCCGCATGCGGTGCGCGAACTGATCGAGCTCGGGCTGCTGGACAAACTCGACGCCGCCGGCGTGCGCACCCGCGAGCTCGCCTATTTCTCCAAGCACGGCAAGCCGATCTGGAGCGAGCCGCGGGGGCTCGAAGCCGGCTACAAATGGCCGCAGTTCTCCATCCACCGCGGCACCCTGCAGCAGATTTTGCTCGATGCCGCGATCGAGCGGCTCGGCCGCGACAACATCCTGACCAGCCACCACCTGACCGGCTGGAGCGAGACGGCGAACGGCGTGCGCGCCGAGTTCGTCGACAAGGCGACCGGCAAGCCGGCAGGCATTTACGAGGGCACGCTGCTGATCGCCGCCGACGGCATCCATTCGGCCGTGCGCGAAAAACTGTATCCCGGGGAAGGCCCGCCGATCTGGAACGGCCGCATCCTGTGGCGCGGCGTGACGCCGGCCAAGGCGTTCCTGACCGGCCGCACCATGATCATGGCCGGCCACGAGATCCTGAAATTCGTCTGCTACCCGATCTCCAGGGAGCCGGACGCCGACGGCAACCACCAGATCAACTGGGTCGCCGAGCGTCACATGCCGCCGACCTATCAGTGGCGGCGCGAGGACTATAACCGCACCGCGAAACTCGAGGAGTTCTTGCCCTGGTTCGAGAGCTGGCAGTTCGACTGGCTCGACGTGCCCGGCCTGATCCGCAACTGTCCGCACGCCTACGAATATCCGCTGGTCGACCGCGATCCGGTGTCGCAATGGACCTTTGGCCGCGTCACGCTGATGGGCGACGCCGCGCATCCGATGTATCCGATCGGCTCCAACGGCGCCTCGCAGGCGATCCTCGATGCCCGCGTCATCACCCGCGAGATTTTGGCGCGCGGGCTGACCGACGAGGCGCTTGTCGCCTACGAGGCCGAGCGGCGGCCGGCGACCACCGACCTCGTGCTGCTCAACCGCAAGAACGGACCCGAGCAGGTGATGCAACTCGTCGAGGAGCGCGCGCCCAACGGCTACAACGTCGTCACCGACGTGTTGTCGCAGAAGGAACTGGAGGACATCGCCGCGAACTACAAGCGCGTCGCCGGCTTCCAGGTCGAGGCGCTCAACGCCAAGCCGCCGATCGTGCCGCATGGGAAGCGCGCCGTCGCCTGAGCGGCCACAGCTAGCGCACCACCCTCGCCGCCTCGAGCAGGCGCTCGCAGGCGGTGGCGGTCGCGAGCAGCGTGCCGTCCTCGGCCGTGAGCCTGCCCTCGACGAAGGCGATGGTCTTGCCGAGCTGGGTGACGCTGGCTTCGCCGACGATCGGCCCCGGCCGTGCCGGCGCGAGAAAATTCACCGTCATGCTAATCGTGCCGGTGTAGAGCCGTCCTTCACTCATCACCAGCACGGCCGGCCCCATCGTGTCGTCGAGCATGGCCGAGAGCATGCCACCCTGCACGAAGCCCGCAGGATTGCAGAACTCCGGCTTGCCCTCGAAGCCGATCCTGATCCAGCCCTGCTCCGGCCGCGCATCCAGCAGATGCCAGCCGAGCAGTTGGGCGCAGGGCGGTGCGGCAAAATTGTCGAGCGCGGTCTTGACCATCGGCAGCCTCCATCTGCGTCTGGTGTAGCGCGGCCCTGCTGCCAGCATGCTGTCAGGAGCCTAGAGGTCCAGCCCGTGCGCGATCACCTTGCGCATGACGTTGGGCAGCGCCTCGTCGGCCAGCGTCGCGACGGACACCCAGCGCATGCCCGGCGGCGCGCGGGTGCGGCCGGCGACGCGCGCCCTATAGACCACGAGTTCCAGCGGGAAATGCGTGAAGACGTGGGTCACGACGCCCGCCTTGCGCTGCCAGCACGTCAGGCCCTTCAATTCGGGCGCCTGCTGCCGCGCCGCCTTGTCGTCCTGACCGGCCAGCCAGTCCGATCCCGGCACCTCGGTCATGCCGCCGAGCAATCCCTTCTCCGGACGCGAACGTACCAAGAGCTCGTCGCCGCGCGTGACCACGAAGGCCGCGCCGCGGCGCAATTGGCCGCTCTTCTTCGGCGCCTTGCGCGGAAAGCTCTCCTGCTCGCCTCGCGCGCGCGACGCACAGTCGTCGTTGAGCGGACAGAGTGCGCAGGCCGGCCTCTTCGGCGTGCAGATCGCCGCGCCCAGATCCATCAGCGCCTGGGCGCTGTCGCCGGCTCTTGTCTCCGCAAGCAGCGTCGCGGCCAGTTGCTGGATCACGGGCTTGGCCTGCGGCAGTTCCTGCTCGACCGCGAACAGCCGCGATACTACGCGCTCGATATTGCCGTCGACCGGCATCGTGCTGATGTCGAAGGCGATCGCGGCAATGGCGGCCGCGGTGTAGGGCCCGATCCCCGGCAGCGCCTTCAGCCCCTCTTCGCTGTCGGGAAAGACCCCGCCATGATCGCGAAGCACGGCCACGGCGCAGGCGTGCAAGTTGCGCGCGCGCGAATAATAGCCGAGCCCGGCCCACATCCGCAGCACGTCGTCGAGCGAGGCACGGCCGAGCGCCGCGACATCCGGCCAGCGCGCGACGAATTTTTCGAAATAGGGCCCGACCGCCTTCACCGTGGTCTGCTGCAACATGATCTCCGACAGCCAGACGCGGTAGGGATCCGGCGTCTCGCCGGCTTCCGCCCGCCACGGCAGGCGGCGGCGATGGCGGTCGTACCAGTGCAGCAATTGGCTGGGGCGAGCGGAGGCGTCGGCGGCTGCCGACTGCCGTTTCCGGTTGGTGGCCGCTGTCGAGGACATAGGTCTTTCTAGAGGAGGAATCGGCAGGTGACCAGAGCGCCGCCGCCGAGTTGCGTCGTATAACGCTTTGCGTTATAGACGCGTATGATCCAGAGCTTCGCCGACCCCGAGACAGAGTTGATTTGGTCGGGGCGGCGAAGCCGAAAACTGCCCGCCGATATTCAGAATGTCGCCCTGCGAAAATTGCGCCTGCTGAATTAGGCACGCGTTCTCAGCGACCTCAAAGTTCCTCCGGACAACCGGCTCGAGGCGCTCAAGGCGGACCGGTAGGGACGACATTCGATCCGGATCAACGATCAGTGGCGCATCTGCTTTGTGTGGGACGAAGGAGGCCCAGGAGATGTCGAAATCGTCGACTATCATGACTAGGAGTGGCCTGCTCCATAATCCCCATCCCGGTGAAATCCTGCTCGAGGAATTTCTGAAACCGATGGGCCTCAGCCAGAATGCCCTGGCGCGCGCGGTTCACGTTCCGCCACGCCGGATCAACGAGATCGTATTGGGCAAGCGCGACGTGACCGCAGATACGGACCTCAGGCTGGCACGCTACTTTGGACTGTCGGAAGGGTTCTTCCTGGGCTTGCAGATGGACTACGATCTCATGCAACGCCGACGTGAGATCGATCGCGACCTGAAATCCATACGCCCGCGCGTGGCGGCATAGCTCCTCGACCCATGTCCAAACCCCGCCCCATCAGTGCCAAGCCGCTCTCGCTCCTGCTCAACGACATCTTTGCCGAGGCCTACGCCAAGCAAGGTTTTGCCGCGCGGGAGCTAGTGACGCGCTGGGCCGAGATTGCCGGACCCGAAGTCGCCGCCCATTCCGAGCCGCTGAAGATGCAATGGCCGCGCCCGGTGGAGGGCCAGCCGCAGGAGCCGGCGACGCTGGTGCTGCGGGTCGAGGGGCCGATGGCGCTCGAGATCCAGCATTCGGCCGACGTCATCCTGGAGCGGGTCAACCGTTTCTTCGGCTGGAGCGCGGTCGGCAAGCTCGCCTTCCGCCAGGCGCCGCTGTCGCGCCGGACGGGGCCGGTCCGGCCCCGTCCGCCGGACGCCAAGGCTGTCGCCAAAGTCGCCGAAACCCTCGGCGGGATCGAGGACGAACGGTTGCGCGAGGCGCTCGCCCGGCTGGGAGCCGCAATCAAGCGAAATTGAGCCGCAATGCGCCGGCAATCTGGACCCGCCTTTGCGCACCGCCATTGCCACACGGATCGTTTCAAGCTAGCGACAGGCCGCTTGAGATGGGAACCTTGGGCGAGACGCAGCCAATCCGGGAGCCGACCTTGATCATCACCCGCCGCGCCTTCACCACGATGCTGTCGCTGACCGGCCTTGCCGCGCTCGCCGGGCTGTCGCCGCTGCGTCTGTTCACGGAGGCCATGGCGCAGAGCGCGGCTGATGTGGCCAAGCCCGTGTCCCTGCCGGACATGGCGCTCGGGCCGGAGAACGCCCCCGTCACCATCACCGAATTCGCCTCGATGACCTGCCCGCATTGCGCGGCCTTCAACGAGCAGGTGTTCCCCAAGATCAAGTCGGAGTACATCGACACCGGCAAGGTGCGCTACATCTTCCGCGAGTTCCCGCTCGACATCAAAGCCGCAGCCGGCTCGATGCTGTCGCGCTGCATCGCCAATGGCGACGCGCCGAAATACTTCGCGGTCACCGACATGCTGTTCCGCTCGCAGAACGACTGGGTGACCAAGAACACCACGGAGACGCTGACCCGGATCGGCAAGCAGGCCGGCCTCAGCCAGCAACAGGTCGAGGCCTGCCTGAAGGATCAGGCGCTGCTCGACAAGATCGCGGCCGACCAGAAATATGCGAGCGAGGTGCTCAAGGTCGATTCGACGCCGACCTTCTTCATCAACGGCGAGAAGATCAAGGGCGAGGCCTCGTTCGAGGAATTCGCGAAGAAGATCAATCCGCTGTTGAAGAGCTGATCTTCACGCTCTGGCCCTGATTCGCTGCACGAAAGCAGCTACAAAAGCCTTGGGAAAAGCGATTTTCGCCGGTTGCCCTTGAGGCCCGGCGCGGCCATTGTCCCAGCCGCATGAGCCGTACCGAGCGACTCGTCCAGACACCGACATTGCCTTCTATGGTATTGTCCCGGCAGGGAGATTCGCGCCCCGCCAACAGAGAAGCTTGCCTATGAAGATCACCCGCCTGCGCCTTCACGGCTTCAAGTCCTTCGTCGAGCCCACCGACTTCGTGATCGAGGCCGGCCTCACCGGCGTAGTCGGGCCGAACGGTTGCGGCAAGTCGAACCTGGTGGAAGCGCTGCGTTGGGCAATGGGCGAGACGTCGTACAAATCGCTGCGCGCCGCCGACATGGACGCGGTGATCTTCGCCGGCTCCGGCAACCGCCCGGCACGCAACCATGCCGAAGTGACGATGACGATCGACAATGCCGATCGCTCGGCGCCGGCCGCGGTCAACGACAGCAGCCTGTTGGAAATCTCCCGCCGCATCGAGCGCGAGGCGGGCTCGGTCTATCGCATCAACGGCCGCGACGTGCGCGCCCGCGACGTGCAGATCCTGTTCGCGGACGCCGCCACCGGCGCGCGTTCGCCGGCGCTGGTTCACCAGGGCAAGATCGGCGAGATCATCCAGGCCAAGCCCGAGCAGCGCCGCCGCGTGCTGGAAGACGCCGCCGGCGTCGCCGGCCTGCACGCCCGCCGCCACGAGGCGGAGCTGCGGCTGAAGGCCGCCGAAACCAACCTGACCCGCGTCGAGGACGTGATCGGCCAGCTCGCCGGCCAGATGGAAGGCCTGAAGAAGCAGGCCCGCCAGGCGGTGCGCTACCGCGAGGTCGCCGCCAAGGTGCGCAAGGCGGAAGCGACGCTCTATCACCTGCGCTGGATCGCAGCGCATGCCGACGTCAACGACGCCGGCCATACCCACGATCTCACCGTGCGCGAGATGGCCGAGCGCACCCGCGAGCAGGCCGAGGCCGCACGCATCCAGGCGATCCGCGCCTCCGAGCTGCCTGCGCTGCGCGAGGGCGAGGCCCGCGCCGCGGCCGGCCTGCAGCGTCTGACCAATGCGCGCGAGATGCTCGACCGCGAAGAGGAGCGCGCCAGGGAGCGCGTCGCCGAGCTGGAGCGCCGGCTGACGCAGTTCGAGGCCGACATCGCCCGCGCCCAGCAGCAGACCGCGGATGCCGACATCGCCCTGCAGCGCCTCGACGCCGAGGATGCCGAGCTGAAGGAAGAGATCAAGTCGCGCGTCGAGAAGCGCTCCGGCGTCGACGAGCGCGTGGCGGAAGCCGAGGCGACGCTGTCCGAAGCCGAGCGCCAGTTCTCCGACCTCACCACGGCGCTTGCCGATCTCACCGCCAGGCGCAACCAGCTCGAAGCCAATGTGCGCACCCACCGCGACCGCCTCGCCCGGCTCGACCAGGAGATCGCGGGCGTCGCGGCCGAAGAAGACAAGCTCGCGCAGGAGACCGGCGGTTTCGGCGATCTCGCCGAGCTGACTGCGGCAGTGGAGAGCGCCGAGCAGACTCTCGCCGCGTCCGAGGCCGCCGCCCAGGCCAGCGAAACCGCCCATGTCGCCGCGCGCCAGACGCTGGAATCCTCCCGCTCGCCGCTCAACGAGGCCGACAAGCGCGTGCAGCGGCTCGAGACCGAGGCGCGCACGATCTCCAAGATCGTCAATGGCGAGACCAAGAATCTCTGGCCGCCGATCATCGACGGCATCACCGTCGACAAGGGTTTCGAGAAGGCGATCGGCGCCGCACTCGGCGACGATCTCGACGCGCCGGTCGATCCGTCGGCGCCGATGCGCTGGACCAACTCCGGCGTCACCGAAGGCGATCCGGCGCTGCCCGCGGGCGTCGAGCCGCTCGCCAATCACGTGCAGGCGCCGATCGAGCTGGCGCGCCGTCTGGCGCAGATCGGCGTGGTGCCGCGCGAGCGCGGCGCCGAGCTGGTCTCCCAGCTCAAGACCGGCCAGCGGCTGGTGTCGCCCGAGGGCGACGTCTGGCGCTGGGACGGCTTTGTCGCCGCAGCCCATGCGCCGACCGGCGCCGCGCGCCGGCTTGCCGAACGTGCCCGCCTCGTCGACATCGAGAACGAGCTGGAGCAGGCCCGCATCGACGCCTCCGTCAAGCGCGAGGCGCTGGAGAACGCCGAGGCCGAGCTGCAGATGGCCGCACGCGCCGAAGGCGCGACCCGCGAGGCCTGGCGCGCCGCGCAGCGCGAGGTCAATGCCGCGCGCGAGCGTCATGCGAGCGCCGAGCGCGAGATCAACCGCCACGCCGCGCGCAAATCGGCGCTGTCGGAGGCGCACAGCCGTCTCGCCGCCGACCGCGCCGAGGCCGAAGCTGCGCATGAGTATGCGGCAGCTGCGATCTCCGAACTGCCGGCGAGCGAGGATACCGAGATCCGCCTCGCCGCCGTCCGCAGCGACATCGAAGGCCATCGCCGGCTCGCCGCCCAGGTACGCGCCGAGGCCCAGGCGCTGGCGCGCGAGGCCGAGCTCGCCGACCGCCGGGTGCAGGCGATCCTCGCCGAGCGCACCGAATGGCAGAGCCGGAAGGAGAGCGCGGCCTCCCATATCGGCACCATCGAGGCCCGCATCACCGAGGTGAACGTCGAGCGCGCCGAGCTGGAGAACGCGCCGGCGGTGTTCGCCGAGAAGCGCAGCGCGCTCATCACCGAGATCGAGATCGCCGAGAGCGAGCGACGCGTCGCCTCCGACGCGCTCGCCGCCGCCGAGCTCGCGATGGCGGAAACCGACCGCGCCGCGAAGTCGTCGCTGGAGGCGCTGTCGAGCGCGCGCGAGGCCTGTGCCCGCGCCGAGGAGCGCATGGAGGGCGCGCGCCGGCGCCTTTCCGACGTCGAGCGCGAGATCCACGACATGCTGGAGGTCGAGCCGCAGGCGGTCGCAGGCCTTGCCGAGATCGAGCCCGGCGTCGAGCTGCCGCCGCTCCACGAGATCGAGGAGGACTTGGAGAAGCTGCGCCGCGACCGCGAGCGCCTCGGTGCGGTCAACCTGCGTGCCGAGGAGGAGCTGCGCGAAGTCGAGGCCCAGCACACCGGCCTGACCACCGAGCGCGACGACCTGGTCGAAGCCATCAAGCGGCTGCGTCAGGGCATCCAGAGCCTCAACCGCGAGGCGCGCGAGCGGCTGCTGACCTCGTTCGAGGTCGTCAACAACCACTTCAAGCGCCTGTTCGTCGAGCTGTTCGGCGGAGGCGAGGCGGCGCTGCATCTGATCGAAAGCGAGGACCCGCTGGAAGCGGGCCTCGAGATCATCGCAAAACCGCCGGGCAAGAAGCCGCAGACGCTGTCGCTGCTGTCGGGCGGCGAGCAGGCGCTGACCGCACTGGCGCTGATCTTCGCGGTGTTCCTCACCAATCCATCGCCGATTTGCGTGCTGGATGAAGTCGACGCGCCGCTCGACGATCACAACGTCGAGCGGTTCTGCAACCTCCTGCATGAGATGACGAGCTCGACCGACACGCGCTTCATCATCATCACGCACAACCCGATCACGATGGCGCGGATGAACCGCCTGTTCGGCGTCACCATGGCCGAGCGCGGCGTGTCGCAGCTCGTCTCGGTCAACCTCGAACAGGCCGTGGACATCCTCGACCAGCACGTGGCGTAAACCCATCGGTCGTCATTCCGGGGCGGCGCAGAGCGCCGAACCCGAAATGTCGCGCCGCAACTTCCAGATTCCGGGTTCGATGCTTCGCATCGCCCCGGAATGACGAGGGGGCACGATGATCTCCCCCACCCTGCCGGCCGAGCTGAAGGCCGCACTCGACGGCAAGCTTGTCGGCTTTTCGCGCAGCGACGCCGCACGGCGGGCCGAGCGCATCTCGAACAGCTATCGGTCGGGCGGCGGCTCCAGCACCATCACGTCGGACGCCGATGCGCTCGCCTATGCGCTGGCACGGATGCCGGCAACCTATGCCGCCGTGGCAGCCAGCCTCAACGCGCTGACCGGGATCGTGCCGGATCTCGCCCCGGACAGCCTGCTCGACGTCGGCGCAGGCCCGGGCACCGCGAGCTGGGCCGCGGCAGAAACATTTCCGTCGCTTGGTTCATTCACGCTACTCGACGCCAATGACAGCCTGCGCCGGCTCGGGCTTGAGCTCGCGCGCGACAGCGCACGTCTGGAAGATCTTCGCTATCTACCTGGAGAGGCCCGCGAGACGGTCGCAGCCGCCGAGCCGGCCGATCTCATGATCGCGAGCTATCTGATCGGCGAACTCGGAGCGAGCGAGCAGCGTGCGCTCGCGGACGCCATGTGGGCGAAGACGCGTCACGCGCTGGTCGTGATCGAGCCCGGCACGCCCGCCGGCTATGCTCGCATCCTCGCCCTGCGCGGGCAATTGATCTCGGCGGGCGCGCATGTCGCAGCACCCTGCCCGCACGACAAGGCATGCCCGCTCACGGCGCCCGACTGGTGCCATTTCAGCCAGCGCCTGCCGCGCTCGCAGGCGCACCGCCAGCTCAAGGGTGCCGAGGTGCCGTTCGAGGACGAGAAGTTTTCCTATGTGGCGCTGACGCGCGCGCCGGTTGCGGCCCGCCTCTCGCGCGTGCTGGCGCCGCCGGATATCGGCAAGGCCGAGATCACGGCAAAACTCTGCACTTGCGATGGATTGGCGACAGCGAAGGTACCGCGCCGGGACAAGGCCGCCTATGCGGCCGCCCGGCGCTGGCGCTGGGGCGACGCGATCATGGCGGAAAATTGACCTCCCCGCCCGCTTTCCCTTGAACTCGGACGGGTCCACATCCGACCAAGTCATACCTTCCCTCCGTGCGGCCTGCCGTCCGGCGTCATTTTGGTCTACGCTATCAGCCTTTTCCCCCATCAGGAGTTCTCCATGTCGACCGGCTGGATCGTTCTCGGCGTCATCGTCGTCCTCGTGCTGTTCGCCTTCGGCGCCTACAACCGGCTGGTCGCGCTCGGCCAGCGCGTCGGCCAGGCCTTTGCCGATATCGACGTGCAGCTCAAGCAGCGCCACGACCTCGTCCCGAACCTGGTCGAGACGGTGAAGGGCTACGCCTCCCACGAGCGCGGCACGCTCGACGACGTCATCAAGGCGCGCAATTCGGCGATGTCGGCGCAGGGCACGGCGCAGGTCTCGGCCGCCGAAAACCAGCTCTCCGGCGCGCTCGGCCGGCTGATCGCGCTGTCGGAGGCCTATCCGGACCTCAAGGCCAACGCCAACTTCCAGCAGCTCGCGAGCGAGCTGTCCGACCTCGAGAACAAGATCGCGGCGAGCCGCCGCTTCTTCAACAACGCGGTCCAGGAATACAACACCGGCATCCAGCAGATGCCCGCCGCGCTGTTCGCCGGCATGTTCGGCTTCACCCGCAAGGAGTTCTTCGACCTCGGCGCCGGCCGGACCGAAGTCGAGGCAGCGCCGCAGGTGAAGTTCTGAGTGAACGGATAGTCCGGCAGGGCAGCGCGTCATGGCCGCGTACGGTCTCTACACGCATATCGCCTCGAACAAGCTCCGTTCGGTGCTGCTGCTCGCCGGCCTGTTCCTGCTGTTCTACGTGCTGGTCTATGCCGGCGCGCTGGTCGCCGAGGTCGTCATCAACGGCGATCGCTCGGTCGACGCCTACCTCACGCGTGCCTTCTCCGACCTGGTGACAGCCTTCCCGTACGCCACCATCGCGGCTATCGCGTGGATCGTCATCGCCTATTTCTTCCACCAGTCGATGATCGACGCCGTCACCGGCGGCCACGACGTGACCCGGCAGGAGGAACCGCGGCTCTACAATCTCTTGGAAAATCTCTGCATCTCGCGCGGCATCACCATGCCTAAGCTGAAGATCATGGAGAGCCCGGCGCTGAACGCCTTCGCCACCGGTCTCAACCAGCGCCAATATGCCATTACCGTCACCACCGGTCTCTTGCGGGCGCTGAACGACCAGGAGATCGAGGCGGTGCTGGGCCACGAGCTGACCCACATCCGCAACGGCGACGTGCAGCTCATGGTGGTCGCCGTCATCATCGCGGGCGTGGTCGGCTTCTTCGGCGAATTGTTCTTCCGCCTGTTCACCAGTTTCGACTGGAGCCCGAGCTCCGGTGGCTCGTGGTCGTCGTCATCTTCCTCCTCCTCGTCGTCCTCCTCGTCCTCTTCGAGCGACAGCAAGAGCTCCGGCGGCGGCGCCGTGGTGGTCATCATCATTGCCGTCGTCCTGATCGTGCTGGCCTGGCTGTTGTCGCAGGTGGTGAAGCTGGCGCTGTCGCGCTCGCGCGAGTACCTCGCCGATGCCGGCTCCGTCGAGCTGACCAAGAACCCCGACGCCATGATCGCGGCGCTGCGCAAGATCGACGGCCGGGGCGAGCTGCCCGGCGCGACCTCGGCGGTGATGGAGCTCTGCGTCGACAATCCCCGCGAGGGCTTTGCCGACCTGTTCGCAACCCACCCTTCGGTGGAATCGCGGATCGAGGCCCTGGTCAAGTTCGGCGGCGGCCACGATCCTGGTCCGCTGCCGCCTCCGGACGAGAGCGAGAAATCAGACGACGGGCCGGAGCCGCAGCAGGATGCCCCGCCGCCCGCGGGTCCGTGGAGCGATTCCGGCAAGCCGGCCGATGCAACGGAAGGCGCAGCGCAGGGCCCGCCCGGAACCACCCGGGGCAATCGGACGTCCAGTCCGATCGGCCCTCTGACTGGTCCTTGGGGCCGTCATTGAGCGCCGGAATTACCGCCCGACCGGCCTGATCGAAGAGCCGTCGGAAAAAACCTCCGTATGGGCCGCGCCGAGGCCGCAAGGAATTGAATTCTCCCTTGTTTCTGCCATGTTCGCGCCCAACAGCAGACAAGGGACCTATCCGTCGCGCACCGCGGCAGGAGGGCGCGCGTTAGGGGACATTCATGGCAAAGCCAGCAGTGGTTGTGGTGGGCGCTGACAAGGGCGGGGTCGGCAAGACCACGGTCTCGCGCACCCTGCTCGATTATTTTTCCGCCAACAACGTGCCGACCCGCGCCTTCGACACCGAGTCCCCGCGCGGCACGCTGAAGCGCTTCCACCCCGAGATCACCGAGATCGTCGACATGATGTCGACGGCCGACCAGATGAAGATTTTCGACACGCTGAACGCGGTGAGTCCGTCGGTCACCGTGATCGACGCCCGCGCCGGCCTGCTGTCGCCGGCGCTCGCCTCGCTGCGCGACATCGGCTTTCTCGACGCCGCCAAGGCCGGCCAGATCACCTTTGCGGTGTTCCATATTCTCGGCCCCTCGATCGCCTCGCTGGACGAGATCGCCGAGACCGCCAGCTTCATGACGGGCGCAAAATACTTCCTGGTGAAGAACTTCATCAACGACACCCAGTTCTTCCAGTGGGACCAGGCGACCTACAATTCCTACTTCCACCGCATCAAGGACGCGACCGAACTGACGATCCCGAAGCTGAACGAAATGGCCTACGAGCAGGTCGAGGTCGCCTCCGTCCCGTTCCTCAAGTTCGTCGCCAACAAGGGCCCGCATGACGAGGCCGCCAACTATTCCTTCGTGCTGCGCGGCTATGTCCGGCACTGGCTCGCCAATGTCTGGAGCGAATACGACCGCATCCGGCTGACCGACCTCGTCGGCTCCAAGCCAGCCGCGCGCAGCGGCGAAAAATAGTTGCAGGCCCGTGGCGGATGCGGCTGGATTGGACCCCGAACCGGCCCGACATAGCTTTCGATGCCCGCCACGCCCGTCTACATCATCTGCTCGCCCCGTCCGCAGGTCGGCAAGACGCTGCTGGCGCGGCTGCTGGCCGAGTTCCTGCTGCTCAAGAACGGCGACGTCGCGGCCTTCGACGTCAATCTGAAGGAACCCTCGCTGCTCGACTATCTGCCGAAGGTCACCGAGACGGCCGACGTCATCGACACCTACGGCAAGATGCAGCTGATGGACCGCGTCATCGTCGACGACGGGCTCGCCAAGGTCATCGACCTCGGTTTCCACGCCTTCGACGAGTTCTTCAAGATGACCGACGAGATCGGCCTGTTGAAGGAGGCGGCGCGACGCCACGTGGCGCCCATGATCCTGTTCATAGGCGATGCCGACCGCGTGTCGGTCCGCGCCCACGAGATGCTGCGCGCACAGATCCCGCGCACCAATCTGATCACCGTGGACAACGAATATGTCGTGCGCGGCGAGCTGCCGCCCGCCATGGCCGAGAGCCGGCTGTTCCGCCTGCCGGCGCTGCCCGGCTTCCTCAAGACCTATGTCGACCGGCTGAACTTCTCCTTCACCGCTTATCTGCGCCAGGAGAAGGATTCGTCCACCGAGCTGCACCAGTGGATCCGGCGCAACTACCTCGCCTTCCGCGAGCTCGAGCTCAGCCTGATCTTGCAGCGGCCCTGATTGGCAATTTGAGGGTCATTCCCGGGGCGGCTCAATGCCCCTCGAACGCCATCAGCGTGCGCACCGGCACGTCCATGGCGCGCAGCTTGGCCGCGCCGCCGAGCTCCGGCAGATCGACGATGAAGCAGGCCGCAACCACGTTGGCGCCGATCTGGCGCAACAGCTTGACCGCACCTTCCGCGGTGCCGCCGGTGGCGATGAGGTCATCGACCAGGATGACGCGCTCGCCGGGATGGATGGCATCGACATGCATCTCCATCTCGTCGAGGCCATACTCCAGTGAATAGGCGATGCGGACGGTGGTATGCGGCAGCTTGCCCTTCTTGCGGATCGGTACGAAGCCGGCCGAGAGCTGATGCGCCACCGCGCCGCCGAGGATGAAGCCGCGCGCCTCGATGCCGGCGACCTTGTCGATCTTGTTGCCGGCCCAGGGATGCACCAGTTCGTCCACCGCGCGGCGGAAGGCGCGCGCATCCGCCAGCAGCGTGGTGATGTCGCGGAACATGATCCCCGGCTTCGGGTAGTCGGGGATGGTGCGGATGGTCGCCTTCAGATCCTGGTCAAACGTCATTGGTTCCTCTCAATTGGCCAGCGCATCCAGCCGGAACGCATTCTCGACGATCCGCAATCCCACCTCGCCGCCCAGCGACATCAGCGATTCCGGATGAAACTGCACGCCGGCGACCGGCAGCGTCTTGTGCTCGAGCGCCATGGCGACGCCGTCCTCGGTGCTCGCTGTCACTCTGAGCACATCAGGCATGCTGCCGCGCTCGACATGGAGCGAGTGGTAGCGGCCGATGACGATCTCGTTCGGCAGATTGCGCATCAGCCGCCCGCCCTTGACCTGCACCCGCGACGGCCGGCCATGCGCGGGCTGCGACAACTGACCGAGCTCGCCGCCAAAATATTCGCCGATCGCCTGCACGCCGAGGCAGACGCCGAACACCGGCAGCTTCTTCTCCAGCGCCGCATCGATGGTTGTCCTGATCCCGAAATCCTCGGGACGGCCCGGTCCAGGCGACAGCACGAGCAGGTCCCACGCCTTCCGCTTCAGCATGTCCAGCGCATGCACGTAACGGACCACGGTGACGCTGGCGCCGACCTGGCGAAAATAATCCGCCAGCATGTGCACGAAGCTGTCGTCGTGGTCGATCAGCAGCACCTGCTTGCCGCTTCCGGTGGCATCGGGTGCAAAGGTCGACAGCGGTTTTGGCGGATCGCCACGCAGCGCCTGGAACAGCGCGGCCGCCTTGACCTGGCATTCGCGATCCTCGGCTGCGGGATCGGAATCGAACAGGCAGGTGGCGCCGACCCGCACCTCGGCGAGCCCGTCCTTCATGCGGATGGTGCGAATGGTGAGGCCGGTGTTGATGCTGCCGTCAAAGTTCACGCAGCCGATCGCGCCGGCGTACCAGCGCCGCGGCGAGCGCTCGTGATCCTCGACGAACTGCATCGCCCAGAGCTTTGGCGCGCCGGTCACGGTCACCGCCCAGGCATGGGTGAGGAAGGCGTCGAGCGCGTCGAAGCCGGGCCGCAGCATGCCCTCGACATGGTCGACGGTGTGAAACAGCTTTGAGTAGGTCTCGATCTGCCGCCGCGCCAACACCTTGATCGTGCCGGGTACGCAGACCCGCGCCTTGTCGTTGCGGTCGACGTCGGTGCACATGTTGAGCTCGAACTCGTCCTTCTGCGAGTTCAGGAGCTGTCGGATCTGTTCGGCATCGCCGATCGCATCCGTGCCGCGTGCGATCGTGCCGGAGATCGGGCAGGTCTCGACGCGCCGTCCGTCGGAGCGGACGAACATCTCCGGCGAGGCCGACACCAGGAATTCGCCCTCGCCGAGATTCATCAGCGCGCCATAGGGCGACGGGTTGATGACGCAGAGCCGCTGGAACACTTCCGCCGGCGAACGCTCGCACGGCTCGGCAAACAACTGCCCCGGCACCGCCTCGAACAGGTCGCCACGGGCGAAGGCCGCTCGCGCGGTTTCGACGGTCGCCTGATATTCCCCGGGCGCATGATCGGCAAAGCCCTGGCGCGGCGTCTTGAGGTAGGCGCTGTCCGGCGTCTCGCGCGGCCGGCCTTCGGTTGACTGGCCCTTCCAGGCGAAATCGTAAGCGAGCACCACGCCACGCCCGGTGGCACGGTCGTAGGCGAGCAGGCGATCGGGGACGTAGAGCACGATGTCGCGCTGGTCCTGCTCGCGCGGCCGCTTCTGCACGATGTCCTCGATCTGGAACACGAGGTCGTAGGCAAAGGCGCCGAACAGGCCGAGCAGCGGATCGTCATTGGCGGAGAACGCCGCAATGAGGTCGCGCACCAGCGACATCACGCTGGCGCGCCGCGTGCGCTGGTCTTCCTCGACCGGAGCCTCGCCGCGAATGATGTGACCGGCGAGCCGCGAAGCCGTCTTCTCGGAGATCACCACGCAGGGCTCGCGCAGGACGTCGGCGAGGAAGGCGATCAGCACCTGCCCGCGGGCATTGAGCGCCTCGAGCGTAAAATTGAAGCCCGCGGTCTCGAGCTTGAGCGGCGGATCGGAGAAGCCGAGATCAAAGCTGTCGTAGCGGCCGGGCACCGTCGTGCCCGACGACAGCACCACGCCGCGGCGGCGGTCGAGCAGGTTGATGAGGTCGTCGAGCCGGTTGGCGCCGCCGGTGAACTGCTCCACCACGCGGGTGATCGCAAGGCCCGCGCGGCTGCGGTACTCGCTGCTGGCCGGGAGGGCAAAGACTGTCCTGTTCATCTGGTCCTCTTGGGTTCCTCTTACGAGACTTGCCGAGGGAACGCCACACAGGACAAACGATCAGGCCGCCGCACTGCGTTGGCGACCTCTGACGATTCTTGGAAATGAAATCGCACCGGCCACCTCTTTAGGAGGTGCGCCACCAACGACGGGATGGGCGGACGGCGGTGCTCATGGGGCAACTACACACCATGGCGCGGGGACCGCGTCAAGGGTTGCGGCCGGCAGCCTCGGATCGAGCGTAAGCGAAATCCGGGCTACCGCCCGTCATCGGCATCCGACGTCGTTACCCCAGATGCTTGCGGAAATACTCCGTCGCCCGTCCCCAGGCGAGCTCGGCGGCTTCGCGGTCGTGCACGGCCTGACGCTGCTCGTTGACGAAGGCGTGCTCGGCGTCATAGCGGAACAGCTCGAGCGACTTGCCGGCGGCCTTCATGCCCTTCTCGAAGGCATCGACCACCTGCGGCGTGCACCAGTCGTCCTTGTTGGCGAAATGCGCCTGCAGCGGAATCTTCACGTCCGCGGGCTTGGCCGCCTGCTCCGGCGGAATGCCGTAGAACACCACGCCGGCGGCAAGTTCCGGGATCCTGGTGGCGCCGATGATGGTTACCGCGCCGCCGAGGCAAAAGCCGGTCAGCCCGACCTTGGCGCCGTTGCGCGACAGATACTGCACGGCACCGCGCACCGTCTGCGTGGTCGCGTCCATGAAGTCGAGCGAGTTCATCTCGCGATTGGCTGAATCGGTGTCGTGATAGGGCACCACCTTGCCCTTGTAGAGATCGGGCGCGAGCGCGTCGAAGCCGGCGAGCGCAAAGCGATCGCACATGCCCTTGATCTGGTCCGACAGCCCCCACCATTCCTGGATCACCACCACGCCAGGCGCGTTGCCCCGCGCGGCATTCGCCAGATAGCCCGACGCATCCTTGCCATCCGGACGCTTGAAAGTGACGACGGTTCCCATGCTTTCCTCCGACGATGCTTTTTGGGGGCGGTTGCGGGCATTCTGGCCGGTGTAGGCGCGATAGGCAATCGCCGCGCATACACACTCTCGTGCCCCGGACGCGGCGCAGCACGCCGCCCCTCTGCTGCGTGGTGCGCCGCGCGCCGCGTCCGGGACACGAGGAGAGTCCCAACAAAAAAGCCCCCGACCGGGGGCTTTTTCCATTCTCGTCCGACCGAAGCCGGTCAGTGGGCGTCGGCCCAGACCTTCTTCTTGGTGAAGTACATCATGCCCGCGAAGATGATCAGGAAGATGAACACCTGGAAGCCGAGCTGCTTGCGGGCTTCCATGTGCGGCTCCGCAGCCCACATCAGAAAGGTGGTGACGTCCTTGGCGTACTGCGCGACCGTCGCCGGCGAGCCGTCGTCATAGGTCACCTGGCCGTCGCTGAGCGGCTTCGGCATCTTGATGGCGTGGCCGGGGAAGTACTTGTTGTAGTACGAGCCCTCCGGAATGGTCACGCCGTGCGGCGGTTCGTCCTCGTAACCCTGCAGCACGGCATCGACGTAGTCCGGACCCTGCTCCTGATACTGGGTGAAGACGTCGAACACGAACCAGGGGAAGCCGCGCTTGTAGCTGCGCGCCTTGGTGATCAGCGACAGGTCGGGCGGCGCCGCACCGCCGTTCGCCGCGCGAGCGGCCTGCTCGTTCGGGAATGGCGAGGGGAAGTAGTCGGCCGGCCGGCCCGCGCGCTCGAACATGTCGCCCGCGTCGTTCGGACCGTCCTTGATCTTGTACTCGGAGGCAAAGGCCGAGGCCTGCGCCGCCGAGTAGCCGGGGCCGCCGGCTTCCGCAAGGTTGCGGAAGGCGACGTAGGACAGGCCGTGGCAGTTGGAGCAGACTTCCTTGTAGACCTTCAGGCCGCGCTGCAGTGCGCCGCGGTCGAACTTGCCGAACGGGCCCGAGAACGACCACTTCTGCGCGGGCGGCGCGTCGGAGCCTTCGGATGCGCGCGCATCCTGCAGGGTGCCTGCGAACAGCGCGCCGGCGGCGACCAGCGCGACCGCGATCGAGGCCACGGCCTTGCCGCTCCTGGCGAGCACGGCTTCCGAGATCGAGTTCGGCACCGGACGCGGACGCTCGACGCGGGCGAGCAGCGGCAGCACGATCAGGAAGTAGCCGAAGTAGCAGACCGTCAGGACGCGGGCGGCGATGACGTAGACGCCCTCAGGCGGCTGGGCGCCGAGATAGCCGAGCAGGATGCAGACCACGACGAAGATCCAGAAGAACTGCTTGGCGAGCGGGCGGTACTTCGAGGACTTGGTCTTGGCGCTGTCGAGCCAGGGCAGGAACACCAGCACGATGATCGCGCCGAACATCGCGACCACGCCGGCGAGCTTGTTCGGGATCGAGCGCAGGATCGCGTAGAACGGCAGGTAGTACCATTCGGGCACGATGTGCGGCGGCGTCACGCCCGGATTGGCCGGAATGTAGTTGTCGGCGTCGCCGAGATAGTTCGGCATGTAGAAGATGAACCAGGCGCAGAGCAGCAGGAAGCAGGACACGCCGAAGAAGTCCTTGATGGTCGCATGCGGCGTGAACGGCACCATGTCCTTTTCCGTCTTGGGCTCGACGCCGTCGGGATTGTTCTGACCCGCGACGTGCAGCGCCCAGACGTGCAGCACGACGACGCCGGCGATCAGGAACGGCAGCAGGTAGTGCAGCGAGAAGAAGCGATTCAGCGTCGGGTTGCCGACCGAATAGCCGCCCCACAGGAGCGTCACGATGCTCTCGCCGACATAGGGAATGGCGGAGAACAGGTTGGTGATGACGGTGGCGCCCCAGAAGCTCATCTGGCCCCACGGCAGCACGTAGCCCATGAAGCCGGTCGCCATCATCAGGAGGTAGATGATGACGCCGAGGATCCACAGCACCTCGCGCGGCTCCTTGTACGACCCGTAATAGAGGCCGCGGAACATGTGGACGTAGACGGCGAAGAAGAACATCGACGCGCCGACCGCATGCATGTTGCGCAGCAGCCAGCCGTAATTGACGTCGCGCACGATCAGCTCGACCGACTTGAAGGCGAGATCGGCGTACGGCGTATAGTGCATCGCCAGGATGACGCCGGTCACGATCTGAATCGCGAGCATGAAGGACAGGATGGCGCCGAAGGTCCACCAGTAGTTCAGATTGCGCGGCGTGGGATAGGCCACGAACGACGAGTGCATGAGACCAAAGATCGGCAGCCGCCGCTCGATCCACTTCAGGGCTGGATTGCTCGGCTGGTAGTCGGAGGGTCCGCTCATGATGCGATCCTGAGGAAATAAATCGACGACGGCGCGAAGCCTCGGAACTTGCGTCCGAAGCTTCAGCCGATCTGGATTTTGGTGTCGGAGACGAACTGGTAGGGTGGCACAGGCAGGTTCGCCGGTGCGGGCCCCTGGCGGATGCGGCCGGACGAATCGTACTGCGAGCCGTGGCAGGGACAGAAGAAGCCGTCGTAGTTGCCCTCATGGGCGATCGGGATGCAGCCGAGATGGGTGCAGATGCCGATCACGACCAGCCACTGCTCCTTGCCGGGCTTGGTGCGGGCCTCGTCGGACTCCGGATCGGGCAGGCTCGCGACGTTGACCGCGCGCGCCTCGTCGATCTGCTTCTTGGTGCGGTGGCTGATGTAGATCGGCTTGCCGCGCCAGAACACCTTGACGTCCTGGCCCTCGGCGATCGGGGAGATATCGACCTCGATCGGCGCGCCGGCGGCGATGGTGGAGGCGTCCGGGTTCATCTGCGAAATGAACGGCCAGAGTGTTGCGACGCTACCGACTACGGCGGCGGCTCCCGTTGCGACATAAAGGAAATCACGGCGTGTCGGATGGTCCGCCGAAGACGCTGTCGTCACGATTCCAACCCTTTCTCTGTGTGCGACCGGCGGAACCGCCCCAAGGGGCGCCCAAAGGTCCCCGGAACAGGCTGCCGGCGCCCGCGGCCCCCCGCGGCGGCAGAACGATGCTTTTTCCGCGTCAAAGAGGCGAAACCAGCAGTCCAGAATCGCTCTATTGGCACCCTTGCCGGACAAGCGCAAGCCCGCTATCGGCGCGGATGCGTGCCATGCACCAATTCCCTGCCCGGCGATGTTTTATTGAGACATTTCGGGCCGCATCGAACCCCGCCGCCGACCATGCAGATAGCGCTCTTCCAGCCCGACATCCCCCAGAACACCGGTACGATTCTCAGGCTGTGCGCCTGCCTGGGACTGGCCGCCCACATCATCGAACCGGCGGGCTTTGCCTTCTCCGACCGCCTGTTCCGCCGGGCGGGAATGGACTACCTCGACCATCTCAGCGTGACGCGCCACGATTCCTGGTCGAGATTCGAGGCCTGGCGCGCGACGCAGGGCTGCCGGCTCCTGCTGTTCACCACCAGGGGCGCGACCAATTATCTTGATTTTCGCTATGCCCCGTCCGACATCCTGCTGCTCGGACGCGAGAGCGCCGGGGTGACCGACGAGGTGGCCGCGGCCGCCGACGCGCGGCTGGTGATTCCGATCAAGCCGGGCCTGCGCTCGCTCAACGTGGCGACCGCGGCGGCGATGGCCGCGGGCGAGGCGCTGCGGCAGGTTCGCGAACAGCAGGCCTGAGAGCCCAAAGGAGACGACGGTGAGCTACGCGGTCAAGGAGATCTTCCTGACCCTGCAGGGCGAAGGCGCCCATGCCGGGCGCGCGGCCGTGTTCTGCCGGTTTGCCGGCTGCAATCTCTGGAGCGGCCGCGAGGCCGATCGCGAAACTGCCATCTGCAAGTTCTGCGACACCGATTTCGTCGGCACCGACGGCACGCTGGGCGCCCGCTACGCTTCGGCCGAGGAACTCGCCGACACCATCGCCGCGCAATGGACGGGAAGCCCCGAGCACCGCTACGCGGTGCTGACCGGCGGCGAGCCGCTGCTGCAGGTGGACGAGGCGCTGATCGACGCGCTTCACGGCCGGGGATTTGCCATAGCGGTCGAGACCAACGGCACGATCGCGCCGCCCGAAGGCCTCGACTGGATTTGCGTCAGCCCGAAGGCCGGAAGCGAGTTCGTGCTCCGGCGCGGCCATGAATTGAAGCTCGTCTATCCGCAGCAAGGCGCCGAGCCGGAGAGCTTCGCGGGCCTCGCCTTCGAGCGCTTCTCTCTGCAGCCGATGGACGGGCCCGACGTCGCCCGGAACACCGCGCGCGCCATCGACTATTGCCTGCGCCATCCGCAATGGCGGCTCAGCGTCCAGACCCACAAGACGCTCGGGATCAGATAGTCTGAGCGACACGATGAGAGGCGGGAATCAGGACATGGACGTTTCGGCCATCGAGGATCGCAAGGCGCGCGCGCGGAGCTGGTTCGAGTCCTTGCGCGACGACATCTGCGCGAGCTTCGAGCATCTCGAGGACGACGCACCGGGGGCGCTCCATCCGGGCGATGCCGGCCGCTTCGTGCGTACGCCCTGGCAGCGCACCGACCACAGCGGCGTGCCGGGCGGCGGCGGCGTGATGTCGATGATGCACGGCCGCCTGTTCGAGAAGGTCGGCGTGCATTGCTCGACCGTGCACGGCGAGTTCGCCCCCGAATTCCGCGCGCAGATCCCGGGCGCAGCGGAGGATCCGCGGTTCTGGGCCTCCGGCGTCTCGCTGATCGCGCATATGCGCAATCCGAACGTGCCGGCCGTGCACATGAACACCCGCTTCGTCGTCACCACCAAGGCGTGGTTCGGCGGCGGCGCGGACCTGACGCCGGTGCTGGAGCGGCGGCGCACGCAGGAGGACCCCGACACGATCGCCTTCCACGCCGCGATGAAGGAGGCCTGCAGCGGGCCGAACGGCGTCGCCGACTACGACAAGTACAAGACGTGGTGCGACGAATATTTCTACCTGCCGCATCGCAAGGAGGCGCGCGGCATCGGCGGCATCTTCTACGACTGGCACGACAGCGGCGACTGGGACGCCGACCTCGCCTTCACCCGGAACGTCGGCCGCGCCTTCCTGAAGATCTATCCCGAGCTGGTCCGGCGCAACTTCGAACGGCCGTGGACCGCGGAGGACCGCGAGGAGCAGCTGATCCGGCGCGGCCGCTACGTCGAGTTCAACCTGCTCTACGACCGCGGCACCATCTTCGGGCTCAAGACCGGCGGCAATGTGGACTCGATCCTGTCGTCGCTGCCGCCGGAGGTGAAGTGGCCGTGAGTTCGACCATGACCGCGATGAAGCTGCCCCGCGCCATGCTGATCGACATGGACGACACCATCCTGTCGGCCTATGGCCGCCCCAGGATCGCCTGGAACATCATCGCGGCCGAGTTCGCCGACGAGCTCGCGCCTCTTCCGCCAGAAGAGGTCGCCACCGCGGTGCTCGGCTTCGCTAAGAAATTCTGGGCGACCGCCGAGCCGGTGTGGCGGCTGAAGCTCGGCGAGGCGCGGCGCATCACGGTGAGGGGCGGCTTCGCCGCGCTCGCCGCGGCCGGCCACCGCCCCCTGCCCGACGATCTCGCCATCCGCATCGCCGACCGCTTCACCGCCTATCGCGAGGAGGAAATGTTCGTCTTCCCCGGCGCGCATGAGACGATCGACCGCCTGAGGGCGCTCGGCGTCAGGCTGGCGCTGGTGACCAACGGCGCCGCCGACACGCAGCGCGCCAAGGTCGAGCGGTTCGAGCTCGCGCACCGCTTCCACCACGTCCAGATCGAGGGCGAGCACGGCTTCGGCAAGCCCGAGGAGCGCGCCTATCTCCATGCCATGGAGGCGCTGGGCGTCACCGCGGGGGATACCTGGATGATCGGCGACAATCTGGAGTGGGAGGTGGTGACGCCTCAGCGGCTCGGCATCTACGCGATCTGGATGGATGTCCACGGCGAAGGCCTGCCGAAGGGCTCGACCGTGAAGCCCGACCGCATCATCCGCTCGCTCGCCGAACTGCTGCCCGCCACGGCCTGAAGCACGACGGGATCGGGGATCGGCCCGGCGTCTCGTGACCGTCCAGAAAAAATTGTTGGTTCAACCCCATGCACCGTGCCCGGTGACGCTACCGGCACTTTTGCGGATTTTACGAAATTCACTTGACGCGTCGGGCAAATCAGGTGCATATTGCCATCATCGCGGCGTCTCGAAGGATGGCGGCCGAGTTCGCCGCATCCGGTTGATCGACGACCTGCCGCGGCAATGATGGGCACAACCCGGGGCTGCTGATGCGACGCACAGAACCGATCCGAACGCTGGATTCACGTTGCCAGCGCCGGACATCGCGCAGCCGGGCCAGTCCCGACGCCGCCGGCCGGTGACGTCTGCGATGTTCGATCGAATCTATCGGCAGCGTCTCGATGCCGACCTTGCGCGCTGGGAAGCGGATGGCGTGGTCACGCCGGCCGTCGTTGCCGCCATCCGCGGCACCCTTCCCGCGACGGCGTCCGGCGTCAACATCCCCGTCGTGGTGGGCATCGTCGGCGGGCTCCTGATTGCCGCCGCCTTCCTCGCCTTCGTCGCCGCGCACTGGACTGACATCGCGCGGCTGTCGCGTTTCGCAATCCTCATCGCCGGCATCGTCGCGGCCAACGGGCTCGGCGCGTGGTTCGCCCGCACCGGACGGCTAGTTCTCGCCGACCTCTGCGCCAGCGTCGGCGCCATCGTGTTCGGCGCCGGGATCGCGCTGGTCGGCCAGATGTACCACCTCGGCGAGGACTTTGCCGGCGGCATGCTGCTGTGGTCCGCCGGAGCGCTCGCGACCGCCGCCCTCACCGGCTCCCGCGGCGCGCTGGCGGTGGCGCTCGCGGCCGCCAGCGTCTGGAGTTGGCTGCGCGTCGCCGACCTCCAGGACGGGCCGCACCTTGCTTTCGTGGCGCTGTGGATCGCAGCCGGCGGCCTCGCGCTCGCCTGGAATTCGCGCGTGGCCGCCCATCTCGTCGCGCTGGCGACGCTGCCATGGTGGATCGCAACCGCCTTCGAACTCGACCTGCGCAATTCCCAGCCGCTCTTCATCCTCGCCGACGGCGCGGCCCTGCTGCTCGGCGGCGGCCTCGCCATGGCGGCAGCGCCCTGGCAGCGGGTGCGCGACGCCGGCGGCGTGCTGGCGGCCTATGGGGCGTTCGCGCTCGCCAGCGTCGCGGCGCTGGAGGTGGTCACGACCAACGAATTGTTCCGCATCCGGGCCGAGGACGTTCAACCGCTCTGGACGATCGCCTGCGGCGTCGGGGGCGCGATCCTCGCCGTCGCAACCGGGGCGCTCAGGCGAGACGCCGGCGCGCTGGTCGCCGGCGGCGCCATCGCGCTCATGCTGCTGGCTGCCGTGGCATGGAGGTCGCCGCAAGCGGGTGGGCCCTGGCTCGCCTATGCGCTGACCCTCTGCGCCATGCTCGGTCTCGTCGTGTCGGGCATGCTCGATGCCAACCGCGCGCGCACGGTTGCCGGCTGGCTCGGCATCGCCGGCGCGATCGCCGGCATCACCTGGGCCGTGGAGGGCTCGCTGCTGCGCCGCTCCGCGTTTCTCGCCGCAGCCGGCCTCGTCGTCGTCGCACTCGCGGCCGTGCTCAATCGCTGGCTGCCGAGGAGCGAGCCATGAGCGACGTCATCGCCGCGCGCCTGTCCGGCATCCCGAAGGCCGCGCTCTACGCCACCGCCGTCGCGATTCAGGTCGCGCTGCTCGCTTTGATGATCGCCGACCGCGTGCAAATCCTGCGCAGCGGGACGGAAGTCACCCTGCAGACCCGCCCGGTCGATCCGCGCGACCTGCTGCGCGGAGATTACGTCAGGCTCGGATACGACATCTCGGAAGTCCCGGCCGGGCCGCTGCAAGGCCAACCGGCCGGCATGCGCAACCCGACCGTGTTCGTCAGGCTGGCGCCCAATCGCGACGGTCTCTACGAGGCCGTCTCGGTGCTGACCGAGCCGGTTGCCGTGACGAGCCCCGAGGTGCTGATCCGCGGCCGGGTCGTCGTTGGTACGAATTGCGGCACCGGCTCGCGCGCCTTCTGCGCCAAACTGCGGATCACCTACAACCTCGAACGCTATTTCGTTCCCGAGGGCGAGGGCAAGAAGCTCGAGCAGGCCCGCAACCAGCGCAAGCTGGCGGTCGTGGCGGCTGTCGCGCCCTCGGGGCGCGCCGCCATCAAGCGGCTGCTGCTC
>NZ_JAGWUA010000037.1 GCF_028868675.1 Bradyrhizobium sp.
GTCAGCGGACTTGGAGGCGACTTCGCGCACCATCTGGGCGCCCATGTTCTCGAACTTGTCGTCGAGCTCGATCTCCTTGGCGACGGTGACGCCGTCCTTGGTGATGCGGGGAGCGCCGAACGACTTGTCGAGGACGACGTTGCGGCCCTTCGGGCCGAGCGTGACCTTGACGGCGTTGGCGAGGATGTCGACGCCGCGCAGCATGCGGTCGCGGGCGTCGACGCCGAATTTCACTTCTTTGGCTGACATTGATGGTTTTCCCTGAGGTTCAACTTTGGACCTCATCCTGAGGAGCGGTGCGAAGCGCCGCGTCTCGAAGGATGAGACGATTGACGTGTGGCCTCATCCTTCGGGACGCCGGCCCTGCCGGCTCCTCGGGATGAGGATGCGAGCGATGGATCAGGCGGCCTTCTTCTTGGAAGCGGGGACGTCGAGCACGCCCATGATGTCGCTTTCCTTCATGATCAGGAGATCCTGATTGTCGATCTTGACCTCGGTGCCCGACCACTTGCCGAACAGCACGACGTCGCCGACCTTGAGGTCGATCGGGATCAGCTTGCCGCTTTCGTCGCGGCCGCCCGGGCCGACGGCGATGACTTCACCCTGGGAGGGCTTTTCCTTGGCCGTGTCGGGAATGATGATGCCGCCAGCGGTCTTCTCTTCTGCGTCGATACGCTTGACCACGACGCGGTCGTGAAGCGGACGGAATTTCATGCAGTCCTCCTAAGTAGTTGTACAAGTTGATGATTTTTGATTGCTAGCAATCGATACCCGCGAGTGCCAGAGCGGGCATTGCTGAAATAGGACAGGTTTTTTCGGGGAGCAAGGGCTTCTAGCAGAAAAATCCGTATGCGGACGAGCGGCCTGCCGGAAATGGTCATGATCGTTAATTGCGGCGCCGGCGAGGCTGCGAGGCCGTATTAGCACGGGCGGCGAACTGCTGCTAACGCATTGAATTTCAACAGCTTGTTAAACTTTTGGGCTTGAGATGAGTTGGCAGTGTGCGTCACATTTCCAGGCATGTGAGCGCATCTCCACCGGGTGGCTCTCAGGGCACACCGCCGGCCACCCCCTGAATATGCGCTCCTGAAAAGGAGGCTGGCATGGGCTTGCGGGTTGGGGGCGTTTCCGGCGACTTCCGGAAACAAGTGTTGGGCTATGGGCTGACGACGGCGCAGATCCTTTACCGGATGCCGGATCACCCCTCGCTGCTGCAGACCTACGTCTGGCAGAATTACGACCTGTTTCCGAAATTTCCGGCACTGACGGACTTCTTGGCCTTCTGGCAGCAGAAGCTCGACGGACCGCTGTTCTCGGTGACCGTCGCCCACTCCAAACTGATCAAGCCCGCCGAGCTGCGCGCCGTCGATGGCGTGTTTCGGCTGCACTGAGGGCACCGCGGTCCGCGCCGCGATTTCGAATTCTGTGCTAGCCTCCCGCCACCAGAACAATAAACGGGAGGAAACCATGGCCAGGCAGAAGGCGACGTCGCGCGCCGCGGCGCGATCCGCGGTGAAGAAGAAGTGGCACGGCAACAAGGTCGCCGCGCGCCCCCCGTCCCGCAAGGCGGTGACGTCGGCCCGCAAGGCCGTGAAGTCGAAGGCCCGCACGACCGCGGCCAAGACTGCTGCCAAGACTGCTGCCAAGACTGCTGCCAAGACCGCCACCAAGTCGACGCGCGCCCGGCCCAAGCAGCGCGTTGCCGTCAGCCATCACCGCGAGGAAGATTTTCGCCCCGATGGCCTGCGCGCCTACGCCAGGTACCGCGACCTCGGCATATCTGATGCGACGAACGGGCTCGCCCAGGCGCACGTCATCCGCCTGCAGGGTCCCTGCGATCCGGCCGAAGTCTCGAAGCTCCATTATCACGACGTCGAATTCCAGATGGTCTACGTGCTCAAGGGCTGGGTGAAGACCTACATGGACGGCCAGGGCGAGACCTTGATGACGGCGGGCTCCGCCTGGACCCAGCCGCCGAAGATCAGGCACATGATCCTCGACTATTCCGACGACGTGGAATTGCTGGAGGTGATTTTGCCGGCGGAGTTTCGGACGGTGGAATTGACGGCGTAGGCTGCAGCTTTCAGTCGCGGTCGTAGCCCGGATGAAGCGAAGCGAAATCCGGGAAACCGTGCACTCCACAAACGATGTCCCGGATTGCGCTACGCTCCATCCGGGCTACGGTCTGAGAGTCACGTCATCACTCCTACGATCGCGCCCATCAAGCACGTCGTCAGCGTCCCCGACACCACCGACTTCAATCCCAGTTCGTTGATCTCCTTGCGCCGCTCCGGCGCCATCACGCCGAGGCCGCCGATCATGATGCCGAGGCTCGCGAAGTTGGCGAAGCCGCACATCGCGTAGAGCATGATCAGGCGCGAGCGCGCGTCGAGCGCGCCGGGCGCAAGCTTCGAGAGGTCGACATAGGCGATGAGCTCGTTGAGCACCGTCTTGGTGCCCATCAGGCTGCCGGCGGTCACCGCCTGGTCCCAGGGCAGCCCCATCAGCCAGCATATCGGCGCCATCGCGAGCCCGAGCATCCGTTGCAACGAGATTGCTGCGCCGCCGACATTCGGCAGCAGGCCGAGTGTGGCATTGGCCAGATGCACCAGCGCCACCAGCACGATCAGCATGGCGACGATGTTGAGCAGGAGCTCGAGCCCCGCCGAGGTGCCCTTGACGATCGCGTCCATCGTGCCGGAGGCATGCATGTCGGGATCGCCAGCGACCCGGGGAGCCCCGAGCGCGCCGCCGGTGAGCGTGTCGCTGGTCTCGGGCACCATGATCAGGCTGACCAGGATCGCGGCCGGCGCGCCCAGCACGGAGGCGATGACGAAATGCGCAGCCGCGTCCGGGATCAGCGGGCTGAGCAGGGTGGCGTAGAGCACGAGCACCGTGCCGGCGATGCCCGCCATGCCGCCGGTCATCACCAGGAATAATTCGCTGCGCGTCATCTGCGCCAGATACGGCCGCACGAACAGCGGCGCTTCGACCATGCCGAGGAAGATGTTGGCGGCGGTCGACAGCCCGACCGCGCCGCCGACCCCGAGCGTGCGCTCCAGCAGCCAGGCCATGCCGCGCACGATCGGCGGCAGCACGCGCCAGTGGAACAGGAGCGTCGTCAGCACGCTCATCACCAGCACGATCGGCAGCGCCTGGAAGGCGAGGATGAAATCGGCGCCGGGCGCCTTGAGGTCGAACGGCAGCGCGCCGCCGCCGACATAGCCGAACACGAAGGCGGTGCCGGCGCGCGAGGCCGTCGAGATCGCACCGACCGCGTCGTTGATGGCGCCGAAGCCCCGCGCCACGATCGGCAGCTTGAGCAGCACCAATGCGGTCGCAAAGGTCGCGGCGAGGCCGATCGCCGCCTGCCGCAGCGACACCGCGCGGCGGTTCTCGGCCAGCGCAAAGGTCAATGCCAGCAGTGCGAAAACGCCGAGTGCCGATTGCAGCCGCAGCATGATGTCCCCGATCCCGAGGCGATTATGGCAGCCGGCGCGCAGCAAACGCAATGCCGACCGGCGCCGCTCGCACGATCGTCGCACTGCGTGGATGAAGCCGTTGCCGAATCTGCGCGAGGTGAAGCGGCTGGGGTAGGGGTGGGGCGTGACGCTCTCTCCATCGTCATTGCGAGGAGCGAAGCGACGAAGCAATCCAGAACTGCGTCCGCAGGAACGTTTTGGATTGCTTCGCTTCGCTCGCAATGACGATGTGGAGACAGCGCGTCATGTCATGCCGCGCTGCGTCCGGGGCGCGAGAGTTCAACCCCGCCCGACGAACGGCATCTTGGTCGCCATCACCGTCATGAACAGCACGTTGGCATCGAGCGGCAGCGTCGCCATGTAGGCGACCGCATCGCCGACCGCCTTGGCGTCCATGCGCGGCTCGTGCTTCATGGTGCCGTCCGGCTGCATCACGCCGGGGCCGTTGACCATGCGGTCGGTCATCGGCGTCGCCGCATTGCCGATGTCGACCTGGCCGACCGCGATGTCGTAGGCGCGGCCGTCGAGATTGGAGGCCTTGGTCAGCCCGGTGATGGCGTGCTTGGTCGAGGTATAGGCGGCCGAGAACGGCCGCGGCGCGTGCGCGGAGATCGAGCCGTTGTTGATGATGCGGCCGCCGCGCGGCGTCTGGTCCTTCATGATGCGGAAGGCGTGCTGGGTGCACAGGAAGGGGCCGGTGAGGTTGGTGTTCACCACCGCCTGCCACTGCTCGAGGCTCAGATCCTCGAAATTGACCGGCGGGGCGCCCATGCCGGCATTGTTGAAGAGCACGTCGAGCCGGCCATAGCTCTCCGTCACCTTGGCGAACAGCGCGGCGATCGAGCCGGGGTTCGTCATGTCGGCGGGCACGCACAGGCTCTTGCCGATGTCTTCGCCGAGCTTCTTCGTCTCCTCCAGCATTTCGCGGCGGCGGCCGGCGAGCACCACCGTGAAGCCGGCCTTCATCAGCGCCAGTGCTGCCGCGCGGCCGACGCCGGTGCCGGCGCCGGTGACCAGCGCGATCCTGTTCAGAGCCTCACTCATGGTTTCCTGCCTTTTCTGCTTCTCTAAGCCTTGGACTCTTTGTCTTTCTTGTAGGGCGGCCGCGGAATGTTCTGATGCGCGGCGCGCAAGGCCGCCGACCAGCGCGAGCGCAAATCGTGGAAATAGGGCTCGCCCGCCTCGATGCGATGGTTGAGATCGGCATCGCAGGCGTCCGTGCGCGCGACCAGCACGTCGATCGGCAGTCCGACGCCGAGATTGGAGCGCATGGTCGAATCCATCGAGATCAGGCCGGCCTTCAGCGCGTCATAGAGCTCGATGTCGTAGTGCATGGCGCGGTCGAGCACCGGCTTGCCGTATTTGTGCTCGCCGATCTGCAGGTAGGGCGTGTCGGTGGTGCATTCGATGAAATTGCCGGCCGGGTAGATCATGAACAGGCGCATCCGCGCGCCCTTGATCTGGCCGCCGAACAGGAAGGAGACGTCGAAACTGATGTCCTCGGCCTTCAGTGCCGCGCCCTCCGTCGCATGGACCGCGCGGATGGCGCGGCCGATGCGCTGTGCGGCCTGGAACATGGTCGGTGCGTTCATCAGCGTCTCGATCTCGCCGGTGGTCGCATCCTCCATGCCCTCGGTCAGCGTCGAGAGCACCGACTGGCTGATCGCGAGATTTCCGGCGGACGCAATCGCCATGATGCGCTCGCCGGGCTTCGAGAAGACGTGCAGCTTGCGGAAGGTCGAGACGTTGTCGAGACCGGCGTTGGTGCGGGTGTCGGCGATCATCACCAACCCTTCCCGAACCAGGATTCCGCAGCAATAGGTCATTTCCGGTCCTCGAACGCACGAGCTTGAGAGCGGAAAACTACTAGCCAATTTCGCACGTCCCTCCAACCCCATTCCCTCGCGCGCCGGCTCCGGGTCCCGGCCTGAAACCTTTCCTTGGCGCGCCCCGTAACGAGCCGCTAGAAAGCTTCGCCGAGGAGGGCTGGACGATGAGGAAGCTGTGGGTTGGCGCTTTGGTCGCGGCGGCGCTTGGCACGGCAGGCATGCCTGCGCTCGCGGGACCCTGGGAGGATGGCATGGCCGCCTACAACCGCGGCGACTACCTGCCGGCAGTGCACGTGTTCCGCGCCATGGCAAAGGCCGGCAACGCGAAGGCGCAGGGCATGCTGGGCGCGATGTATCGGCGCGGCCAGGGCGTGGCGAAGAGCTCGGCGCACGCCTTCATGTGGCTCAGCCTCGCGGCCTCCCGCGGCGACGCCAGGGCCAAGGCCGATTTGCAGACGGTCGCCGCCACCATGACCGCGGACGACATGTCGCGGGCGCGCGCGATGATGCAGGACTGCGAGGCGTCGGACTACAGGAATTGCGAGTATTAGGCTCCGTCATTGCGAGGAGCGAAGCGACGAAGCAGTCCAGACTGTCTCCGCGGTGACAGTCTGGATTGCTTCGCTGCGCTCGCAATGACAATGCGTCACCTCTGCCTCTGGGATTGCGACGGCCCCGACCGTCCGGCCTGCTCGACCCTGACCGCAACCGTCAGCGTCTCCGTGCCACCGCCGTAGCGGGTGCCGCGCACCGGTGCGGCGCCGAGATAGTCGAGGCCGATCGCGACGCGGACATGGGCGTCCGTCGAGCAGATGCAGTTGGCGGGATCGAAGCCGACCCAGCCGAGGTCTGGCACGAAAGCCTCCGCCCAGGCATGGCCGGCCTCCTGGTGCACGGCGCCGTCGGCGCGCAGGAAGTGGCCGGAGACGAAGCGCGCCGGCACGCCTGCGCTGCGCGCGCAGGCGATGAAGATGTGCGCATAGTCCTGGCAGACGCCGCGCCGGAGCGTGAACGCCTCCAGCGCCGACGTGCCGCTGTGGGTCGGATCCTCGTCGAACGTCATGTGCTCGCTGATCTCTGACATCAGCATGTGCAGGTAGCCGAGCGTGTCGCTCTCGGCCTCGGCGCGCAGCTGGCGCGCAAAATTCGCCATCGCCGGATTGACCCCGGTGAGCGAGGTCGGGCGCAGGAACAGGCCCGGCGGGAAGCGCTCGTCGGTGCCGCGCAGCACCCCGCCGGTGTCGTGCGTCTCGATCAGGCCCTCGGCGGTGATGCTGATGTCGGCGACGGAGCCGCAGGACAAGACGTGAGTGACGTTGCCGAACGCGTCCTCGTGCATGTCGAGCCTGGTGTCGGCCGAGACGTCGATCTGCCACTCCGCCACATATTGCCCGTCATGGCTGCCGGGCGTCATGCGCAGGATCTGAATCACGCTGGTCGCGGCCGGATCGTAGCGGTAGGACGTGGTGTGCAGAATTCGCAGGCGCATGGCGGACCGTAGAGCTCGTGTGAGGCGCGACTGCATGCTGCTCGTCATGCCCGGGCTTGACCCGGGCATCCATGCCTTTCCTCAGCCGAGCTGAAGAAAGAACGTGGATGGCCGGGACATAGGCCAGCGGAAGCGACGCCGTCCTTCGGACGGCTATGCGCGGCCATGGCGGCATTCAATCCGGTCGGCTCGGGAACATCAAATCAAATACTGCTTCGTGATGATTTCACCCAGCCTGGAGTTATCGGCGATGAATTCCTGGATGAATTCATGCACGCCATGCTGGAAGATGTCGTTCATGTTGGAGTGCTCGAGCCGGTTGCGGACGCCGCGGGCGTGGCGCTGGGCGGGACCCTGGCGGCCATAGGCGACGCCGATCTGGTCGAGGTTGCGCACCAGATTGCCGTAGCAGCTTGCCAGCGAGCGCGGCAGCGTGTCGTTGAGAATGAGCAGATCCGCGATCAGCCACGGCTTCAACGTCTCGCGATAGACCCAGTGATAGGCCGTCAGCGCCGAGACCGAGCGCAGGATCGAGCTCCACTGGTAGAAGTCCAGTGGACCGCCGACGTGTTCCTCCTCGGGCAGCAGCACGTGGTATTTGACGTCGAGAATGCGCGCGGTGTTGTCGGCGCGCTCCAGATGCACGCCGAGGCGGGAGAACCAGTAGGCGTCGTTGCGCAGCATGGTCCGGTAGGCCGAGCCGTCGAAGCGTAGCGAGGTCTCCTGCACGAAGCGCAGGAACTTTGCCAGGTCCTCGCGCGTCGAGGTGCCCCTGCTCCAGGCCTGCTGCAATTCGATCCAGGCCGAGTTGATGGTGTCCCACATCTCGCTGGTCAGCGCGGTGCGTACCGAGCGCGAGTTCAGCCGCGCCGCCTCGATGCAGTTCCTGATCGAGGAGGGGTTCGCCGGCGAGAACGACAGGTATTCGACGACGTTCTGCTCGTTGGCCTCCGCGTAGTGCTGATAGAAGCTCGCGGCGACGCCGGCGGTGAGCAGCGCGGAGTCCCATTCGTTGGTCTTGCCGACATAGGCGGCCGGCAGCGCGGTGACGCGCAGCGTGGCGTCGATGGTGCGCGCGAGGTATTCGGCGCGTTCGACGTAGCGGGCGAGCCAGTAGAGGTTTTCGGCGGTGCGGGACAGCATCTCTCTATTCGTCCAGTATCCAGGTGTCCTTGGTGCCGCCGCCCTGGCTGGAGTTCACCACCAGCGAGCCTTCCTGCAGCGCCACGCGGGTGAGCCCGCCGGGCACGATGGTGGTCTGCCTGCTGCCGGTGAGCACGAACGGCCGCAGATCGACATGGCGCGGCGCGAGGCCGGACGCGGTGCAGGTCGGGCAGGTCGACAGCGCGAGCGTCGGCTGGGCGATGAAGCCTTCCGGCTCGCGCTTCAGCTTCTCGCGAAAGGCCTCGATGGTCGCTTTCGTCGCGGCCGGCCCGATCAGCATCCCGTAGCCGCCGGAGCCGTGCACCTCCTTCACCACGAGATCGCCGAGATGGTCGAGCACATAGGCGAGATCTTTGGGCTCGCGGCAGCGCCAGGTCGGCACGTTCTTCAGGATCGGCTCCTCGCCGAGATAGAATCTCACGATCTCCGGCATGTAGGAGTAGATCGCCTTGTCGTCGGCGATGCCGGTGCCGACCGCGTTCGCCAGCGTGACGTGGCCGGCCGCATAGGCCGACATCAGCCCGGGCACGCCGAGCGCGGAATCGGGCCGAAAGGTGAGGGGATCGAGGAAGTCGTCGTCGACGCGCCGATAGATCACGTCGACCCGCTTCAGCCCCTCGGTGGTGCGCATGAACACTTCGTTGTTCTTGACGATGAGGTCCCGGCCCTCGACGAGCTCGATGCCGAGCTTGTCGGCGAGGAAGGAATGCTCGTAATAGGCGGAGTTGTAAACGCCGGGGGTCAGCAGCGCGACCGTCGGCTCGGCGGAGGCGCTTTGCGGGGCGACCGAGCGCAGCGCGGCGAGCAGCTCGTCCGGATAACGTTCTACCGGCGCCACCCTGTGGCGGGCGAACAGGTCCGGAAACAGCCGCATCATGATCTCGCGGTTTTCCAGCATGTAGGATACGCCGGACGGCGTGCGCGCATTGTCCTCCAGCACGATGAAGTCGTTGGCGTCGACCCGGACGATGTCGATGCCGGCGATGTGGACATAGACGTCGTGCGGCACCTGCTGGCCGTTCATCTCGGGCCGGAACACCGGGTTCTGGAAGATCAGGTCGTCGGGCACGATCTCGGCGCGCAGCACCTCGCGGCCGTGATAGATGTCGCGCAGGAACATGTTGAGCGCGCGCACCCGCTGCTTGAGGCCGCGTTCCAGCAGCGCCCATTCCCTGGCGGAGATGATGCGGGGGATGACGTCGAACGGGATCAGCCGCTCCTGGGCTTCGGCGTCGCCATAGACGGCGAAGGTGATGCCGATCCGGCGGAACAGCAGCTCCGCCTCCTGGCGGCGATATTCCAGCGCCTCGGCCGGCGTCTCCTCGAGCCAGCGTGCCAGCTCCCGATACGCGGGGCGAAGGTCCCCCCCGGGACCGTTCATTTCATCGAACGCGACTGCCATGGAATCCGACTGTTCTCCCCAGGCGTTGCCGCGAGAGTGCATGACCTGCCGGGATGGTAGCAAGGGCCGGGCCAGCGCGATATGCATGGACAAAGGGCATTCGGGCGACGGCGCCACGAGCTTGCCTGAAAAAATGGCTGAGGACTGCTCAATGGGGCAGCAAATCCGCGTGACTTCAACGCGTTACCTCGGCAAAGTTGGGTTGCAGGCGAGGAATGGTTTTATGAGCGAGATCGTTACGGCGGGGATTCTGGTCATCGGGGATGAAATCCTGTCCGGCCGGACCAAGGACAAGAATATCGGCTTCATCGCCGAATACCTGACCAACATCGGCATCGATCTGAAGGAGGTCCGGGTCGTCGCCGACGACGAGCCCGACATCATCGCGGCGCTGAACGCGCTGCGGCAGCGCTATAACTACGTCTTCACCACCGGCGGCATCGGGCCGACCCATGACGACATCACGGCCGACGCGGTGGCCGCGGCGTTCGGCGTCGGCATCGGCCATCACCCCGAGGTGGTGGCGCGCTTTCGCGAACGCTGGAGCGAGCAGGATCTGAACGAGGCGCGGCTGCGCATGGCGCGGATCCCCGACGGCGCCGAGTTGATCCAGAGCGCGACCATCCTCGCCCCCGGCTTCAAGCTCGGCAATGTCATCGTGATGGCTGGCGTCCCCTCGATCATGCAGGCGATGATGGACATCGTCGCGCCCAAGCTGAAGTCTGGCGTGCGCATGCTCTCCGACACCGTTCGCGCCAATGCGCGCGAGGGTGACATCGGCGGTCCGCTGCGGGAGATCGCCAATGCCCATCCCGACACCATCATCGGCAGCTATCCCTTCATCGACGAGGACAAGAAGCCGAACACCAATCTCGTGGTGCGCTCGCGCGATCCGGACAAGCTCGCCGCCGCCATGGCTGCGGTGAAGGAGATGCTGGCGGGATTGAACGTGACCCGGTAGGGCGGGCCTTGCGAGCGAGGAAGGCGGAAGGCGATGAACGGTGAATCGAGCGCACAGGAGCGGGCGGGCAGGGCCTTTCCGGTCTCGTGGGACCAGTTCCACCGCGACTGCCGGGCGCTGAGCTGGCGGCTCAACGAGGTCGGCCCGTTTCATGCGATCATCGCCATCACCCGTGGCGGGCTGGTGCCGGCCGCGATCGTCGCGCGCGAGCTCGGCATCCGCGTCATCGACACCGTCTGCGTGGCGAGCTACGACCACGACAAGCAGGGCGATCTGAAGGTGCTGAAAGGCGTCTGCGACGAGGTCGCGAAGCTCGGCGGTGGCACCGGCAAGGGGCTCTTGATCGTCGACGATCTCGTCGACACCGGCAAGACCGGAAAGCTGGTGCGCCAGATGCTTCCCGACGCGCATTTCGCCGCCGTCTACGCCAAGCCGAAGGGCCGGCCGCTGGTCGACACCTTCATCACCGAAGTGTCGCAGGACACCTGGATCCATTTTCCCTGGGACACCGCGCTCACCTACCACCCGCCGCTCCGGGACGGGGCGTGAGAAAGAGCGAATCGCGAATGGCGAATAGCAGATCCTCCAATCGCAATTCGCTATTCGCCACTCGCCCTCTCCAGAACCGCGTCACCCCCACCGGCGAGATCATCGCCACGCCGCATCGCGGGCTGTTCACCGGCAATCGCGGCATCATCCATGATCCCGCGACGAAGACGCTGCTGAACAGGCGCTGGTCTTCCCCGGCCTGGCTGACCTGCGTCTGCGAATTCCGTGGCCGCCGCCGCGCCGTGATGGCGCGGCGAAGCTGGACCGAGCTGTTCTTCCTGGACGAAGCCACCGCGCTCGCCGCCGGCCACCGGCCCTGCTTCTACTGTCGGCGCGACGACGCCAACCGTTTTCGCGCGGCCTGGGAAGCCGGCAATGGCGCGCGCGAGATTCACGCCCACGACATCGATCGGATTCTGCATCGCGAGCGCTTCGCCAGCGGCAAGATGCTGCATCCGCTGCCGATGCCGCTTGAGAAGTTGCCCGACGGCGCGATGGTGCAAAGTGGGCAGGAAAGCCTTCTGGTGACGCAGGGCAGGGCGCTCTCGTGGTCGCCGGCCGGCTATGCTCCCGCCGACGGCCCGCTCGATGATGCGATGTTGCTGACCCCGCCCTCGACGCTGCGGGCGCTGCTCGCCGGCTATCGGGCCGTGCTGCACCCGACGGCGCATGCTCTGCGATGATGGCAGTTTTGCACTGATTTGCCCGACGAGTCAAGTTTTATTTCGGGAAAAGAGAAATAGATGTCGCGCCAGATGCTTGCCCACTGTGCATGGGGTTGAACCGCAGGTTTTTGGTGGAGATGCGGTTCGTAGACCCCCGCGTCCTCAGCGCAGCGGCCGGCCCTGCTCGTCCACGGTCATCCGCGCGTCGCGCAGCGCCCATTCGCGGATCACCTGGCGGCAGCGCACGAGCTCGGCCGCGTTCGCCGAACCCGCCCCCTTCGCCTGATCCGCGCGCTCGACCATCGCCTTGCAATTGACGAGCACGGAACGGTCTTCGGCCTGCGCCGAAGGCGCAACCGCCGCCAGCAGCGCAACGATGAACACAAATCGCATCGAACCCGCCACCCTCATCCGAGCGTCTCGCGCGCCAGCGCCGTGCCGGCACCGAGCGCCATCAGCTTGGCTTCGGCGATGTCGCGCCGCATCGGCGCCATGCCGCAATTGGTGGTGGCGATGATGTTGCTCTTGGGCACGAACTTCGACACCGCGTCGATCACCTTGACCACGTCCTCGGCGGTCTCGACGGTGTCGCTGGCGACGTCGATCACGCCGGCCTGCACGATCTTGCCCTTGAGCAGCGCCAAGAGGTCGAGCGGCACCTTGGAGTTGCGGCACTCGATCGCGACCTGCTGGATCGCGCTCGCGTCGATCGCCGGGAAGATCTGCTCGTACTGCCGCCACTGCGCGCCGAGCGTCTCCTTCCAGTCGGTGTTGGCCTTGATGCCGTAGCCGTAGCAGATGTGAACGGCGGTGGCGCATTTCAGGCCCTGCGCCGAGCGCTCCAGCGCCCTGATGCCCCAGTCGTTGACCTCGTCCGTGTAGACGTTGAAGGCGGGCTCGTCGAACTGGATCAGGTCGACGCCGTCGGCTTCCAGCGCCTTGGCCTCCGCATTCAGGAGATCGGCGAAGGCAAACGCCATCTTGACGCGATCGCCGTAGTAGCGGTCGGCGATGGTGTCGATGATGGTCATCGGGCCGGGCAAGGTGAATTTGAGCTTCCGCTTGGTGTGCGCGCGCGCCACGCGCGCCTCCTCGGCGTGGACGCGAGCCCTGAGCTGCAGCGGCGCGACCACCTGCGGCACCATCGCCTTGTAGCGGTCATTACGGATGCCCATCTCGACCTTGTGGGCGAAGTCGATGCCCTCGATCTTCTCCAGAAAGCCGTGCACGAAGTGCTGGCGCGCCTGCTCGCCCTCGGTGACGATGTCGATGCCCGCGTCCTCCTGCAGCTTGACCGCCAGCAGCGTGGCGTCGCGCTTGGCGCGGGCGAGCTCGTCGCCTTTGGACTTCCAGGGCGCCCAGAGCATGTTCGGCTCGGCCAGCCATTCCGGCTTCGGCAGGGAGCCGGCGATCGTGGTTGGAAACAGCATTGCGCCCTCCCGTTTCGGTTCTCGTTGCGCACCTTCCTGCCATGTCTTAACGTCGAGGTACAGAACAACAATAGTCGCCCTTCGGACCGCCATGATCGAATTCTTCTTCGACTGCTCCAGCCCCTGGACCTACCTCGCCTTCCACAACATCCAGCCCCTGGCGAAGGAACTCGGCGAGGAGATCGTCTGGCGGCCGATCCTGGTCGGCGGCATCTTCAACACGGTGAACCCCAGCGTCTACGCGCAGCGGGAGACGCCGGTGCCGCTCAAGGCGCGCTACATGCTGAAGGACCTCAACGACTGGGCGCGTTCGGCGGGGCTTGCGATCAAGATGCCGCCGACGGTGTTTCCCGTGAACAGCGTCAAGGCGATGCGCGGCTGCATCTGGTTGGGGAAGGACATGGTGCCGTTCGCGCGCGCGGTGTTCGAGACCTATTGGGGCGAGGACAAGGACATCTCGCAGGACGTGGTGCTGGCCGAGATCTGCGGCAAGCTCGGCATCGACGCGCAAAGGTTCTTTGCCGGCATCGCGGAACAGGCGATCAAGGACCAGCTCAAGGCCAACACTGAGGAGGTGGTGGCGCGCGGCGGCTTCGGCTCGCCCACCATCTTCGTCGACGAGACCGACATGTATTTCGGCAATGACCGGCTGCCGCTGATCCGCGAGGCCGTGCTGCGCCGGAAAGCGAGCGCCGCCTGATGGTACGTGCCGTCGTTTGCCGCGAGCTCGGGCCGCCCGAAAGTCTCGTTCTGGAAACCTTTCCGTCGCGTGCGCTGAAGCCCGGCGAGGTTCGAGTTGCGATCCGCGCCGCCGGCCTCAACTTCCCCGACATCCTGATGGTGGCCGGCGAATATCAGCTCAAGCCCGAGCTGCCGTTCACCCCGGGCGTCGAAGCCGCGGGCAACGTCGTCGAGGTCGATCCCGCCGCCAAGCGCGTTGCGGTCGGCGACAAGGTGATCGTCAAGATGCGCTACGGCGCCTATGCCGACGAGGCGGTGGTGGCGGCGTCGCAGCTCACGCCGATGCCCTCGACCTTCGACTACGCGGAGGCCGCTACCTTCCTCGCCGGCCACGGCACCGCCTACCACGCCCTGATCGATCGCGGGCGGGTCGAGCCGGGCGAGGTGCTGCTGGTGCACGGCGCCGGCGGCGGCGTTGGTCTCGCTGCAGTCGAGATGGGCAAGATGCTCGGCGCCACCGTGATCGCCTGTGCCTCGTCGGAGGAGAAGCTTGCGATCGCGAAGGCGCGCGGCGCCGATCATCTCGTGCTCTACGCACGCGAGCCGTTTCAGGATGCGGTCAAGCGCATCACCGACGGCCGCGGCGTCGACGTGGTGTTCGATCCCGTCGGCGGCGAGGTTTTCGAGAACAGCCTGCGCTGCATCGCCTGGGGTGCGCGGGTGCTCGTGATCGGCTTCACCGGCGGCATCGGACTTGCGCGCACCAATCTGCTGCTGATCAAGGGCGCCAGCGTGATCGGCGTGCGCGCCGGCGAAGCGGTGCGCAGGAATCCCGGGCTCGGCGAGGTGCGGCTGAAGGCGCTGCTCAAATGGGCCGAGGAGGGCAAGCTCCGCCCCAACGTCTCGCACCGGTTGCCACTGGAAGACTACGCGAGGGCGATGCGGCTCCTGATCGAGCGCAAGGCGATCGGCCGTGTCGCGCTGGTGATGGGGTGACGGCCCCGTAGGCTCGGTAGGGTGGGCAAAGCGAAGCGTGCCCACCATTTCCGTTGCGATTGGGAAAGATGGTGGGCACGTCGCTTGCGCTCCTTTGCCACCCTACGACTTCTACTTCTACGAATTCCTCACTTGTACTCCCGCTCGGTCCACCACGGGAAATAGTCCGGCATGTCGGTCGACACCTTGTCCTTGAAAGCCGCCGGGCGCTTCTCCAGGAACGACACCACGCCTTCCTTGACGTCGCCGGAGCGGCCGCGGGCGTAGATGCCGCGGCTGTCGACCTTGTGGGCTTCCATCGGATCGTCGGCGCCGAGCATCCGCCACATCATCTGGCGGATCAGTGCGACCGAGACCGGCGCGGTCTTGGCGGCGAACTCCCTGGCCATCGCGCGTGCGGTCGGCAGCAGATCGTCCGGCGGCACCACCTTGCTGACCAGACGCCCGGCCAGCGCCTCCTGAGCCGGGAAGACGCGGCCCGAATAGCACCATTCCAGCGCCTGCGAGATGCCGACGATGCGTGGCAGGAACCAGCTCGATGCCGCCTCCGGCACGATGCCGCGCTGGGAGAAAACGAAGCCGAAGCGCGCGGCCTCCGAAGCGATGCGGATGTCCATCGCAAGCTGCATGGTGACGCCGATGCCGACCGCGGGGCCGTTCACCGCCGCGATCACCGGCTTCAGGCTCTTGAAGATGCGCAGCGTCACCTGGCCGCCGCCGTCGCGCACCTGCGGGTCGCTGTAGTCGACCTTGCCGTTCGGCAGGCGCTTGACCGGCCCGCGTCGCGCGTCGCGGTCAAACGTGTCGGCGCCGGACGAAAGGTCCGCGCCGGCGCAGAAGCCGCGGCCGGCGCCGGTGACGATGATGGCGCGGATGTTGTCGTCCTTGTCGGCGGCGTCGAAGGCGTCGATCAGCTCCTGCTGCATCTGTCCGTTGAAGGCGTTGAGCTTGTCGGGCCGGTTCAGCGTGATGGTGAGGATCTGCTCGGCGACCTCATACTTGATCGTCTCATACGCCATGGTGGTGTCCTTGTCTGTCGTCTCTTGAAGCAATTCTGTCATTGCCGGGCTTGACCCGGCAATCCATCTTTTCTGAGAAGGATGGATGCGCGGGCCAAGCCCGCGCATGACGACTTGTGCTGAGTGGCTATTTCGCCGGCGGCTGCGGCCAGGGCCGCTGGGGTCCGCGCAGGCCTTCAAACGCCTTGGCCATGCCGAGCACGCCGATGTCGTCGAAACGGCGACCAACGATCTGCACGCCGATCGGAAACCCCTTGTCGTCGAAGCCACCATTGATGGAGATCGCCGGATTTTCCGACATATTCCACGGCACGGTATAGCAGATGTGCTCGAACGGCCTCATGGGATCGTTGAGGGGCGATGCGAACTCGGCCGGGTAATTCACGTTCGGCGCCGTCGGCGAGATCACATAGTCGAGCTCGTAGAACAGCTTTGCGGCAGCGGTGCGGATCGCCATGGTCTGGTTGAAGCCCCTGATGACATCGACGCCGGACAGCTTTGCGCCGGAGGCGCCCCATTTGAAGATGTAGGGCAGCACTCTGGCCTGCGCGTCGGGCGAGAGCTTTGCGAGATCGTCCCACATCCGCGCGCGCCAGAAATTGTCGAGCCCGTCGAGCATCTCGCGCGTCAGGATGCCGTCGATTGCGGTGACGACGGCGCCGGCGGATTCGAAGGCCTTTGCGGCCTTCATCGCGACCGCACGGACCGGCTTCTCCAGCTTCTGCCCGACGCCAAGGTCGAGCATCAGGCCGAGGCGGAGCTTGCGCGGCGACTTCTCCAGCGCCTTCCAGTTGATGTTGTCTGGTGGCAGGCTCATGCCGTCGCGCCGATCGGGTCTTGCCAGCACGCTCATCATCAGCGCGCAGTCGTCGACGGTGCGTGTCAAGGGACCCGCGACCCGACCGACATAGGGCGGGTCGATCGGCACGCGGCCGAGGCTCGGCTTCAGGCCGACGAGGCCGCACCAGCCTGCCGGCAGGCGGATCGAGCCGCCGATATCGGTGCCGAGATGCAGTGGACCGTAGCCGGCAGCCGCCGCGGCGCCTGCGCCCGCGCTGGAGCCGCCCGGGTTCTTGGCTAGGTCCCAGGGATTGCGGGCCAGCGCATGGAAGCTGGAGAGCCCCGAGGACAGCATGCCGTAGTCGGGCATCGTGGTCTTGGCAAAGATGATCGCCCCGGCTTCGCGCAGGCGCGCGGCCGGCGGCGCGTCCTTATCGGCTGGCACCAGCGTGACGCTCGCGGCTCCCAGCGGCACCGGGACGCCCTTGGTGGCGATGTTGTCCTTGATCGTGACCGGCACGCCGTCGAGCGGGCCGGACGGCTCGCCGCCGGACCAACGCGCGGTCGAAGCCTTCGCGGCCGCGCGAGCGCCCTCGGGATCGAAAGCGTAGAGTGCCTTGAGGTGCGGCTCCCAAACCGCGATATGCGCGAGCAGATCCTCCAGCACCTCGCTCGGCGAGAACTGTTTTGCGCGATAGCCCGCGATCAAATCGACCGCGGACAGATCGTGCAGGGAGGTGACCGCGTCCTCGGCGCGAGGCTTATGCATTTGATCCGACCGGCATGCGCGTCTCGATGATGCGGGCGAACACGCTGGCGCCGATCGGCAGGATCTTGTCGTCGAGCACGTAGCCGGGATTGTGCACCGGCACCGAGCCTTCGTGTCCGACCCAGAAATAGGCGCCGGGAATGGCCTGCAGCATGTCGGCAAAGTCCTCGCTGCCCATCTTCGGCTGGGCGCGCGTGATCACCCTTGCGGGATCGACGACGGTGCGCGCGACCTCCTCGACCACCTTGGACTGCTCGACCTGATTGACCAGCACGCCAAACGTGTCGCGGATGTCGGCGTCGATCTCGACCTGGAACGCGGCCGCGATGCCGGCGCAGATCGCGCGCATGCGCTCGCGGATCAACGCGCGGACCTCGTCGGAGAACGCGCGCACGGTGCCGCAGAGGTGCGCTTCGCCGGGAATGACGTTGTAGGCGGAGCCGGCGTGGATCTGGGTGATCGAGACCACGGCGGCCTGCAGCGGTTCGACGTTGCGGCTGACCACGGTCTGCAGCGCCTGCGCCAGCGTGGTGGCGATCACCACGGCATCCTTTGAGCGCTCCGGCATCGCGCCGTGGGCGCCGTAGCCGTTGATGCGGATGTCGAAGAAGTCGGCGCCGGCCATCGCAGGTCCCGGCAGGATCGCGACCTCGCCGAGCTCGAGGTCGGGCGCGTTGTGCAAGCCATAGAGCTCGTCGCAGGGGAATTTCTCGAACAGCCCGTCCTTGACCATGGCGCGGGCACCGCCGAGGCCTTCCTCGGCCGGCTGAAAGATCAGGTGCACCGTGCCGTCGAAATTGCGGGTCTCGGCGAGGTAGCGCGCGGTGCCGAGCAGCATGGTGGTGTGGCCGTCGTGGCCGCAGCCGTGGAAGCGGCCGGGAATGGTGGAACGCCATTTCAGATTGGTGTTCTCCTCCATCGGCAGCGCGTCCATGTCGGCGCGCAGGCCGATGCGCTTGCCGCCGGTGCCCTTGCCCTTGATGACGCCGATCACGCCGGTGCCGCCGAGTCCGCGGTGCACCTCGATGCCCCAGCCCTTCAGCTTCTCGGCGACGATGCCGGAGGTGCGCACCTCCTCGAAGCCGATCTCGGGATGGGCGTGCAGGTCGCGGCGGATGGCGGTGAGTTCGTCGGCGTAGCCGTCGATCCGTTCGATGGTGGGCATGTGCTGTCCGTTCCTAGCGTGACGAGGGTTTGAAGACCGGGCCGTTCGGCCGAATGCGGATGCCCGGGCGCAGTTTGGTCCAGGGCAGGGCGGCCGTGTCGGCCGGCATCGCGCCGGGCGCGGCGCAGATCAGGAGCTTTGCGGCGATCGGCTCGAAGTCGGCGCGGAAGTGCACCGAACTCTTGTTGACGAGGATCTTCTGCTCGGTCGGCTCGATGCCGACATAGCGGTACATCGCTTGGTCGGCGAGTTGCGCCTTGTGCGAGCTCACGACCGCGCGGACGTCGCCGATGCGCAGGGCCGCCGAGGGGCCCATCTCCATCTCGCGGCCGCCGTAATAGGGGCCCGGCGCGATGAAGCGGCCGTCGGACAGGTTTTCGACGATGAAGGTTTCGGTGTAGGGCTCGTCGCCGGGAATGCCGGACTTGCCGCCGAGCGACAGCCTCACGCTGGCGCCGACGCCCGCCGCATGCGCGGCCCGCGCCGATTCCGGATCATAGATCACGCCGGTGGCGGCGCGCTGCGCGTTGTTGCGCACCAGCGCACGCAGCATGCCCGTAGTGTCGGAATCCCCGCCTGCGCCGGGATTGTCCTGGGTATCGGCGATGACGATCGGCTTGCTCGCGCTCTTCGCCAGTTCCATGGCGTGGCGCACGCCTTCGTCCGGCGAATAGATCTTTCCGTCGAAGTCGTCCTCGTGCCTTTCGATCAGCTTCACGATGGCATCGGCCGCGCGATCGGCATCGCCTTGAGTGCGGCCATAGGCGAACACGCTCGGCCCGCAATCGCGGAAATCGGCGGCGGGGAAGCCGGGCGCGAAGGACAGCGACGGCACCGCGTCGTTCTCCATCGCCGCGAGTTTTTGGTAGATGCCCTTGGTCGGCTGGTCGTTGGTGCATTGCCAGCTGATCGGAATCAGGAACGGCAACTGCCGGAAGGCCTTTGCGAACGGCTGCTTCGTCTTCAGCAGCAGCGCAAGATGCCTTGCCGAGGCGCGGCCGGTGTCGGCCATGTCGACATGGGGGTAGGTGCGGTAGGCGATCAGCGCGTCCGCATGCTCGACCATCTCGGGCGTGACGTTGGCGTGCAGGTCGAGGCTTGCGACCAGCGGCACGTCTTTGCCGATGACGCGGCGCACGCGTGCCAGGATCTCGCCTTCGCCGTCATCGAGATGCTCGGTGACCATGGCGCCGTGCAGGTCGAGATAGACGGCATCGAGCGGACCGGCTGCGGCGATGCCGTCGACCATCACCCTGACGATACGCTCGAAGGCGTCCTCGGTGACATGCGCCGACGGGCTCGCGCCGCAGGCAATCGTCGGAACCAGCTCCCAGCCGTTCACCTCGGCGGCCCCAACGAAGCCGGCGAGGCCAACATTGATGCGGCGCATCACCTTCAGCACGTCGGGTCCTTGCGCCATCGCCGGCCAGCCGCCGCCATGCTGGAAGTCGGCGAACGTCGCCTTGGTGGGCGCAAACGTGTTGGTCTCGTGCAGGAAGCCGCCGACGGCGATACGGGTCATCAACTCAGTCCGAAGCGTGTTGCGCGCACGACGTTAGCCTTGCCGTTGCGGCCGTTGCAAGGAGGGAAGCAATTCCATCGCGCATGGCCTCAAGCCGTTTTGGGAATGCTGCTGCATGCGGTAGCCAGTGTGAGGTGAGCGATTGGCCACACACTCGCTGTCGTCCCCGCGCACGCGGGGACCCATAACCACAGGGAGAAGCTTGGCGAAGACCGGTCGTTCTGGATTGGCATGGAGCGCAATCGAGAGATTCCGCGGTATGGGTCCTGGCGTTCGCCAGGACGACGCTGTGTTTCACGCACTCGCCACTGTGTCCTCGGCCACCGGGCGGAAATTGGCAAAGTCCCAGCCGCGGCCGGGAGCGGCATCGAGCAGCGCCCTGGTGTAGGTCTGCCTCGGATGCGTCAGCACCTCGGCGGCCGGACCCTGCTCGACGACCTTGCCGTGCTGCATCACCACGACCTCGTCGCAGATCTGGGCGGCGACGCGCAAATCATGGGTGATGAACAGGAGCGCAATCCCGAGCCGCTTCTGGATATCGGCCAGGAGTTCCAGCACCTGCGCCTGCACCGAGACGTCGAGCGCCGAGACCGCTTCGTCCGCCACCAGCACGTCGGGATCGAGCGCGAGCGCGCGCGCGATCGCGATGCGCTGGCGCTGGCCGCCGGAGAACTGGTGCGGATAGCGTGACACCGCGTCGGCCGGCAGCCCCACCAGTTCGAGCAGATCGCGTGCCTTCTTCAGGGCCTCCGGATGCGGAACGCCGTAATTGACCGGTCCCTCCGCGATACTTTCGCCGATGGTCACGCGCGGATTGAGCGAACGGTACGGATCCTGGAACACGATCTGGATTTTTTGCCGATGCGGCTGCAGCAGGCGCCGCGACAGGTCGGAGATCTCGCGGCCGGCCAGCCGGACGCCGCCCGAGGTCGGGTCGATCAGGCGCACGATGCAGCGCGCCACCGTCGATTTGCCCGAGCCGCTTTCGCCGACGATGCCGAGCGTGCGGCCCTTGCGCAAGGTGAGGGTGACATCCTGTGCGGCGATGACCTCGCGGCCTTTGCCGAGGAAGGAACGCTCGCGATAGGTCTTGCCGAGATCGCTGGTTTCCAGCACGACTGGTTCCCGGGTCTCCTCGCGCGGCGGACGCGGCACTAGGCTCGGCACGGAAGCGAGCAGATTGCGGGTGTAGTCCATCGCGGGATTGCGCAGGATCGATTTGAGCGTGCCGGTCTCCACCAGTTGGCCCTGGCGCATCACCGCGACGCGGTCGGCGATCTCCGCCACCACGCCCATGTCGTGGGTGATGAACAGCACGGCGGTGCCGTGATCGCGCTGCAATTCGCGGATCAACGACAGTATCTGCTTCTGCGTGGTGACGTCGAGCGCGGTGGTCGGCTCGTCCGCGATCAGGAGCTTCGGCTCCAGCACCAGCGCCATCGCGATCATGATGCGCTGGCGCTGGCCGCCGGAGAGCCGATGCGGATAGGAGGCGAAGATGCGCTCGACCTGAGGCAGGTGAACCTGCTCCATCATGTCGAGGATGCGCCTGCGCCGCGCCTTGGCGTCGAGATCGGTGTGCGCGCGCAAGACCTCGTCGATCTGGCGGCCGACCGGCACGACCGGATTGAGCGCGGTCATCGGCTCCTGGAAGATCATCGCCATCTGCGTGGCACGCAATTGCCGCAGCCTCCGGTCGCTCGCCGTGAGCAGTTCCTCGCCGACCAGCCTGATGCTGCCTCCGGTCGGGGCGAGCGCGCCCTTCTGCAACAGACCCATCACGGTAAGCGAGGTCACCGACTTGCCCGAGCCGCTCTCGCCGACCAGGCACAGCGTTTCGCGCTCGTGCACCTCGAGCGCGATGCCGTCGATGATCTTCGGCCCGTCAGGCGTCTTGCCGATGGAGACCGTGAGATTATCGATATCGAGGACTGGGTTGGGCATTCAAGTCTCACTCCACCGTCATTGCGAGGAGCGAAGCGACGAGGCAATCCAGGAGCCTCCCGCGGAGACAGTCTGGATTGCTTCGCTTCGCTCGCAATGACGGAACAAGGGGCGGGGCCAGAGGGACAATCACTTGCTCTCCCGCTGCTTCATGCGCGGATCGAGCGCGTCGCGCGCGGCGTCGCCGATCAGGTTGATGCTGAGAATGGCGATCGACAGGAAGAGGCCGGGCCAGAAAATCAACGACGGCTTGATCTGAAAATATTGCCGCCCCTCGGCCATGATGTTGCCCCAGGTCGGGGTCTCCGGCGAGATGCCGGCGCCGAGGAAGGACAGGATGGCTTCGGTCAGGATCGCCGAGGCGCAGACATAGGTGCCCTGCACGATCAGCGGCGCGATCGTGTTCGGCATCAGATGCCGCAGCATGATCTTCGGCAGCGACGAGCCGACGGAGATGGCGGCCTCGACGTAGGGCTCCTCGCGCGCCGACAGCACCACCGAGCGCACCAGGCGTGCGACGCGCGGGATCTCGGGAATCGTGATGGCGATCAGCACGGTCCAGATGCCGGCGCCGGACAGGGACACGACGGCGATTGCGAGCAGGATACTCGGCATCGCCATCAACCCGTCCATGACGCGCATCATGATGCCGTCGATGAGCTTGAAGAAGCCCGAAACGAGCCCGATCGCGAGTCCGATCGCCACCGACAGGATCGCGGCCCCGATGCCGATCAGCAGCGAGACGCGGCCGCCATAGACGACGCGCGACAGCAGGTCGCGGCCATAGGCATCTGTGCCGAGCAGGAACTGCGCCGAGGCCGGTTTGAGCCGCTGCGCCGGCGCGAGCAGGATCGGATCGTGCGGCGCGATCAGTGGCGCCAGGAGCGAGATCAGCACGATCAGGCCGAGCAGGACGGTCGCCGCCGCAATGATCGGCGTCGCCGTGAGGAAGCCGAAGCGCGGCTTCAGCGGCGTCGTGATCGGAATGGAGGATTGGGGAAGGGTCTCGATCGACATGGACGGGCGCCTCAATACCGGATTCTGGGATCGAGGAGCGTGTAGGCGACGTCGATGAGGAGATTGACGACGATGTAGACCAGCGAGGTCAGCAGGATCATGGCCTGGATTACCGGATAGTCGCGCGCCAGCACGGCGTCGACCGTCAGGCGGCCGATGCCGGGAATATTGAAGACACTTTCGGTGACGACGACGCCGGAGATCAGGAGCGCAAAGCCGGTGCCGATCACGGTGATCACGGGAACCGCGGCGTTACGCAGCGCGTGACGCAAGAGAACCGCGGTCTCGCTGATGCCCTTGGCGCGGGCGGTGCGGACGTAATCCTCTCCGAGCACGTCGAGCATCGCCGCGCGCGTCATGCGCGCGATCAGCGCCACATAGATGAAGGCGAGGGCGCAGGTCGGCAGGATGATGCGCTCCAGGAATAGCCCGAAGCCGGCGGTGATGCTCTTGAAGCCCTGCACGGGCAGCCAGCGCAGATCGATGGCGAAAACCTGGATCAGGACGTAGCCGACCACGAATACCGGCACGGAGAATCCGAGCACCGAAAGACCCATCACGAAGCGGTCGATCCAGGTGCCGTGCTTCCAGGCCGCGATCACGCCAAGCGGGACGGCGACGACGACGGCGAGGATGATGGTGGAGAGCGCGAGCGAGATCGACGGCTCGACGCGCTGGCCGATCATCTTCAGCACGGGAAGGTTCGAGATCAACGAGGTCCCGAGATCGCCGTGCAGGAGCTTGTTCACCCAGGTGATGAACTGCACGACCAGCGGCTCGTTGAGGCCGAGCGAGGTGCGGATGCGCTCGAGTCGCTCGGGCGTGGCGTTGTCGCCGGCGAGGATCGCGGCGGGATCGCCGGGGGTCAGCCGGAGCAGGAAGAAGACGAACAGCGCCACCACGCCCATCACGGGGACGGCGGCGAGAATTCGGCGGAGGAGATATCCGAGCAAGTTGGATCCGTCAGTTGAAGAGTAGTCTCGGGCGTCGGTCGCTACGTTGCCACCAGCCTAGCATTTCAGCAATTCCCGTGCCATCGGGCGTCCACACGGCGCGGGACCGTCATGCCCGGACAGGCCCGGCCATGACGGGGGACGGTGACGCCGCGATTATTCCAGCGTCGCGAGCAGCCCGGCCATCAGCCGGCCGCGCTCGGCGAGGCTGTCGACCTCGATGTGCTCCTCGAGCGTGTGGGCGTTGGCGCCGCGCACGCCGAGCCCATCGAGAGTGGGGATGCCGAGCGCGCCGGTGAAGTTGCCGTCGGAGCCGCCGCCGGCCGAGGCATGCGGCAATTCCCTGCCGAGCGACTTTGAGATGCCGCGCGCCTTCTCGTAGAGCGCCATCGTGCCGGCATCCGGCTCCCAGACCGGGCGGGTGACGCCGCGCGTCACCTTGAAGGTGACGTCGTTGGCGTTGCCCGACAGCGCCAGCATCCGTTCCACGCCGCGGTCGAGATCGGCCTGGCGCTTGGCCATCGACAGCGCCTCGCCGGTGCAGGTCGTGGCAACGCAGTTGACCCATTGCCCGCCATGCACGATGCCGACCGAGAAGGTGCAGTCGCCGCTCGTCATGGCGTCGATCGCCAGAATCTGCCGCGCCATCTCGCGGATCGCCGAGCGGCCGGAGGAGAGCGTGGCGCCGGCATGGCTCGGCCGCCCGGTGGCCTCGAGGTTGAAACGCGCGATGGCATAGCGGCCGGTGACGACGCCGTTGTCGGGCCGGCCCGGTTCGGGCACCAGCACATATTTGTTGCGCGCCGCCTCCGCCTCGATGATGTCCCGCGTCGAGGGCGTGCCGACCTCCTCGTCGGGGGTGAACAGCACGGTGATCGGCAGCGGTGTGGTGAAGGATGCCTTGATGAGTTGCCGTATTGCCTCCAGCGTCAAATAGTTGCCGCCCTTCATGTCGAAGATGCCGGGGCCGTAGCATTTATTGCCGTCGCGCCGCCATTTCAGCTTCTCGATGGTCCCGACGGGGTGCACGGTGTCCATGTGCCCGGCGATCAGGATGCCGGGTTCGCCCTGCTTCGGATGAGGGAAACGCGCGCGGATGCAGCCGCCAAAACCCTGGCGGCCGGCGATGCGCTCGATCGTCGCACCCATGATCGCCATGTCCCGCGCCGCCATGTCCAGCATGCGGTCGACCGCGCCGGCGTCCCAGGTCGGGCTTTCGCATTCGACCCAGCTGCGCAGGCCCTGCAGCATGGCCTCGGAATCAAAGGGGAGATTGGCTGGATTCATGAGACGATCTCTTTGGTGTGAGGCGAGTGGATGGGTAGCGTGCCGGTCAGGGAAGAGCCGGCGGGAGGTTTTGTAAAGTGAAACGATGGGGGGCGGAGCCGGTGCGATCGATACGTATTCCATGCGCCGAAAGCGGATTGACGCGCTCCGCGCTCTCTGCAAGTCTCGAAAAGGTGAAGGCATTGCAGCATGTTAGTCCACCCAGAGAAAGGACCGCATGCTCGAGCGATAGTCTGCCTGTGACCGGTTTCACGTCAGGAGAAACTCAAATGATCGACTTCTCGCGCGTCAGGCGCTCGTTGCTCAAGTCGGCCGCAGCGTTGCCCATGCTGGCGCTCTCAGTAGCGCTGGGCGGCCAGGCAATGGCCGCCGGCAAGACCATTACCGCGGTGATGCATTCGGATCTGCGCACCATCGACCCCGGCTTCACCACCGCCTACATCACGCGCGACCATGGCTACATGGTCTACGATACGCTGCTGGCAACCGACTCCAATTTCAAGGTCCAGCCGCAGATGGCGGACTGGAAGGTCTCCGACGACAAGCTGACCTACACCTTCACGCTGCGCGACGGGCTGAAATGGCATGACGGCGCCCCCGTCACCGCCGCGGACTGCGTCGCCTCGCTCAAGCGCTGGGGCAAGAACGACGGCATGGGCCAGAAGCTCATGGACTTCACCGCGAGCATCGAGGCGGCGGACGTCAGGACCATCGTGCTGAAGCTCAAGGAGCCCTACGGCCTGGTGCTCGAATCCATTGCCAAGCCCTCGTCGCTGGTGCCGTTCATGATGCCGAAGCGCCTCGCCGAGACCGAACCCGGCAAGCAGATCGCCGAACAGATCGGCTCCGGTCCGTTCAAGTTCGTGCAGTCGGAATTCCAGCCGGGGGTCAAGGCGGTATACGTCAAGAACACCGACTACGTTCCGCGCAAGGAGCCGTCGAGCTGGACCTCCGGCGGCAAGGTCGTCAAGGTCGACCGCGTCGAATGGATCACGATGCCCGACGCGCAGACCGCGGTGAACGCGCTGCAGTCCGGCGACATCGACTTCATGGAGGCGCCGCCCTTCGACCTGCTGCCGGTGCTGGAATCCAACGCAGACCTCAAGCTCGAGGTGCTGAACAAGTTCGGCTTCCAGACGCTTGGCCGCATGAACTTCCTGCTGCCGCCGTTCGACAACGTCAAGGTCCGTCGCGCGGCGCTGCTCGCGATGAACCAGAAGGACGTGCTCGACGCGCTGGTCGGCAATGCCAAATACTACAAGATCTGCGGCGCCTTCTTCATCTGCGACACCCCGCTCGCCACCGAAGCGGGAGCCGAGACGCTGGTGAAGGGCAACGGCATGGCGGAAGCCAAGAAGCTGCTCGCCGAGTCCGGCTATGACGGCACGCCGATCGCGATCATGGCGCCCGGCGACGTCACCACGCTGAAGGCGCAGCCGATCGTGGCGGCGCAGCTCCTGCGCGAGGCCGGCTTCAAGGTCGACCTCCAGGCCACCGACTGGCAGACCGTGGTGGCCCGCCGCGCCGGCCAGAAGCCGGTGAAGGAGGGCGGCTGGAACATGTTCTTCACCAACTGGGTCGCCGCCGACGTCATGAACCCGATTGCCAACGTCTCGATCGGCGGCCGCGGCAAGAACGGCGGCTGGTTCGGCTGGGCGGAAGACGCCAAGATCGAGCAGCTCAAGGACGCCTTCGTCCACGCCTCTTCGCTCGACGAGCAGAAGAAGATCGCGGCCGACATCCAGAAGGAAGCGCTGGAGCAGGTGATCTACATCCCGCTCGGCCAGTATCTCGGCCCGAGCGCCTGGCGCAAGCAGCTCACCGGCGTGCTCGACGGCCCCGCAACCCCGGTGTTCTGGAACGTCGACAAGACGGAATAGGCAACCGCGCCTGACGCGCGCCCCCGCTCGATATCAAACGGCGCCGCTGACGAGCGGCGCCGTTTTCTCGTCTTGCATGCCCATCTGCGGCGCTACATCCCGCCGCGGTGGCGCGGTCGGAACAGCCGGCCCTTCTCGACCACCAGCAGGACGCCGAGCGCCGTCAGCGTGCAGAGGAAGAAGCCGGTCGCGAACGGCAGCAGCGTGCCGTCGTAGCTCTGGCCGATGGCGACGCCGACCGCGATGCCGAACAGCGTCGTGACCGAGCCGTAGAGCGAGGACGCCGTGCCGGCGATGGCGCCCTGCGGTTCCATCGCGAGCGCAGTGAAGTTGCCGAACATCATGCCGAACGAGAACGTCATCAGCGCCGACAGCGCCATGAACAGCCAGAGCGGCAGCGCGCCGAGGCTCTCGGCCAGCAGCATGGTGCCGGCGACCGCGACATAGAGCAGCAGCGCGCCGTGCGAGATCGCGCGCATGCCGAGCCGGCCGACGATGCGCGAATTGAGGAAGCCGGCGATCGCGACCCCGAGGGCGATCGAGGCGAAGGCAGTCGGGAACCAGGGCCCGAGCGCGTAGATGCCGATGAAAACCTGCTGGGAAGAGAACACGAAAGCGAACAGCACGCCCTGTACGCAGCCGGCGGCGATCGCATAGCCGATGGTCTGCCGCGTGGTGAGGGTCTGCCGGAACGCAGCCAGCACCTCGCGCGGCCGCAGCGATCGTCGCCCCGTCGCGGGCAGGGTCTCCGGCAGCCGCAGCGCGCACCAGAGAAGCGCGATCAGGCCGTAGGCCATCAGCACGATGAAGATGCCGCGCCACTGCGTCAGCATCATCACCGCCTGGCCGAAGGACGGCGCGACCACGGGCACTGCGATGAACACCATCATCGACAGCGACATCACGCTCGCCATGCGGCGGCCGACATAGCAGTCGCGCACGATCGAGGTGGCGATCACCCGCGTTGCCGAGGTGCCGAGCCCCTGGAAGGCGCGGGCGAGCAGCAGCGTCTCGAACGAGGGCGCGGCGATCGCGAGCACGCTTGCCACCGCATAGACGGTCATGCCGCCGAGTACCACCGGCCTGCGCCCGAACCGGTCGGACAGCGGTCCCATGATGAACTGCCCTGCGCCGAAGCCGAGCAAGAACACCGACAGCACGAGCTGCAGATGATTGGCGACGGGAATCGTGAAGGCCGCCCCGATGTCCGGCAGCGCCGGCAGCATCATGTCCATCGCGAGCGGGTTGAGCGCCATGATGGCGGCGATCACGACGACCCGGCAAATCCCATCGGGCGGTGCCCGGAGGACACCCAGCTATCGGCATTGACGTCGGACAAGGGGGGAGACCTAACCTATGAGAATTTCACAGGCTTATGGCCGCTCATGTTGCGTTGCACAAGTCGCATTTCGAGATGGCTGACCGGCGACACGCCGCTCAGGCGAGCGGCTCGCCGCGAATCTGCTTGCTGAAGGCAAGGTCGTCATTGAGGCACCATTGCTCGGCAACGCGTCCGTCCTCGATGCGGAAGATCGAGAGTTCATCGACCTCGACACGGCGACCGCTGGCGGTCAGGCCCGCGAATGCGCCGAGATGAGTGCCGGTCGAATGATAGCGAACGGCCACCTTGTCTTCGTCGATGACCATGTCGTCAATATGCTCGCACCAGTCCGGGAAACCTGCACGAAGCCGCTCAATGGCCCGTCGAATGCCGTCGTGTCCGTCGCGCGATGGCGCCGCCCCCCAACCCTTTGGCATATGGGCGACGAAGTTCTCGGCATAGACTTCGCGGATCGACCCCGTATCGCCGGTACTCCAGATGTCGTGCAGGTGCACGATCAACGCCTGCGTCCCCTGCCTCGTCATCGTCCCATCCTTCCTCGTGGCACGACTTCACCATAGCGCGGCTCGCTCAGCAAGGGAGCGAGCAGGGCGCGATTGGGCCTCGGGCCGGCTGGCGAACGCATGTCTGTTTGAGATTTGAACGAGACGTTCCCACAGACTCGTCATTGCGAGCGCAGCGAAGCAATCCAGAATCCTACCGCGGAAAGATTCTGGATTGCTTTGTCGCTTGCGCTCCTCGCAATGACGGGTGGAGCGCGCGCGGCGCCTCACGCCCGCCTGCTTCGTGCCCCGGCCCCTACCGCCGCAGCTTGTCGAGGTCGGCGAGCACATCGTGCGAGGCGGCTTCGACCTTCGCGATCTCGGCCAGCGCCTCGTGGAATTTGCCGGCCTCGAACAGCCGCGCCGCCTCCTTGCCGTGACGGTGCACGGCGGCGTGGGGCTGCTCGAGATGCCTGAACACGGCATTGTCGCCGAACTGCCCGGAGCCTTCCGAATAGTACCATTTGCCGAGCCGGCAGGTCTTGTGGTCGCTGAGTTCGTCGGACTTCAGCGTGGCGCGGCCGACCGACATGTCGACCAGGCGCTTCTTCCAGATCACGTGATCGGCCTTGGCGAGGCGAATGACCTTGTCGTCGATCGAGAGCTGCGCGATCTCGTTCAGCATGCGCGCCACGCCGGCATCGGTCTTGCTCATGGTGTCGGCGAGCGACTTCACCTCGTCGACGTTGGCGGAGGCGAGCCCGGCGATCTCGGTGATGCCTCTGGCGACCTCGTCGGCCGCCGCGGTCTGCTCGGCGACGATCCCGGCGATCTCGCCCATCCTGGCGGTGACCGACGCCGTGTGCTGCCCGGCTTCGTCGATCTTGCCGGCGAGCGCGTTCATCTCGCTCGTGCCCTGCTCGACCGCCTTGGCGCCGCCGCTCATGGCCTCGACGATCTTGGTCATTTCGCCTTGCAGCCGCTCGATGCGGCCCTTGATGTCCTCGGTCGCCTTGGTGGTCTGCTGCGACAGGTTCTTCACCTCGGCCGCGACCACGGCAAAGCCCTTGCCGAATTCGCCGGCGCGCGCCGCCTCGATGGTGGCATTGAGCGCAAGCAAGTTGGTCTGGTTGGCAATGGCGTCGATGGTGCCGACGATCTCGCC
>NZ_JAGWUA010000234.1 GCF_028868675.1 Bradyrhizobium sp.
GGCTGAAATGGGTCGGGCCTTCGATGGTGCCACCCTGGAAGCCGAGCTTTTGCGCGGTGGCATCGTCATGGATCGAAGCGTGGGAGTCGTAGACCTGCGCGTGCAGCATCTGCTTCGGGCTGCGCCACGGGCCCACAAGCAAATTGTCGCGCTCCAATAGCTCGGTCCTGAACGCCGGCTCCGTCATCCCTGGTGTCTCCCTTTACGCCCAAGCGTTTCAAAGAAGACGGAATTCGGCAAGAGCTATCCCCAAGACAAGAGCCATCCACAAGCGCCGGGCAGTTATGTCCTGCGGCCATGAATCCGCGCTGGGCACGCATAGCAAAACCGGTGCAATCTGTTCACAATTAGACCGGTTCAAAAGCGGCTCGGCTGACAGAGTGACGGGGGTCTCTCAATGGCGTTGATGGAAGTTGGGCTGGACGACAAGTACCGGCTGGATGCGAAGCGCATATTCCTTTCCGGTACGCAGGCGCTGGTCCGATTGCCCATGTTGCAGCGCGAACGCGATCGCGCGGCCGGGCTCAACACCGCCGGTTTCATCTCAGGCTATCGCGGTTCGCCGCTCGGCATGTACGACCACGCTTTGTGGCGCGCCAAAACCTTCCTCAAGCAGCACGACATCGAATTCCAGCCCGGCCTCAACGAGGATCTGGCGGCCACTGCCGTGTGGGGCAGCCAGCAGGTCGGCATGTTTCCCGGCGCCAAGGTCGATGGCGTGTTCGGCATCTGGTACGGCAAGGGCCCCGGCGTCGACCGCTCGGTCGACGCGCTGAAGCACGCCAACGCCGCCGGCACTTCGCGCCATGGCGGCGTGCTCGCGCTCGCCGGCGACGACCATGGCTGCCAGTCCTCCACGCTCGCGCATCAGAGCGAGCAGGTGTTCGCGGCGGCGCTGATCCCGGTGATCAACCCGTCGACCCTGCAGGACTATCTCGATCTCGGCCTCTACGGCTTTGCGCTGTCGCGCTTCTCGGGCTGCTGGATCGGCTTCAAGGCGATCGGCGAGACCGTGGAGAGCTCGGCCTCGATCGACAGCGATCCCGCGCGCATCCAGATCAAGCTGCCCGACGATTTCGAGATGCCGCCGGGCGGGCTCAACATCCGCTGGCCCGATCCGCCGCTCGACGCCGAACGGCGGCTGTTCGGCCCGAAGATGGAGGCGGTGAAGGCGTTCGCGCGCGCCAACCAGCTCGACCGCATCGTGCTGGATTCGAAGCCCGCGCGGCTCGGCATCATCGCCACCGGCAAGGCCTATCTCGACCTGCGCCAGGCGCTCGCCGACCTCGGCATCTCAGACAAGGACGCGCAGGATCTGGGGCTTCGCATCTACAAGGTCGCGCTGACCTGGCCGCTGGAGGAGCGCGGCGCGATGCGCTTCGCCGAAGGGCTGCAGGACGTGCTCGTGGTCGAGGAGAAGCGCGGCTTCATCGAAGACCAGCTGATGCGCATCCTCTACAATCTCGACGCCTCGAAGCGTCCGAGCATCGCCGGCAAGACCGACGAGAGCGGCCGGCCGCTGCTGCCGAGCGAGGGCGAACTGACGCCGACCATGGTCGCGTCCGCGCTGGTGGCGCGGCTGCGCCGGCTCGGGCACCAGAGCCCGGTGCTGGAACAGCGCCTCGCGCGGCTCGAAGCCTTCGAACATCCCGTCACGGCCGCTGCGCCGATAAAGCTGGCGCGCACGCCGTTCTTCTGCTCCGGCTGCCCGCACAACACCTCGACGCGGGTGCCCGAGGGCAGCCGCGCCATGGCCGGCATCGGCTGTCACGGCATGGCGCTGAGCATGCCGAGCCGGCGCACCGCGCTGATCTCGCACATGGGCGGCGAAGGCGTGAGCTGGATCGGCCAGGCGCCGTTCACCAGCGAGCAGCACATCTTCCAGAACCTCGGCGACGGCACCTATACCCATTCGGGCCTGCTGGCGCTGCGGGCGGCGGCGGCCGCCGGCATCAACATCACCTACAAGATCCTCTACAACGACGCCGTCGCCATGACCGGCGGCCAGCCGGCCGAAGGCGGCTTCACGGTGGCGCAGATCGCGCACCAGGTCTGGGCCGAGGGCATCAAGCGGCTCGCCATCGTCTCCGACGATCCCGGCAAATATCCGGGCGGCAGCTACTTCCCGCAAGGCGCGAGCGTGCATCATCGCCGCGAGCTCGACCGGATCCAGCGCGAGATGCGCGAGGTCAAGGGCCTCACCGTCATCATCTACGACCAGACCTGCGCCGCCGAAAAGCGCCGCCGCCGTAAGCGCGGGCTCTACCCCGATCCGCAGAAGCGCGCCTTCATCAACGAGCTGGTCTGCGAAGGCTGCGGCGACTGCTCGGTGGCCTCGAACTGCGTCTCGGTGCAGCCGCTGGAGACCGAGTTCGGCCGCAAGCGGCAGATCGACCAGTCGAACTGCAACAAGGACTATTCCTGCGTCGAGGGTTTTTGCCCGAGCTTCGTCACCGTGCACGGCGGCACGCTAAAGCGCATCAAGACCTCGGCGGTCGACTCCGGCCAGTTGTTCGCCGACCTGCCACTGCCCCCGGCCCGCCAGCTCGACGGCGCCTACAACATCCTGGTCACCGGCATCGGCGGCACTGGCGTGATCACCATCGGCGCGCTGCTCGGCATGGCCGCCCATGTCGACGGCAAGGGCTGCTCGGCGCTGGATTTCACCGGCCTGTCGCAGAAGAACGGCGCGGTGATGAGCCATGTGCGCATCGCTCCCAGGCCCGAGGACATCTCCGCCGTCCGCATCACGACCGGCGGGGCCGACGTCATCCTCGGCTGCGACATGGTCGTCTCCGCGGGTCCCGCAGCACTCAGCCGCGCCGAACGCGGCGTGACCAAGGCCTTCGTCAACGCCGACCTCCAGCCGACCGCGAGCTTCGTGCAAAACCCGGATCTCGATTTCGAGATGGGCGCGATGCAGACCGCGCTGCGCGATGCGATCGGCGAGACCAATCTCGACATCGTCGATGCCACCGGCATTGCGGCGGCGCTGATGGGCGACAGCATCGCCACCAACCCGTTCATGCTGGGCTTCGCCTTCCAGAAGGGCGCGATCCCGCTGTCGCTGGAGGCGCTGCTGCGCGCCATCGAGATCAACGGCGCCGCGGTCGAGATGAACAAGCTCGCCTTCACCTGGGGCCGGCTCGCCGCCCACGACATGTCGCGGGTGCGCAGCGTACTGCAGTTCAAGAGCCGCGCCGGCGCGCCGATCAAGACGCTGGACGACATCATCGCCACCCGCGCGGAGTTCCTGACCAGCTACCAGGACAAGGCCTACGCGGATCGCTACCTCGCCGCCGTCGCCAGGGTGCGGAAGGCGGAAGCTGCGGCCGCGCCGTCCTCGACCGACCTCACCGAAGCGGTGGCAAAGAACCTGTTCAAGCTGATGGCCTACAAGGACGAATACGAAGTTGCGCGGCTCTACACCGACGGCAGCTTTGCCAAGAAACTGTCGGAGAAGTTCGACGGCGACTACACGCTGAAATTCCACCTGGCGCCGCCGATCTTCGCCAGCCGCGACGCCAGCGGACGCCTGCAGAAGCGGGAATATGGCGGCTGGATGATCCACGCCATGGGCGTGCTCGCAAGACTCAAATTCCTGCGCGGCACCGCCTTCGACCCGTTCGGCCGCAGCGAGGAGCGCAAGACCGAGCGCAAGCTGGTCACAGACTATCTTGCAATGATCGACCGGCGGATCGCAGGCCTGACGGCGGCGCAGATCCCGCCGCTGGCGAAGCTCGCGCGCGTGCCGGAGACGATCCGCGGCTACGGCCACGTCAAGGAGGCCAACGTCAAGCAGGCGCTGGCCGAGACCGCACGGCTGGAAGCGGAGCTCGACAACAGCCGCTTCGCGGCCGCGGCGGAGTAGCGGGCCCCCCGATCGTCATTGCGAGGAGCGAAGCGACGAAGCAATCCAGACTGACACCGAGGAGAGATTCTGGATTGCTTCGCTTCGCTCGCAATGACGGTGCCTATTGAGAGAGACGCCGCTCAGAACCCGGCATCCGCGAGACGCCGGCAACTGTCGGCGATGTCGGCATCGGCGTTGTGCGAGATCACCTCGAGCATCGGCAGCTCGGAATAACCGACCTCGCGGAATGCCTCGGCGATGCCGGCGAGCGGGATGTCGCCCCGGCCGATCGGATCGTGCTTGTAGAGCCTTCGCGTCGTGTCGGAGAAATGCACGAGGCTGAGGCGATCCCTGACCCTGCGCAGGCCGTCGATGGGCGATTCGCCGATGAAGTGCGCATTGGCGACATCGTAGATCACGCGGATGCCGCCATCGCCGTACGTGTCCAATGCCGACATCAGCGCCTCCGCATCCGGCAGGAACGCAAACGGCATGTTCTCGACGAACAATTGCGTCCCGGCTTCGCGCGCGAGCGGCGCAAGGCGGTCGAGCGCGCGATAGAAGTGCGGTATCATGCGCTCGCGCGGCATCGGAAACAGAGGATTCGGCTTGCCGGGCCCGATCACGATCCCGCCGGCGCCGAGTTCGCCGGCGCAGCGCACGAATTTTTCGAGCAGCGCGAGCGTATAGGTCCGCATCTCCGGAACCGCGGCGGCGACGTTGAGATCGACGTTCGGCATGTTGACGGACACGAGCCGCAGCTTTCGCTCGCAGAGATCGCGTAGCCGCTGCAAGGACGACGAATCGAGATCGTCCGGCCAGAGATGGCCGGGAAAGAACATCAGCTCGACGCCGCCATAGCCCTGGTCGGCAAGCCGCGCCACCGTGTCATAGGCACTTCCGGCAAAGGTGTAGGAATAGGTGTTGATGGCAAATCCGGCCGGCCCGCCTGTCATGCCTGCTCCCTCGCCTGCGCCGGCGCCGCCGCGCTGTTGTGCTCCGCCAAATGCCGTCCAGCGATATAGCCGAAGGCCAGCGCCGGACCGAGCGTGATGCCCGGGCCCGGATAGTTGCCGTTCATGATCGAGGCCATGTCGTTGCCGCAGGCATAGAGGCCAGGAATCGGCGTGCCATCCTCGCGCAGCACGCGCGCCTGCGCATCGACCTTCATGCCGACGGCGGTGCCGAGATCGGCGGGATGGATGCGCAAGGCAAAGAACGGCGCGCGCGCGATCGGCGCCACACATGGATTCGGCCTATGGGCGGCATCGCCGAGGTGACGCTGATAGATGGTGCTGCCGCGGCCGAACTCGGGGTCGCGGCCCTTTGCGGCGTCGGCGTTGTAGTTCGCGATCGTCGCGGCGAGCGAGGACGGCTTGACGCCGATGCGGCCTGCCAGCTCTTCGATGCTGGAGGCCTCGATCAGCTCGCCGCTCTTCACATGGCGCTTGTAGTTCCAGGTGAACGGCCTGATGCGGCCGAGGCCATAGGTCCAGAGGAAGTCGCGGTCGCAGACGAGATGGAAGGGCCGGTCCGGCTCGCCATTGCCGTCGCGCAGCATCGCGAGCACGAACTCATGGTAGGACAACGCCTCGTTGACGAAGCGCCGGCCCGCGGCATTGACGGCGATGACGCCGGGCTTGGCACGGTCCGTCACCGTGTGCGGAAACACGCCGCGGCTGCCGTCGGCGCGGCGGAACAGCGAGGCCGGCACCCAATAGGCGGCGCTCGTAACGCCCGTGTCGAGCGCGGCGCCGGCGGCGGCCGCAAGACGCAGGCCATCGCCGGTGCCGGCGGAACTCGTGGCCGAGACGAATCCCGCGGCCGCGGGGAAGAACCGCTTGCGCAGGCTCGCATCATGCGAAAAGCCGCCGGTCGCGAGCACCACGCCGCGACGCGCCGCGATCAGGCGACCGCGCGCGCCGTGACGGATGATCACCCCGCGCACGCGGCCGGCCTCGATCGCGAGGTCCTGGACGTCGGCGCTGAAGAGAATCTCGACCTGCCGGGCCAGCAGCGAGGCGTAGAGCCGCGCCGCCAGCGCATTGCCGAGATGCAGCGTGGTGCCGCGCGGGCTCTTCAGCCGCTGCAGCGCATATTGCGAGATCAGCCGCGCCGATCGCAGCGTCGACCGCAACGACTTTCCGACCCGGCGCAGATGCGGAATGTCGAGCCGGTTGACCATCATGCCGCCGAATAGCGTGAACTCCGGCAGTGGCGGCCGCAGCCGGGCAAAACCGGCGCCGAGCTTCCTGCCGTCGAAGGCGACCGGCTCCAGCACGCGGCCGCCGGGCGTGGCGCCGAGCCGCTCCGGATAGTAGTCGGGATAGGCCTTGACCGGCTGCAGCCGCACCTCGGTGTTGGCCTCGAGCCAGGCGATCGCCTCGGGTCCGCGGGCCAGGAAGGCGGCGCGCAGATTCGCGTTCGCGGCCTCCGGCACCGTGCTGGCGAGATATTGCACGGCGTCGGTGACGCTGTCGGACAGCCCCGCCTCCTTCATCTTGGCGTTGGCGGGGATCCAGACCATGCCGCCGGACCAGGCGGTGGTGCCGCCGACGAAGGCGGTCTTCTCGATCACCAGCACGCGCAGGCCTTCGGCCGCCGCGACCGCCGCAGCCGTCATGCCACCGGCGCCGGCGCCGATGACCACGACGTCGTAGGTCTCATCCGACGGCATCATGCGGCAAGGTTCCAGGGGCATTCACGGGGGCGAAGCATGCATCCGTCATACCCGCCTGGAGGTGCACGCGCCATCGTTTGCGCATTGCCCCTCTCCGGATGGCACGGCCAGCGACGGCAGGCCGCCGGCGCTGACATCTGAGGTGAAATCTAACATCGCGAATTTCCTTCGCGCGTCAGACGGTTATCTCCAACTCATCATGCAAGCCGGACGCTCTTCACGAACAGCTTAACCGACCTGACGCAAGGTGCGAGGTCGCGCC
>NZ_JAGWUA010000038.1 GCF_028868675.1 Bradyrhizobium sp.
TGTTCGTTCTGCTGCGCCGCCATCTGATCGCGCAGCAGATGCGCGACGGCCGGCCGCGTCCGGCCTGGCCCTATGCGCTCGTTCTGATCGCCGCGGCGCCGGCACTGGTGTCGTGGCTGACGGGCGTGTCCTGGACCATCGCCTGGCCGGAACTGCGCGGCTTCAACTTCGTCGGCGGCCTGACGCTGGCGCCGGAATATTTTGCGCTGCTGATCGCGCTCGTGACCTATACCTCGGCCTTCATCGCCGAGATCGTGCGCAGCGGCATTCAGTCCGTTCCGCGGGGACAATGGGACGCCGCCAACGCGCTCGGCCTGCGCCGCAGCTTCCTGCTGCGGCAGATCATCCTGCCGCAGGCGCTGCGCGTGATCGTGCCACCGATGACCAGCCAGTATCTCAACCTGACCAAGAACTCCTCGCTGGCGGTCGCGATCGGCTACCAGGACGTGGTCTCGATCGCCAACACCACGCTCAACCAGACCGGCCAGGCGATCGAGGCGATCGCGCTGATCATGGCGGTGTTCCTCACCATCAGCCTGAGCATCAGCCTGTTCATGAACTGGTTCAACGCGCGCATCGCGCTGGTGGAGCGCTGAGCATGACCGCGGTGACAGACATGCCGGAGCTTCCGCGCGCGCCGCGTGCGCGATCGGGCAGGGGGCCGTCCAACCCGGTGCTGCGCTGGCTGCGCGAGAACCTGTTCTCGTCGATCCCGAACGGCATCCTCTCGGTCGTGCTGCTGGCCGTGCTGGCGAAGGGCGTGGTCTCCTTCGTGCAGTGGGGCGTCGCCAACGCGGTCTGGCTCACGCCCGCCAACGATTCCGCCGCCTGCCGCGCGGCACGCGGGCTCGGCGCCTGCTGGGCCGTGATCCCCGAGAAATACCGCTTCATCCTGTTCGGCACCTATCCGTTCGACCAGCAATGGCGGCCAGCGCTCGCGATCCTGATCTTCATCGCGCTGTTCTACGTCTCGACCCGCCGCGCCTGGTGGCGGCGCGAACTGGTCTATGTCTGGATCGCAGCACTCGCGCTGATCAGCATCCTGATGTGGGGCGGCGTGCTCGGGCTTCCCTTCGTCGAGCAGGACCGCTGGGGCGGCTTGCCGGTGACGCTGATCCTGGCGACGTTCGGCCTCGCGTTCGGCTTCCCGCTCGGCATCCTGGTCGCGCTGGGGCGGCGGTCCAAGCTGCCGGCGATCCGATCGCTCTGCGTGCTCTATGTCGAATTGATCCGCGGCGTGCCGCTGGTCAGCCTGCTGTTCATGGCGAGCGTGATGTTTCCGCTGTTCATGCCGAGCGGCTTCAACATCGACAAGCTCTTGCGCGCGCAGATCGCGATCGTGCTGTTCGCCGGCGCCTATCTCGCCGAGGTGATCCGCGGCGGACTGCAGGCGGTGCCGCGCGGGCAATACGAGGCCGCCGACGCGCTCGGCCTGTCCTACTGGCGCAAGCAGCGCCTGATCGTCCTGCCGCAGGCCATCCGCCACGTCATCCCGCCGCTGGTCAACACCTTCATCGCCTTCTTCAAGGACACCAGCCTCGTCCTCATCATCGGCATCTTCGACCTGCTCACCACCGCCAAGACCGCGATCATCGATCCGGCCTGGCAGCAGTTTTCGGTCGAGGTCTACATCTTCGTGGCCGCGATCTATTTCGTCTTCTGCTTCGCGATGTCGCGCTACAGCCGCAGCCTGGAGGCGACCCGCGCGAGGTGACGATCCTTCGCCTCTCCCCGCTTGCGGGGAGACGCCGACACGCGAAGCGTGGCGGGTGAGGGGGAGCCTCAGCGAGTTCAACTCGCATCGAACCTGTGGAAGCAGCCCCTCACCCCAACCCTCTTCCCGTAAGAACGGGGCGAGGGGGCGCGTCGAGCGAGCGGCGCGTACCTTCTCTCTACTTCTTCACCCGCGGGTCGATCGGCGTCGTGCCGCGCACGCCCAGAATGTCCTCCAGCACTTTGGCGCCCGCGAGCAATTGCGCGTCGCCGCGCGGAGCGGCGATCATCTGCAGGCCGACCGGCAGGCCGTTCGCCGTGAAGCCGCACGGCAAGGACAGCGCCGGGCAGCACACCAGCGTGATCGCGTAGACGATGCCGAGCCACAGCACGTAGTTTTCGAAGGTCTTGCCGTCGCACTCGGCGACGTAGCGGTGCTCGATCGGGAACGGCGGCACGATGGTCGCAGGCGCGAGCAGGAGATCGTAGGTCCTGAAGAACTCGACGGTGCGGGCGGTCATCGCCACCCGCTGCGCCTCGGCGCGCGCGATCTGGTCGACGGTGAGCTTCAGCCCTTCCTCGATGTTCCAGATCACCTCGGGCTTGAGCAGCTCGCGTTTGGTGCGGAGCAGCTCGGCCTTGCTCATGGCGAAATCGAGCGCGCGCAGCACGTGGAAGCATTCGTGCGCCTCGCGCAGATCCGGATGCGCCTCCTCCACGATCACGCCGTCCTCCGCGAAGCGCTCGGCGGCCTTGCGCGTCACGGCCCTGACCTCGGGATCGACGGGGGTGATACCGAGATCGGGCGAATAGGCGACACGCTTCGGCTTGCTGCCCGCACGCACCGCCGACAGGAAGGAGACGGGCGGCGAGGGCAGCGAGAGCGGATCGGCGGGATGTTCGCCGCTCATGGCGTCGAGCAGCAGCGCGACGTCCTCGACGTTGCGCGCCATCGGTCCCTGCTGGCCGAGATTGCGGTCGATGGCCACCGCCGGGCTGTGGGCGACGCGGCCGATGCTCGGCCGCAGGCCGACGATGCCGCAGAAGCTCGCGGGATTGCGCAGCGAGCCGCCCATGTCGGAGCCGTGCGCGAGCCAGGCCATGCCGGACGCGAGCGCGGCCGCCGCGCCGCCGGACGAGCCGGCCGCGGAGCGCGAGGTGTTCCAGGGATTGAGGGTTGCGCCGAACACCTCGTTGAAGGTGTTGGCGCCGGCGCCGAACTCCGGCGTGTTCGACTTGGCATAGACCACGGCGCCGTTGCGCTCGAGCTGCTCGACCAGGATGTCGGACTTTTTCGAGACATTGTCCTTGAAGATCGGCGAGCCCTGCGTGTTGAGCACGCCCTCGACGTCGGTCAGGTCCTTGATCGGCATCGGCATGCCGGCGAGCAGGCCGCGCTCGGCCACGGGCTTGCCCATCAGCGCCCTGGCGTTCCTGCGCGCGCGGTCGAAGCACAGCGTCGGCAGCGCGTTCACCTTGCCGTCGACCTCCTTGATGCGCGTCTCCAGCACGTCGAGCAGATCGAGCGGGGTCACTTCGCCGGATCTGAGCTTGTCGACGACGGTGCAGGCGGTTTGCCGGATCAGGTCCTGGTTGGACAAGTGTGATGCTCCCTATGTTCGTTCTTGGTCTCGTCATTGCGAGCGAAGCGAAGCAATCCAGAAACGCTTCCACAGCTGAGAGCATGGATTGCTTCGTCGCTTCGCTCCTCACAATGACCGAGCATGAGCTGCGCGTCGAGCGAACTATCCCCACCCCGCGCTGATGCCGCCGTCGACGGTGAAGATCACACCCGAGGTGTAGCCCGAGCGGTCCGAGGCGAGGAACGCCATGAGATCGCCGATCTCGCGGGCATGCGCGGGACGGCCGAGCGGCAGGCCCTTCTGGAATTCCCTGTAGCGGTTTTCGTCACCGAACTGGTTCTTGGCGCGGGTCTTGAGCAGGGTGACGTGGCGGTCGGTGCCGACCGGACCCGGATTGATGCCGACCACGCGGATGTTGTCGGCGAGGCTCTTCGAGCCCAGCGCGCGGGTGAAGGCCATCAGCGCCGCGTTGCCGGCACTGCCGCAGATATAGTTGGCGTCGAACTTTTCGCCGGCTGCGCCGATGTCGTTGACGATCACGCCACCGCCGCGCGCTTTCATCTGCGCATAGACCGCGCGCGTCAGGTTGACATAGCCGAACACCTTCAAGTCCCAGGCGTGGCGCCAGGCCGCCTCGTCGATCCTGTCGATGGAACCGCCGGGGATGTCGCCGGCATTGTTGACGAGGATGTCGATGTCGGCCGCCTCCTTCGCGAGCCTTGCGACATCCTCGCTCTTGCGCAGGTCGACCACGCAGGCGGCGGCGTCGATCTGGTGCGCGGAGCGCAGCCGTTCGGCCAGCGCCTTGAGCTGATCGCCGCCGCGGGCCGCCAGCAGGAGATCGCAGCCTTCCTCGGCAAAGACCTCGGCGGCGGCGGCGCCAATGCCCTTGGAGGCGCCGGTAACGAGCACGCGCTTGCCGCGCAGATGCAGATCCATCGAAATGTCTCGCTGGTCGGACAGGCAGGATGAGATCAGTAGGCGGCGAACACCGCCTCGGTCAACATTGCAGTGCAGCGTTGCACAGCCGGCCGGTTTGGTTCATTGCAGGGCGATGCGGCAGGCCTCACGGCCGGACCGCTCTGACAAGCAGGAATTTCTCGATGAGCAAGAAGCAATACCGGATCGCGGTCATTCCCGGCGACGGCATCGGCAAGGAAGTGATGCCGGAGGGCCTGCGCGTGCTGGAGGCGGCGGCGAAGAAGCACGGGGTCGCCGTGCATTTCGACCATTTCGACTTCTCGTCCTGGGACTATTACGAGAAGCACGGCCAGATGATGCCGGACGACTGGAAGGAGAAGATCGGCAGGCACGACGCGATCTATTTCGGCGCGGTCGGCTGGCCGGCGAAGATTCCGGATCACGTCTCGCTGTGGGGCTCGCTGATCAAGTTCCGCCGCGAGTTCGACCAGTACGTGAACCTGCGCCCGGTGCGGCTGATGCCGGGCGTGCCGTCGCCGCTGGCGAACCGCAAGCCCGGCGACATCGATTTCTGGGTGGTGCGCGAGAACACCGAGGGCGAATATTCATCCGTCGGCGGGCGCATGTTCCCGGACACCGATCGCGAGTTCGTCACCCAGCAGACGGTGATGACGCGGATCGGCGTCGACCGCATCCTGAAGTTCGCCTTCGAGCTCGCGCAGTCGCGGCCGAAGAAGCACCTGACCTCGGCGACGAAGTCGAACGGCATCTCCATCACCATGCCCTATTGGGACGAGCGCGTGGAGGCGATGGCGAAGACGTATCCGGGCGTGAAGTGGGACAAGTACCACATCGACATCCTGACCGCGAACTTCGTGCTGCATCCGGACTGGTTCGACGTCGTGGTCGGCTCGAACCTGTTCGGCGACATCCTGTCCGATCTCGGCCCGGCCTGTACCGGCACCATCGGCATTGCGCCGTCGGGCAACATCAACCCCGAGCGCAATTTCCCCTCGGTGTTCGAGCCGGTGCATGGCTCTGCGCCCGATATCGCGGGGCAGGGCATCGCCAACCCGATCGGCATGATCTGGTCGGGCGCGATGATGCTCGAGCATCTCGGCGAGAAGGAAGCGGGCCGATCGATCGTCGATGCGATCGAGCGCACGCTCGGCGAACGCACGCTGCGCACAAGGGATCTCGGCGGCAACGCCGACACCACCGCCTGCGGCAAGGCGGTCGCGGAGATGGTGGATTAGCCGCGGAGACGGTGGATTAGAGCTGCGCTGGCGCAAAGCTCCCTGGTGTCGTCCCCGCGAAGGCGGGGACCCATAACCCCAAGGCGCAGTTGTGGTGTGAGCTTGCAACCACGAATCTTCGCCAAACTACACCCTGTGGGTATGGGTCCCGGATCGGCGCTCGCTCCGCTCGCTTGTCCGGGACGACAGAGAACGTCATCCCGCCGCAATCCGTCTGCAGTGCTGCCATGCCGCCTCGATCAAATTCTCGCTCGCCTCGGGGGTGCGGAAGGCGGAATGCGCGGACAGCGTGACGTTCGGCAATTTCGTCAGCTCGTGATCCCTCGGCAGCGGCTCGATGTTGAAGACGTCGAGGCCGGCGTGGCGGATGTGGCCCGATTTCAGCGCGTCGATCATCGCGGCCTCGTCGACGATGGCGCCGCGGGCGGTGTTGATGAGGATGACGCCCGGCTTCATCCTCGCGATCTTCTCGCCGGTGATCATGCCGCGGGTCTCGTCGTTGAGCAGCAGATGAATCGACACCACGTCGCTCTTTGCAAGCAGAGTGTCGAGGTCGACGAATTGCACGCCTGGATGCTGCTTCGGCGAACGGTTCCAGGCGATCACCTTCATACCGCTGCCCGAGGCGATGCGCGCGACCTCCGCGGCGATGCCGCCGAAGCCGATCAGGCCGAGCGTCTTGCCGGTGAGCTGCATGCCGTCCTCACGCAGCCAGTTGCCGGCGCGCATCTCGCGGTCCATCTGCGCGATCACGCGCGCCGACGACCACATCAGCGCGATCGCGGCTTCCGCCACCGCGGTGTCGCCATAGCCCTTGATCAGGTGCACGGAGATGCCGAGCTCGGCCAGTTCCTCCGGGTTCATGTAGCTGCGCGCACCGGTGCCGAGGAACACCACGTGCTTCAGCCCCGTGCATTTCTTCGCGACCGCGGTCGGCAGCGCGGTGTGGTCGACGATCGCGATCTCGGCGCCGTCGAGCACGGCCGGGTACTGCTCTGGCTTGATGTCGGGGTCACGATGGATCCGCACCCTGGGATCGCCCGGCTTCTCCAGCCGCTCCATGATGACGGCAAGGGCCTCGTTGGCGTCGGCGAAGACTCCGCGCATGACGATTCTCCGGGACGATCAGGACGCGATGCCGGCCAGCGCCAGCACGGTGTGCATCAGCACGTTGGTGCCGGCGGCGCAGTCGGTCTGGGTCGCATCCTCCAGCTCGTTGTGGCTGATGCCGTCCTTGCAGGGCACGAACACCATCGCCGCCGGCATCACGGTGTTGAGGTTGCAGGCGTCGTGCCCGGCGCCGGAGGTGATTCGGCGGTTGGAATAGCCGAGCATCCGCGCCGCGTTCTCCACCGCCGCGATCAGCTTCGGATCGAAATGCGTCGGCGGCTTGCGCCAGACCAGGTCGAGCTTCACCTCGACCTTGCGCCGCGCGGCGATCTCGGCGATGGCCGCACGGAGGTCGCGATCCAGCGCATCCAGGATGGCGTCGTCCGCGCTGCGGGTGTCGACCGTGAAGGCGATTTCGCCGGGGATGACGTTGCGGGAGGGATTTGCGATCACGGCCTCGCCGACGGTGCCGACCGCCTTCGGCCCGTGCTTCTTCGCGATCGCCTCCATCGCGAGCACGATCTCCGACAGCGTTGCCAGCGCGTCGCGGCGTAGCGGCATCGGGGTCGAGCCGGCGTGGCTCTCGAAGCCGGTGATATGGCCGTCGTACCACAGCACGCCCTGGCCGGAATCAACCACGCCGATGGTCTTCTCCTCGGCTTCCAGGATCGGTCCCTGCTCGATGTGCAGCTCGACGAAGCAGCCGAGTTTCTGGAAGCCGACCGGCCTGTCGCCGCGATAGCCGATGGTATCGAGCGCCTGTCCGACCGTCGTGCCGTCCGCGTCCTTGCGCGACAGGATATCGTCGGTGGTGAAATCGCCGACATAGGCGGCAGACGCCATCATGGCCGGCGCGAAGCGCGAGCCTTCCTCGTTGGTCCAGTTGACGACGCAGATCGGCGCCTCGGTCTCGATGCCGGCGTCGTTCAGCGTGCGGATCACCTCCAGCGCGCCGAGCGTGCCCAAAATGCCGTCATACTTGCCGCCGGTTGGCTGGGTGTCGAGATGCGAGCCGATGCCGACCGGCGGCTTCGACATGTCACGTCCCCGGCGCAATCCGAACATCGAGCCGAGCGTGTCGACATGCACTTCGAGGCCGGCGCCCTCGCAAGCCCGGCGGAACCAGTCGCGCACCTGCTTGTCCTCGCTGCTCAGCGTCAGCCGCCGCACGCCGCCCTTCGGCGTCGCGCCGAATTTCGCGGTCTCATGGATGGAGCCCCAGAGGCGGGCGGAATCGATCTGCAGGTTGGTGGCGGCTCGGCTCATGCGTTCATCCCACTCGGCTGTCCTTCCGGGTTCTCGCTTCGAGAGGTGCGGAATGACGTCAATTCTTGGCCTCCGTTCAATGACGCGCCGCCACGGCGGCGTCAACCGCGAGCCTGCAATGCGCGATCGTCGCGCAGTTGACGATGGGGAATGGACTTTATGGCTTGTCTGGTGTTGGCTGGTCCCGTCGAGACCGGAGGCAATGCGATCACATGACCGTTTTGGTGGCAGCGCAGCAAGCTGGAACAACCGGGATACTCCCCAGCCTTCAGGCCCGTCTGGCCTGCCGCAACGGCATGGCCTCGTCCACGGCCGGCGTCGCACCCGGCTTCGTGCAGGGCAACCTCGCCATCATCCCCGCAAAGTACGCCGGCGACTTTCACCGCTTCTGCCAGCTCAATCCAAAACCGTGCCCGATCATCGGCATGTCCGACGTCGGCAATCCGCGTATCCCGGCGCTCGGCGCCGATCTCGACATCCGCACCGATGTGCCGCGCTACCGGGTCTGGCGCGACGGCGAGGTGGTGGACGAGCCGACCGACGTCATGAAGCATTGGCGCGACGACCTCGTCACCTTCGTGCTCGGCTGCTCGTTCTCGTTCGAGGAGGCGCTGCTCGACGAGGGCATGCCGATCCGCCACATCGAGTGCAACGTGCGCGTGCCGATGTACCGCACCAACATCGCCTGCAGCCCGGCGGGACCGTTCGCCGGACCCATGGTGGTGTCGATGCGCCCGTTCGAGCCGGCGGACGCGATCCGCGCGGTGCAGATCACCTCGCGCTATCCGGCGGTGCACGGCGCGCCGGTCCATCTCGGCCATCCGAACCTGATCGGCATCAAGGATATCGCGAAGCCCGACTACGGCGATCCCGTGCCGGTCGCGGACGACGAGATCCCGGTGTTCTGGGCCTGCGGCGTCACGCCACAATCGGTCATCAACGCTGCGAAGCTGCCGTTCGCGATCACGCATTCACCCGGCCTGATGCTGGTGACGGACCTGAAGAACAGAAGCATGGCGGTGATTTAGCGGGCCGCTAGCGATGCCCGCCATGCTCCGGCGGCGTCAGCCCGAACGCCTTCACGAGGTCCGCGACCTGCTCGGGCGTGAGATAGCGCGGGTTCATCCCGCGCAGCAGCAGGTAGAGCTTTGCCGTCTCTTCCAGCTCTTCGGTCGCGAAGACCGCGGCCTCGAGCGTGTCGCCCGCGACCACCGGGCCGTGATTGGCGAGCAACACCGATGAATATCGGCCGGCGAGTCCCTTGATCGCGTCGGCGACGGCGGGGTCGCCGGGGCGAAAGTAGGGCACGAGCGCGGTCGGCGCGCATTTCATCAGATAGTAGGCCGTCATCGGTGGCAGCGCGGCGCGCGGGTCGATTTCCGGCAGCATGGAGAGGGCGACCGAATGGGTGGAGTGCAGGTGCACGACGGCGCGCGCCGCCTCCCGCGTCTCGTAGAGCGCGGTGTGCAGCGGCACCTCCTTGGTCGGGGCGTCGCCGGAGAGCAGCTTTCCCCGCCCATTCAGCCGTGACAGCCGTGACGGATCGAGGAAGCCGAGCGAGGCATTGGTCGGCGTCACCAGCCACCCGCCGTCGTCGAGCCTGACGCTGATATTGCCGGAGGAGCCCGGCGTCAGCCCGCGCTCGAACAGCGAGCGTCCGAAGCGGCAGATGTCCTCGCGAAGCCGTGTCTCGCTGCTCATGGAAGCATGCCCGTCCTGCCTCGTTGTCTCATGCTTTGGCAGCGCGGCCAAGCCGTGATATGCGGTTCGGCGCGCCGCTCCACGAGAGGCGGCGCGAGGGAACGCTTCCAGGGGAAATAGCCGCATGTCCAACTCGCAACAGCAGCGTATCGCCGTCGTCGGGCTCGGCTCGATGGGATTCGGCATGGCGACCTCGCTGAAGCGCAGGGGATTTGCCGTGACGGGCTGCGACGTCTCGGCGGACGCGGTCGCGCGCTTCGTCAAGGACGGCGGCGCGGGCGCCGGAACGCCGGCGGAAGCGGCGAAGAGCGCCGACATCGTCGTCAGCGTCGTCGTCAACGCCGTGCAGACCGAGATCATCCTGTTCGGCAAGGATGGCGCCGCCGAGACCATGCCCGCGGGCAGCGTCTTCGTGTCCTCCGCCACCATGGATCCCGACGTCGCGCGGCGGCTCGCAAAACGACTGGAGGCGACCGGCCGGCACTATCTGGACGCGCCGATCTCCGGCGGCGCGCAGCGTGCGGCGCAGGGCGAACTGACGATTCTCGCCTCCGGCAGTCCCGCGGCCTTCACGCGAGCGCGTCCCGCGCTCGACGCGATGGCCGCAAAGCTCTACGAGCTCGGCGATGCGGCGGGCCAGGGCGCCGCGTTCAAGATGATCAACCAGCTGCTCGCGGGCGTCCACATCGCCGCGGCGTCCGAGGCGATCGCCTTTGCCGCCAAGCAGGGCCTCGACATCCGCAAGGTCTACGAGGTGATCACGGCCTCGGCTGGCAATTCCTGGATGTTCGAGAACCGCATGCCGCACGTGCTCGACGGCGACTACACGCCGCGTAGCGCGGTCGAGATCTTCGTCAAGGACCTCGGCATCATCCAGGACATGGCGCGGACCGCAAGGTTCCCGGTGCCGGTCGCCGCCGCCGCGCTGCAGATGTTCCTGATGACGGCCGGAGCCGGCATGGGCCGCGACGACGACGCGTCGGTCGCGCGCGTGTATGCGCGCGTCACCGGAACGAAGCTGCCCGGCGAGAACTGAGGGGACGTCCGCATGCCGCGTTTTGCCGCCAATCTCTCGATGATGTTCACCGAGGTGCCGTTCCTCGACCGGTTCGACGCCGCGGCCAAGGCCGGCTTCACCGCGGTCGAGTTCCTGTTTCCCTACGAGCACCCGGCCGAGGAGGTCGGCGCGCGGCTGAAGCGCAACGGCCTGATGCAGGCGCTGTTCAACCTGCCGCCCGGCGACTGGAACGCCGGCGAGAAGGGGTTCGCGGCGCTGCCCGACCGCTTCGCCGATCTCGAGCAGAGCCTGCACACCGCGCTTCCTTACGCCAAGGCGACCGGCGTCAAGCGCCTGCATCTCATGGCCGGGATCGCCGACCGCAGCGATCGTCTCGCGGTCGAGGCGTTCTACAAGTCGGTCGCGTGGGCGGCGGAGTTCTTCGCGCCGCACGGCCTCGACGTCGTGATCGAGCCGATCAATCCGCGCAACGTGCCCGGCTACTTCCTCAACGACTTTCTCTTCGCGCGCGATCTCATCGACGAGCTGAAGATCGCGAATTTGAAGCTGCAGTTCGACGTCTATCACTGCCAGATCATCCATGGCGACGTCACGATGCGGCTGCGCGAGATGATGCCGATCATCGGCCACATCCAGATCGCCAGCATCCCTTCGCGCAACGAGCCCGACGGCGAGGAGCTCAACTATCCCTTCCTGTTCACTGAGCTCGACCGGCTCGGCTATTCCGGCTTCGTCGGCTGCGAATACAATCCGCGTGGCAGGACCGAGGACGGCCTCGGCTGGTTCAAGCCCTATGCCGGAGTAAAGCCGTGACGCCGTCAGTGGAGCTGTCTCTTGGCTGCATCGCCGACGACTATACCGGCGCCTCCGATCTCGCCAACACGCTGACGCGAGCGGGCCTGCGCACGGTGCAGACCATCGGTGTGCCCGCGGACGACCTGGCGCTGCCCGAGGTCGATGCCGTCGTCGTTTCCTTGAAGAGCCGATCGATCGAGGCGGGGCTTGCGGTGACGCGCTCGCGCGCCGCCGAAAAATGGCTGCGCGGCCGCGGCGCCTCGCACGTGCTGTTCAAGATCTGCTCGACCTTCGATTCCACCGATGCAGGCAATATCGGTCCGGTGATGGACGCGCTGCGCGCCGATTGCGGCGAGGCGGTCGTGCTGGTGACGCCCGCCTTTCCCGAAACGGGACGCACCGTCTACCAGGGCAACCTGTTCGTCGGCTCGGTGCCGCTCAACGAGAGCCCGCTCAAGGACCATCCGCTCAACCCGATGCATGATTCGAACCTGGTGCGCGTGCTGGCGCACCAGAGCAAGACGCAGGTCGGCCTCGTCGATCTCGCCGCCGTGGCGCGCGGCGCGGACGCGGTGCGCGCGCGGCTCGCCGATCTCGCGGCCAAGGGCATTGGCGCGGCGATCGTCGATGCCGTGTTCGATTCCGATCTCGAGACCATCGGCCGGGTTGCCGCCGCACACCGGCTTTCGGTCGGCGCCTCCGGCATCGGCCTTGGCCTCGCACGCGCGCAGGTCGCTGCGCGCGAGACCAGGCCGAATGCCGCCGACGCCGGTGCGCCGGTCGGCGGTCCTGCGGCGTGTCTCGCCGGAAGCTGCTCGCAGGCGACGCTGCAGCAGATTGCGAACGCGGAAAAGATCATGCCGGTGCTGCATCTCGATCCCGAGCGTATCGTCACCGGCAAGGACGAGGCGAAGCGCGCGCTGGACTGGGCGGGACCGCGTCTCGCCGACGGCCCGGTGCTGATCGCCTCGAGCGCGACGCCGGAGGCGGTCGCTGCCGTGCAGGCGCGGCACGGCCGCGAGGCTGCCGGCCACGCCATCGAGCAGGCAATGGCCGACATCGCCGAGGGGCTTGTGCGATCGGGTGTGCGGCGGCTGATCGTCGCCGGCGGCGAGACGTCGGGCGCGGTGGTCGATCGTTTGCAGATTCCCGGCTTCCTCGTCGGCGCGGAGATCGCAGCCGGGGTGCCGGTGTTGCGCGCGGTCGGCGCCCGCGAAGGTGACATGCTGATTGCGTTGAAATCCGGCAATTTCGGCGGACCGCAGTTCTTCGCTGACGCGCTTGGCCTCATGCGCTGAGCGCAGACGACGTCGCCGCCCGTCCTTCGCGGGCTCGACGACGTCGATCCCCGTATTTGTACGGTCGGGCGGCTTCATCGAGCGTTTAAACTATTCGCCAAATATGCGAGCCGACGGCGCAACGAAGCGACGGCAATCTTGACATGAAACGACGTCAGATTGCGAAGACCGGGATAGCCTCTTGATCTTCCTCCTTCGGGATCGGTGCCGGTGAGAAAGAGGCGAACGTGAATTTGAGAATTGGAACGGTCCTTCCCCTGATCGTCTCGGCGCTCGCCCTGATGGGCATCGCCACCGCCTCCTATACGTCCTTCGAAGCTTACCGTGACCGGCAGGAGGCAGTCGCCTTCGTCGACCTCAACGGCATTTCGCGGCTGCTGCTGCACAGCGCCGGACAATGGGCCATCGAACGGGGAATGACCAATACCGCGCTGAAATCGCCGGAGGTCGTCCCACCCGAGCGCCGCGCCGAGATCGTCAAGCAGCGTTCGGGCCCGGATCAGGCATTTCGGGAAGCTGCCCAGCGCCTGCACGGCGTGAGCGCGATGCAGGCGGCCGGACAGCGGATCGCCGACGCCGAGCGCGCCTTCCAGGCGTTCGAGGCGTTTCGCGGAAGGGTGGACGCAAATCTCACGAAGCCTGCGGCGGACCGCGAGGCAGAGGTGGTCAACGGATTTGTGCCCGCCATCACCGATCTCATCGACGTCGCCGCCAGCAGATTGCGCCTGACGCTCGAGACATTGACCAATACGCCCTCGACGGCTCTGACGCGCTTGGTCGGACTTCGGCATCTGACTGCGGAGATGGCCGAAAATGCCGGCCGCGAGCGCGCCTTCGTCGGCGGCGTCATCAGCTCGCGCGCCAAGCTCACCTCGGAAGGCATCGGCCGGATTGCCGGCTTCCGCGGCCATGTCGAGCTCGCCTGGGCGACCATCGCGCCGATTGCCGAGCGTGGCGACGTTCCGGCCAAGGTTGCCGAGGCCGTCACGGGCGTCGAGCAGGACTATTTCCGGACCTATGGCGCGGTCCGCGACGGCGTGCTCGCGGCTGGCGCTAGCGGCGACTACAAGATGAGCGGCAGCGAGTTCGTGGCCAGCGCCACGACCGCGATCAACGCGATCCTGCGTCTGGCCGACGCCATCGGCGCCGCCGCGGATCAGGAAGCGACCGATCAGGCCGCGAGGAGCACGACCAACCTGGTCGTCGCCGGCCTCATCCTGCTCGCCAGCATCGCGCTCGCCTCGCTCAGCTTCTGGGTCGCGTTCTCGCGGATCCTGCGTCCGCTGCACGCGCTGACCGGCGCCATGGGCGAGCTGGCCGAGGGCAATTTCTCCATCGTTCTCCCCGGCCTCGACCGCAAGGATGAAGTCGGCGAGATGGCGCACGCCGTCGAGCGATTCAAGGTCAAGGCCGAGCAGAAGGCCCGCGACGAGGCCGAGGCCAAGATCAGGCAGGACCGGATCGCCGCCGAGCAGCGCAAGGCCGACATGCACGGGCTTGCGGGGCGGTTCGAGGCCGCGATCGGCGAGATCGTCGATACCGTCTCCTCGGCCTCGACCGAACTCGAGGCGTCTGCCAGCACGTTGAACACGACTGCGGCGCACGCCCGGGAGCTGTGCGTGACGGTCGCCGCGGCGTCGGAGGAAGCCTCGACCAACGTGCAGTCGGTCGCCTCCGCGACCGAGGAGTTGTCGTCCTCGGTCAACGAGATCGGCCGCCGGGTGCAGGATTCGGCGCGGATCGCCAATGAGGCGGTCGACCAGGCGGGACGGACCAACGATCGCATCGGCGAGCTCTCGCAGGCAGCGGCGCGGATCGGCGACGTCATCGAGCTGATCGACACGATTGCAGCACAGACCAATCTGCTGGCGCTCAATGCGACCATCGAGGCGGCGCGGGCGGGCGAGGCCGGCCGCGGCTTTGCGGTCGTCGCCTCCGAGGTGAAGGCGCTCGCGGAGCAGACCGCGAAAGCGACCGGGGAGATCGGCCAGCAGATCACGGGCATCCAGTCGGCCACCCGGGAGTCGGTCGGCGCGATCCGCGAGATCAGCGGCACGATCGCCCGATTGTCCGAGATCGCGTCCGCGATTGCGGCGGCGGTCGAGGAGCAGGGCGCGGCGACCCAGGAGATCGCCCGCAACGTGCAGCAGGCCGCCCAGGGCACCCAGAGCGTCTCCGCCAATGTCGGCGACGTCGAGCGCGGCGCCTCGGAGACCGGCGAGGCCTCCGCCCAGGTGCTCTCCGCCGCGCAGATGCTGTCGCGCGATTCAAACCGCCTCAAGCTCGAGGTCGACAGGTTCCTCAACTCGGTGCGCGCCGCCTGACGGCGCGTGCGGCATGGCGGGATCATCGTTTTGCAGTGCGGTAGCGCGGAAGTGAAGGCCAGGCGCCGGCCTGCGTTGGCGTTTTTCCGGGTGCTCGGGTAAAGGGGAAACAAGGGATCCCCGCGGGGGCGGATTCCGTGCTCAGGCCCGATCTGGAATGCCCGGCGAATGATAGCTCTGGTCCGTATCGCCCTGAGCCGGCCGTATACGTTCGTCGTGCTCGCGCTCCTGCTTCTGATCATCGGGCCGCTCGCCGCGCTGCGGACTCCGACCGACATCTTTCCCGACATCCGCATTCCCGTGATCGGCGTGGTCTGGCAGTACACCGGCCTGCCGCCGGACCAGATGGCCGGCCGCATCACGACGCCATTCCAGCGCGCGCTGACCACGACGGTCAACGACATCGAGCACATCGTCGCCAATTCCTACAACGGCTTCGGCATCGTCAAGATCTTCTTCCAGCCGAACGTCGACATCCGCACCGCCAACGCGCAGGTGACCGCGATCTCGCAGACGCTGATCAAGGCGATGCCGCCGGGCGCGACGCCGCCCCTGATCCTGAACTACAGCGCCTCCACCGTGCCGATCATCCAGGTGGCGCTGTCGGGCGACGGACTGACCGAGCAGAATCTCGCCGACATCGGCATCAACCAGCTCCGCACGCCGCTGGTCACGGTGCCGGGCGCCGCCATTCCCTATCCGTTCGGCGGCAAGATGCGCCAGGTGCAGATCGACCTCGACCCGAGCGCGCTGCAGGCCCGCGGGCTGTCGGGCCAGGACGTCGCCAACGCGCTCGCGGCACAGAACCTGATCACGCCGGTCGGCACCCAGAAGATCGGCGAGTTCGAATACAACATCCAGCTCAACAACTCGCCGCTGAAGATGGAGGAGCTCGGCGACCTCCCGATCAAGGCCGTGAACGGCGCCATGGTCTACGTCCGCGACGTCGCCTCCGTCCGCGACGGCAATCCGCCGCAGACCAACATCGTGCACGTCAACGGCAACCGCTCGGTGCTGATGATGGTGCTGAAGGCGGGCTACATCTCCACGCTCGACATCATCGCCGGCATCAAGCAGAAGGTGATCGACGTCAAGGACCAGCTCCCCGATGCGCTCAGGATCGGCTTCGTCGGCGACCAGTCGGTGTTCGTCCGCAGCGCGATTTCGGGCGTGGCCTTCGAGGGCATCACCGCGGCACTGCTCACCAGCGTCATGATCCTGCTGTTCCTCGGCAGCTGGCGTTCGACCGTCATCATCGCGGTCTCGATCCCGCTGTCGGTACTCGGTGCCATCGTCATGCTGGCGGCGATCGGCGAGACGCTGAACATCATGACGCTCGGCGGCCTCGCGCTCGCGGTCGGCATCCTCGTCGACGACGCCACCGTGACGATCGAGAACATCAACTGGCACCTCGAGCACGGCAAGGACGTCGAACCCGCGATCATGGACGGTGCGCGCCAGATCGTGACGCCGGCCTTCGTCTCGCTGCTCTGCATCTGCATCGTGTTCGTGCCGATGTTCTTCCTCACCGGCGTGGCGCGCTTCCTGTTCGTGCCGATGGCGGAAGCGGTGATGTTCGCCATGATATGGTCGTTCATCTTGTCGCGCACGCTGGTGCCGACCATGGCGAAATACCTGTTGAAGCCGCATGTCGATCGCGAGGGCGGGCCGCCGGCCTCGCGCAATCCTCTTGTCTGGTTCCAGCGCGGCTTCGAGGCGCGCTTCGAGCGGGTGCGCGCCGGCTATCGCGGCCTGCTGTCGCTCGCGCTGGCGCACCGCGCCGTCTTCGTCGCCGGCTTCCTGGGCGCGATCGGATTGTCGTTCCTGCTGGTGCCGTATCTCGGCCGAAACTTCTTCCCCGCGGTCGATTCCGGTTCGATCCTGATGCATGTCCGCACCCAGGTCGGCACCCGCGTCGAGGAGAGCGCCAACCAGTTCGCCGAGGTGCAGAAGGCGATCCGCAAGGTGATCCCGCCGGGCGAGATCGAAACGCTCACCGACAACATCGGCATGCCGATCTCCGGCATCAACATGACCTACAACAACACCGGCGTGATCGGCCCGGCGGACGGCGACATCCAGATCAAGCTCAGGGAAGGCCATCGCCCGACCGACGAGTATGTGAAGGCCTTGCGCGAGCAGTTGCCGGCGGCGTTCCCCGGCATGACGTTTGCGTTCCTGCCGGCCGACATCGTCAGCCAGATCCTCAATTTCGGCGCGCCGGCGCCGATCGACCTGCAGATCCGCGGCGCCAATCTGGAGGCCAACTTCGCCTATGCGAACAAGCTGCTGGCCCGCATCCGCCGAATTCCCGGCGTGGCGGACGCGCGCATCCAGCAATCGCCGAGCAGCCCGACCTTCAACATCGACGTCGACCGCACCCGCGCGCAATATGTCGGCTTGACCGAGCGCGACGTCACCAACAGCCTGGTCGTCAATCTCGCCGGCAGCGCTCAGGTCGCGCCGACCTACTACCTCAACCCCGACAACGGCGTGTCCTATTCCATCGTGATGCAGACGCCGCAGTTCAAGGTGGATTCGCTGAGTGCGCTGCAGACGTTGCCGATGACGGCGGCTGCGACCTCGACCCCGCCGATCCTCGGCGGCATCGCCGACATCAAGCGCTCGACCTCCAGCGCCGTGGTCTCGCAATACGACATCCAGCCGATGGTGCAGATCTTCGCCACCACGCAGGGGCGCGATCTCGGCGGTGTCGCCGCCGAGATCCGCGCCGCCATCGCGGACACTGCGCAGGACGTGCCGAAGGGCTCGTCCGTCGTGCTGCTCGGCCAGGTGCAGACCATGAACAGCGCGTTTGCGGGCCTGCTGTTCGGCCTGCTCGCCGCGGTCGTGCTGATCTATCTCCTGATCGTGGTCAACTTCCAGTCCTGGTCGGACCCGTTCGTGATCATCACCGCGCTGCCGGCCGCGCTCGCCGGCATCGTCTGGATGCTGTTTTCGACCCACACCACGCTGTCGGTGCCGGCGCTGACCGGTGCGATCATGTGCATGGGGGTCGCGACCGCCAACAGCGTGCTGGTCATCAGCTTCGCGCGCGAGCGCTACGAGGTCACGGGCGATCCTTTGGCGGCCGCGATCGAGGCCGGCTTCGTCCGCTTCCGTCCGGTGCTGATGACGGCGCTGGCGATGATCATCGGCATGGCGCCGATGGCGCTGGGGTTCGGCGAAGGCGGCGAGCAGAACGCCCCGCTCGGCCGTGCCGTGGTCGGCGGGCTCGTATTCGCCACCTTTGCCACATTGATGTTCGTGCCCGTGGTTTTTAGCATGGTCCACAAGAAGCAAGGCGCCAAGGCCGCCGCAGCAACGGAGCTGTCACATGCCCACTGAACAGGCCGCACCGGTGTCGCGCCGGAAGCTTGCCGTCGTTGGGCTGTTGGCGGGCGCCGCCGCGGTGCTGGTGGTGATATCAGGCATCCGCGCGCGCGAGGACAACGCTGCGAAGCTGCGCGAATGGACCGACCGCCAGGCGATCCCGACGGTTGCCGTGGTCAATCCCGACGCCAAGGTGATGAACCCGACCGTCGACCTGCCGGGTCGTCTGGAAGCCTATTCGCGCGCGCCGATCTTCGCCCGCGTCTCCGGCTATTTGAAGAGCTGGAGTGCCGACATCGGCGCCAGGGTCAAGGCCGGGCAGGTGATCGCCGAGATCGAGGCGCCGGACCTCGACCAGCAGCTGCTGCAGGCGCGCGCCGATCTTGCGAGCCAGGAAGCGAGTGCGAAGCTCTCCGAGGCGACGCTGACCCGGCGCAAGTCGCTGGTTGCCTCCAACTTCGTCTCCGCCCAGGAGATCGACGAGCGCACCGCCGACCTCTCCAACAAGAAGGCGGCGGTCAAGGCCGGCCAGGCCAACGTCGAGCGGCTGGAGGCGCTCGCCGGCTACAAGAACATCACGGCCCCCTTCGACGGCATCGTCACCGCGCGCGACACCGACGTCGGCGCACTGATCAATGCCGGGGGCGGCAGCGGGCCGGCGATGTTCGTGGTCTCCGACGTCACCAGGCTGCGCGTCTACGTCAACGTGCCGCAGAGCTATGTCCCGGCGATCAAGATCGGAGCCAAGGCCGTGATATCGGTACCGGAATATCCGACGCGGACGTTCCCGGCGACGGTGGAGGCCTCCTCGCAGTCCGTCGACGTCTCCTCGGGCACCACGCGCATGCAGCTCGGTCTGGACAACGCCGGCGGCGAATTGATGCCCGGCGGCTATGCCGGCGTGAAGCTGACGTTGCAGCGCGACGACGCGCCGCTGCACATCCCCGCGAGCGCGCTGATCTTCAACCGCAGCGGCCTGCGGGTCGCAACCGTCGGGCCGGACGACAAGGTGCTGTTCAAGACCGTGACCATCGCCCGCGATCTCGGCCGCGAGATCGAGCTATCCTCGGGCCTCACCGCGAACGACCGCGTCATCGTCGCGCCGCCGGACGGCCTCGCCGACGGCGATCGGGTCCGCATCACCGGTGGGGCCGCGAAGGGCAACCCGGAAAAGGTGACGGAAAAGCAGGACGTGAAGGGGTAGGGGGCGGGAGTTACGCCACCCGCCACTCCGGCACGCCGTCGGTGGCCATCGTGATGTCCCCGGTCGAGCCCACCGGCGTGCGGTCCATGTCGAGAAGATGCGCCAGCGTCTTCTCTTCGCTCGCCGGGATCCGCCCCAACGTCCGCTTGTCGCCCTCCGTGCGCAGCATGACGACGCCGTGCTCGACCTCGCCATTGCGGCCATAGATCACCGTGAAGCTCTCGACCTTGCCCTTGCCGGTGGCCTCCGTGAGGAACTCGGGCACCGCACGCTTGCTGCGATCCGCCACGGCCTGCACGCTCGTCTCCTGCGACAGCAGTTCGCGCGGCGGCGTCCGCGACACCATCAGCGCGTGATGCTTGGTCACGAAACCGCCCTGGCCGTAGAGCAGGCCGAGCCTTGCGCCACTGCGCAGGCGGCGCACCATCGCACAGGCCGCGTGCGTCATGTAGGTGTTGAGCGGCGCGCCGAAGAAGGTGAGGCCGCCGGTCACGGTCGGCTGCACGTCGGCGCCTAAGCCGAGCGTCCGCCGCGCCATCTTTGGCACGCAGGGAAAGCAGCTATAGAGCTCGATGGCGTCGAATCTCCTGCCGTCGCCGCCGGCGAGATCCATCACGGCGCGCAGCACCGCGTTCTGCGGATGGCTCTCGTAGAACTGGTCGCGCAGGAGATAGTCGCGCGGCTCCTCCGCCGAGGCGCCGCCGAGCGGATAGATCAGCCGATCCTCGGAGATGCCGGCCGCTCGCGCCTTGGCCAGACTCGTGAGCAGCAGCGCGCCGCCCATGTTGACCATGGGATTGGCGACCTGCAGCTTGGTATAGGGCCAGGCGATCAGCCGGTTGTCGGCGGTCGGCGTCGTGATCTCCTCGGACGTGAAACGGCGCTTCAGCCAGGCATTGGGATTTTGCGCGGCGGCGTCCGAATAACGCGCCCACAGCATGCCGGATTCGGCCATCGCCTCGCGCGGGGTCTGGCCCCACTGCGCCGACGAGGCGGCCTCGTAGAAGGGATAGACGGTGACGGGGCGGAACACGCCGAGCTTGACGGCGAGGGGTTTTTGGAACGCCGCGCCGCGCTTCGGCTCCTCGACGTCGTGGGCGAAGGGCGTCCACGGCAATTTCACGCCGGCGCGTTCGGCCTTGGTCGCGGTCGACTGCGCCTCCGCGCCGCAGACGGCTGCGACCGTGCACTCGCCGCGCGCGATGCGCAGTGCAGCCTCATGCAGATAGCGGATCGGACTCTCGCCGCCGACCGGGCCGTAGTAGCAGTGCGATGGCTGAATGCCGAGCCGCTGCGCCAAGAGCTTCTCCGGATCGCGATAGCGCCAGCTCAGGAAGCTGACCACGTCGAGCGACTGCACCCCGCCGAGCAGTTTCGCCCCGGCATCCGCTTCCGCGCGCCGCAGCGCCTGTTCCAGCAGGTCGAGCGGCTCGATGCCGTCTGCGATCTCCTTCGGTCGATCGACGATCTCGCCGACGCCGACGATGACGGGAATGCGGTCCGGGGGGATGCTGGTCGCTGGCATGATTTTCTAATCAATTCCTGCAATGTCGGTTGTCTTGTCATTGCGAGCGAAGCGAAGCAATCCAGAATCGTTCCGCGGAGGCAGTCTGGATTGCTTCGCTTCGCTCGCAATGACGATGTGGAAGCTACTCCGCGACGAGCGCGTTCATGTGCTCGACGGCCTCTACGAAATCTTCCTTGAATTCCTGCACCACGGCGCCCGCCGATTTCACGCTGTCGACCAGGCCGACGCCCTGGCCGACGAAATAGCTGACGAGGTCGCGGGCCTTGGCATTGCCGGCGGCCGCCGCGCGGTCGATCGAGTTGAAGGCGTCGCGGCTGATGATGCTCTGCAGCGGCATCGGCAGCGAGCCCGGGCTCTCCGGCGCGCGGTCCCAGGCATCGGTCCAGACCGAGCGGAGCTGGCGGGCCGGCTTGCCGGTGCGGCCCCTGGAGCGCACCGCGTCGCGCGCGGACGCCGCGATCATCTTTTCGCGGAAGGTTTCGGTGGTCTCGGACTCGACGGTGGCGAGCCACACCGAGCCGGTCCAGGCGCCGGCCGCGCCCATCGCCATGCAGGCCGCCATCTGACTGCCCGTCATGATGCCGCCGGCCGCCAGCACCGGCACGTCGCGGATCGGCTTGATCGCCTTGATCACCTCCGGCACCAGCACCATGGTCGAGACCTCGCCGCAATGGCCGCCGGCCTCGGTGCCCTGCGCGACCAGGATGTCGACGCCGGCAGCGACCGTGCGGATCGCATGCTCCTTGGCGCCGACCAGCGCCGCCACCGGCACGCCGTGCTTCCTGCCCATCTCGATCATCTGCTTCGGCGGCACACCGAGCGCGTTCGCGATCAGGCGGATCGGGTGGCGGAACGCGACCTCCAGCATTTCCAGCGCGGTCCTGGCGTCGAACGGCTGCGGCTGGTTGTCGGCCACGCTCGTGGTGGTGAGCTCGATGTCGTATTTCTTCAGCAGATCGCGAGTGTAGTCGCGGTGCGCCTGCGGCACGCGCGCCTCCAGGCTCTTCCAGGTGACGTTCTTCTCGCCGGCGGTCGAGATATTTTCAGGGATCAGCACGTCGATGCCATAGGGCTTGCCGTCGACGTGGTCGTCGATCCATTTCAGCTCGCGCTCCACGGTTTCCGGCGTGTGCACGGTCGCGCCCAGTACGCCAAATCCGCCGGCGCGACTGACGGCGGCGACGACGTCGCGGCAATGGCTGAAGGCGAACAGCGGGAATTCGATCCCCAGCATGTCGCAAATCGGCGATTTCATGTATTTCTCCCGGCGGCAGTCTTTGCGCTGCTGTTCTTGCTTGGATCGGCGAATGCGCAAATCGACGCTAGCCCATCGCATCATCCCATCCAAGCCGGATTTCCATGCGCTTCTTGCGTGCAGATGCCGGCCTGAGGCAGAGGCATTCCGCTGCGCAAAATAATCAGAGGACATTGCGCTTTCGCAAGACCGATAGAATGCGGTCCGGCCATCAAGACAAGAAGCGAAGGGAGCGAAATGATGGGCAAAAGCCGTTGCCAATCCCGCATTCGATGCTAGCTAACATTTCGCGCAACATCGCGCTGGAGCCTCTTGCATGACCGACGCCCCTTACGAGCCGCCAAAAGTCTGGACCTGGAACAAGGAGAGCGGCGGGCGCTTTGCCAGCATCAATCGTCCCATCGCCGGCGCCACCCACGACAAGGAGCTGCCGGTCGGCCGCCACCCGCTGCAGCTCTATTCGCTGGCGACGCCCAACGGCGTCAAGGCCACGGTGATGCTCGAGGAACTGCTGGCGCTCGGTCACAAGGGCGCCGAATACGACGCCTGGCTGATCAACATCAACAAGGGCGAGCAGTTCGGCAGCGGCTTTGTCGCGATCAACCCGAATTCAAAAATTCCGGCGCTGATGGATCGCTCCGGCCCCGAGCCGATTCGGGTGTTCGAATCCGCCTCGATCCTGTTCTACCTCGCCGAAAAGTTCGACGCCTTCCTGCCAAAGGACGTCAAGACCCGCACGGAGTGCATGTCCTGGCTGTTCTGGCAGATGGGCAGCGCGCCCTATCTTGGCGGCGGATTCGGCCATTTTTACGCCTATGCGCCGAGCAAGATGGAGTATCCGATCGACCGCTTTGCGATGGAAACGAAGCGCCAGCTCGACGTGCTCGACCGGCGGCTTGCCGAAAGCGCGCATCTCGCAGGTGATGCGTACACGATCGCCGACATCGCGGTGTGGCCCTGGTACGGCGCGCTCGCCAAGGGGCTGCTCTACGGCGCCGGCGAATTCCTCTCGGTGCAGGACTACAAGAACGTGCAGCGATGGACCAACGAGATCGCCAGGCGGCCCGCCGTGAAGCGCGGCCGCATGGTCAACCGCACCTGGGGTGACCCCGCAAGCCAGCTGCACGAGCGCCACGAGGCGACTGACTTCGAGACGAAGACGCAGGACAAGATCGCGGAGAAGATGGCGACGTAGCGAGTCCCGGGTTGCAGAGCCGTAGAGTGGGCAAAGCGAAGCGTGCCCACCACTTTTGCGTATATGAGCGAAAGATGGTGGGCACGGTGCTCTGCACCTTTGCCCACCCTGCGCACCAGACACCTTGCATCAATCCGGCAGTGTCTCGCCGGAGCCGCCGAGGTCGGCGGGGAGATCGACATATTTCGGCAGGCCGTCGCGCACCGAGACCATCTTGCTCGCGTAGTTCGCGTGCAGCGTGGGCTTATGGGTGTAGCCCTTCAGGAGGTTGGCGTAGACGTCGATCAGCCGCATCCGCGGATGCTCGGTCATGACATGGCCGCCGCAGCGCTTGCAGAATTTGCGGTACGAATTTTCGGTCTTGTGGAAGGTCGCCAACTCCGCTTCGCCTTTGGCGACGCGCACATCGCTCGACTTCCACAGGCTGAAGGCGTTGATCGGCGCCGCAGACCACGCCTGGCAATCGGCGCAATGGCAGTAGCCCGCAAACACCGGTTTGCCCATCACCTCGACCTCGACCGCGCCGCAGAAGCAGCCGGCCTTGTAATGCGCGGCAGGCTCGGCATGCGCGCCGGCCCCTTCGGCGAGCAGATCGTTGTACGCCGTGTTCTTGGTCATGAAGTTGCGGACGAAGTCGCATTCGACCCGGAGCTTGCGCCCTTGCGCGCGCACCGCGTCCAGCGTGGCGCGGCCGAGTTTCGAGCCGATGCCGCGACCGCCGAGCTCGGGCGGCACCTCGGTATGCACCAGCGTGATCTCGCCCGGCGATTTCCGATAGGTGACGAAGGCGATCGTTCCGTCGACGGCGAGCTCGAAGCGCTCGCGTCCCTCATTGTCGCTGAAATTGTTCGGCATCGTCGGTCTCCTCTTCCATGAAGGCTCCTGTTCGGCGCCGTCATTGCCAGGAGCCAACGGGTCCGGCCCTCGGCCGGCCCGATGACAGGCTCCGCGACGAAGCAATCCAGGGTCTGTCCGCGGATACGGTCTGAATTGCCTCGCGGAGCCTGTCATCGGGCCGCGCTTTGCGCGGACCCGTTGGCTCGCAATGACGGAGGAGAGACGCTACGGCATGCTCAATTCGTGCCGGCCGACCACCATCCAGTGCACCTCGTCCGGGCCGTCGGCGAAGCGCAGATGGCGGACGTCCTGGTACATCTCGGCGAGCGGGGTCCATTGCGAGATGCCGGTGGCGCCGTGCATCTGGATCGACTGGTCGATGATCCGGCAGGCACGCTCCGGCACCATGGCCTTGACCATGGAGACCCAGACGCGGGCCTCCTTGTTGCCGAGCACGTCCATGGCCTTGGCCGCCTTCAGCACCATCAGCCGCATCGCCTCGATCTCGCAGCGCGCCTGCGCGATGATCTGCATGTTGCCGCCGAGATGGGCGATCTTCTTGCCGAAGGCTTCGCGGGTCAGTCCGCGCGTGACCATGAGGTCGAGCGCCTTCTCCGCCTTGCCGATGGTGCGCATGCAGTGGTGGATGCGGCCCGGTCCGAGGCGGAGCTGCGAGATCTCGAAGCCGCGGCCTTCGCCCAGCAGCATGTTGTCCTTCGGCACGCGGACGTTGCTGAAGCGCATGTGCATGTGGCCGCGCGGCGCGTGGTCCTGGCCGAACACGTGCATGGGCCCGAGCACCTCGACGCCGGGCGTGTCGCGCGGCACCAGAATCTGCGACTGCTGCTTGCTCGGCGCCGCGTCCGGATTGGTCTTGACCATCACGATCATGATCTTGCAGCGGGGATCGCCGAGGCCGGAGATGTAGTACTTCTCGCCGTTGATCACCCACTCGTCGCCGACGAGCTTGGCCGTGGTCGAGACGTTCTTGGCGTCGGAGGAGGCGACGTTGGGTTCGGTCATCGCATAGGCGGAACGGATCTCGCCGTTGAGCAGCGGCTTCAGCCACTTCTCCTTCTGCTCCTTGGTGCCGACCCGCTCCAGCACCTCCATGTTGCCGGTGTCGGGCGCCGAGCAGTTCATGGTCTCGGACGCCAGCGGGCTCTTGCCGAGCTCGGCGGCGATGTAGGCGTAGTCGAGGTTCTTCAGCCCCTGGCCGGTCTCGTCATCGGGCAGGAAGAAATTCCAGAGGCCTTCCTGCTTGGCCTTGTTCTTGGCCTTCTCGAGCACTTCGAGCTGCTTCGGCGTGAAGCTCCAGCGGTCCTCTCTGCCCGCGCCCGCCTTGACGAACTCGACCGACATCGGCTCGACGGTGTCGCGGATGAATTTCTTGACATGGTCGTAGAGCGGACGGACCTGATCCGACATCCGCAAGTCGTTGAGTTCGTCGCCCGGGTTGAGCGTGTAGTTGGTCGTGCGGGGCACGTAGGCATGCTTCATTGTCGTTCCTCCCGTTTCGATGATGCCGTGTTGCCGGCGACAATAGACGGGACCGGCGCAAAGCGCGAGCGCGGTCTTTTCCGGATCGGCGCAGATCGAACAATGTTTGAAGCGCCGTATCGCGCGCGATTTGAATCGCTCGTGCCCCGGACGCAGCGCGTTCGGGACACGAGAGAGGCGTTCAGCCGTCAGGCCGGCATCCGGTGCATGGCGCAGATCTTGTTGCCGTCGAGATCGCGCAGATAGGCGAGATAGAGCTTGCCGGCAGAGGCCTCGCGAATGCCGGGCGGATTCTCGATCGGGGTTCCGCCGGCGGCGACGCCGGCCTTGTGCCAGGCCTCGACCTGCTCGGGCGAATTGGCGGCGAAGCCGATCGTACCGCCATTGGCGGGAGTTGCCGCCTTGCCGTCGATCGGCTTGGACACCGAGAACACGCCGGTCTTGGTGATGTAGAAGATACGATGACCGTCGACCCGCGCCGGCCGTACGTCCAGCGTGCCGAGCAGCGCGTCATAGAACGCCTTGGCCTTGTCGAGGTCGTTGGTGCCGATCATCACGTGCGAGAACATTTGTGGTTTTCTCCCCTGTTGAACCGATTGAATTCCGTAGCCCGGATTGCGCTTCGCTCCATCCGGGCTACGGAATCAGAACGCCGTGTAGCCGCCGTCGATCACGAAGGTGTCGGCGGTGTGATAGGACGAGGCCTTGCTCATCAGGTACACCGCGATGCCGCCGAAGTCCGACGGCTCGCCGAACCGGCGCTGCGGAATCCGCGGCATGACGTTGGCGACGAATTTTTCGTTGCCCATGATGCCGGCGGTCATGTCGCTCTTGATCCAGCCCGGCAGGATCGCGTTCGCGGTGACGCCGTGGCGCGCCAGTTCCACGCCGAGCGCGCGCACCAGCGCGTTGATCGCGGCCTTGGTCGCGGCGTAATGCTCGTTGCGCGCGGTGCCGAAGATCGAGGCGAGGCTCGAGGTCGCGACCAGCCGGCCGAAGGGATCGCCGGCATTGGCGCGGTCGGTCATGTGCCGGGCGGCGGCCTGGAACGCGTGGAATACGCCGTCGAGATTGGTGGCGAACATCGTGCGCCATTCCTGCTCGGTGCGCTCGATGAAGGAACGCCGGCCGCCGCCGCCGATGCCGGCATTGGCGAAGCAGCCGTCGACCCGGCCAAACGTGTCGAGCGTGGCCTTCATGGCCGCGTTCACCGACGCCGGATCGGTGACGTCGCAGATTCGGGTGTCGACCTTGCCGGCGAGGCCTGCCATGCTGGCCGCCGCGGCCTTGTTCTTCTCCGCGTTGCGGCCCCAGATCGAGACGTTGCAGCCCTGCGCGGCGAGTGCCTGGGCGATGCCGAGCCCGATACCGCCATTGCCGCCGGTGATCACGGCCACGCGGCCGGTGAGGTCGAAGATGTTCATGGGGCGTTTCCCGTTTCTTGGTATGACGCGCGTCAGCCGCTGCGCACAAGACGATGTGCCATGTCCCGACCACCATGGACAAGAGCGCGCCAAAAATCAAATATGCGTCCCGACAACCAATTCCGATCAGCGAAACATCGCCGGTCGCAACCACGAGGAAACAATGCAGTTCAAGCACGTCACGCTCGATTTCGACGGACCGGTCGCCGTCCTCAGGCTGGATCACCAGGAGGTCATGAACGCGGTGTCGATCGACATGCTGGGCGGCCTTGCCGAGGCGCTCGATGCGATCGAGGACCGCAAGGACGAGGTGCGCTGCCTCGTCGCCACCGGCGCGGGCAAGGCGTTCTGCACCGGCGCCAACCTGCAAGGCCGCAACACCCAGAAGACGGCCGGCCGCAGCAACGCCGGCTCGGCGCTGGAGACCGCGTTCCATCCGTTCCTGCGCCGCCTGCGCCGGCTGCACTGCCCGATCGTCACCGCCGTGAACGGGCCGGCCGCGGGCGCCGGCATGAGCTTCGCGCTGATGGGCGACATGATTTTGTGCGCGCGCTCGGCCTATTTCCTGCAGGCGTTCCGCCGCATCGGCCTGGTGCCGGATTGCGGCTCGACCTGGCTGTTGCCGCGGCTGATCGGCAAGGCGCGCTCGGTGGAACTGTCGCTGATGGGCGAGCGGCTGCCGGCTGAGAAGGCGCTCGAATGGGGCCTCGTTAACCGCGTCCATGACGACGCCGTGCTGATGGAGGAGGCGATGAAGCTCGCGCGCGAGCTCGCCAACGGCCCGACGGTGGCGCTCTCGCTGATCCGCAAGCTCTACTGGGACAGCCCGGAAAACACCTTCGAGGAACAGCTCAATCTCGAGTTCGAATCGCAGCGGCTCGCGGGCTCGACCGAGGACTTCAAGGAAGGCGTCACCGCGTTCCTGGAGAAGCGGCCGGCGAAGTTTCGGGGAAAATGATCGAGGCGGAACTTTCGCGCAGCGTCGCGCGGTGGTGCCCGGGCGCAACCGGCGTCACCGGCGCGGCAAAGCTGTCCGGCGGCGCCAGCCAGGAAACCTGGCGCTTCGACATCGTGCACCCGGACGGTCCTGTCGCCGCCATCCTGCGCCGCGCGCCAAAGGGCTATGGCGAGGCGCGGTTGCGCGCGGCGGGCCTGGATGCCGAGGCGAAGCTGATGCAGCTCGCCTATGAGGTCGGCGTGCCGTCGCCGCACGTGCTGCACGTGCTGAGCCCGGAGGATAATCTCGGCACCGGCTTCATCATGCAGCGGGTGGAAGGCGAGACCATCGCGCGAAAAATCCTGCGCGACGCCGAATTCGCCGCGATCCGGCCAAGACTTGCGCGGCAGATCGGCGGCGTGCTCGCCGGCCTGCACGGCCTGCCGCAGGCGAAGTTGCCGCCGCTGCGCGAGATGACCGCGACGAAAGAGCTCGACGAGCTCGAGCGCGATTATCGCAGTCTCGAGCGGCCGAGGCCGGTCTTCGAGCTCGCATTGCGCTGGCTGCGCGACCACGACCCGGGCCCCTCGGACGAAATGACCGTGGTGCACGGCGATTTCCGCAACGGCAATCTCATCATCGGCCCCGAAGGCGTGCGCGCGGTGCTCGACTGGGAGCTCGCCCATCTCGGCGATCCCATGGAGGATATCGGCTGGATCTGCGTCAATTCCTGGCGCTATGGCGAGATCGACAAGCCCGTCGGCGGTCTCGGTTCGCGCGAGGAGCTGTTCGCGGGCTACGAGGCCGCCGGCCGCAAGGTGGATCCCGCGCGCGTCAAATTCTGGGAAGTGATGGGCACGCTGCGCTGGGGCACCATGTGCGGCAGCATGATGCAACGGTTCCGCAACAGCCCGGACCATCCGATGGAGCAAGCCATGATCGGGCGCCGCGCGTCCGAGACCGAGATCGATCTTTTGCGGCTGCTGTCGCCGCGGGGGAGATGAGCATGCAAGACGATCCGACGCCGACCGAGCTGACCAAGGCGGTCGCCGACTTCCTGCGCAACGACATCACGCCGCTGATTTCCGGCCACCAGGCCTTCAAGCTGCGCGTCGCCATCAACATCCTCGACCTGGTGACGCGCCAGCTGACGCTGGAGGCGGGCAGCGACGCGAAGGAGATCGCGCGGCTCTCGGCTCTGCTGGGAATGACGGGGTCGGTGATGGAACTCAATCGTGCCCTCGCGGCGCGCATCGCCAAAGGCGAGGTCGATCTCGCCACGCCCGGGCTCGCCGAGCATCTCTGGCAGACCACCATGGACAAGCTCGCGGTGGATCAGCCGAACTACGCCTCGTACAAGCGGGAGCTGGAGGGGGAGAAGGGCGGGTAGGGCCTCTCCCGTCATTGCGAGCGAAGCGAAGCAATCCAGTCTGTCACCGCGGAACGATTCTGGATTGCTTCGTCGCTTCGCTCCTAGGAAGAAAGTGGGTGGGTACCGGTCTAAACTCAGTCAGAGTGGCTCACCCATTTTCATCTAAGGCGGGTCGGCCCCTCGGGCCGGTCGGAACTCGCAATGACG
>NZ_JAGWUA010000235.1 GCF_028868675.1 Bradyrhizobium sp.
CCGTTCGCCTGAAAGCCGATATTGCCGCGACCGCGCGTGGCTGCAATAAGCGGCATTCGCGCGAGATCGCAGATGACCGTCCGACCTGAGGTCCGTATGGTTTGCATCTCACAAGAACAACATCCTATTTCAGGGAGCAAACCCGATGAGCTTTTCCCGACGCACGCTTCTCAAGGCTTCTGCCGCGACCGCGGTCCTTGGCGGCATCGGCGCACCGCATGTGGCCCGTGCCCAGAGCGCCGAGTTCACCTACAAATACGCCAACAACCTGCCGGACTCCCATCCGCTGAACGTGCGCGCCAAGGAAATGGCCGCCGCGATCAAGAGCGAGACCAACGGCAAGTTCGACCTGCAGATCTTCCCGAACAACCAGCTCGGTTCCGATACCGACATGCTGAGCCAGATCCGCTCCGGCGGCGTCGAGTTCTTCACGCTGTCGGGCCTGATCCTGGCGACCCTGGTCCCGGCGGCCTCGATCAACGGCATCGGCTTCGCGTTCCCGGACTACGACACGGTCTGGAAGGCCATGGACGGCGACCTCGGCGCCTATGTCCGCGGCGAGATCAAGAAGGCCGGCCTCGAGGTCATGGACAAGATCTGGGACAACGGCTTCCGCCAGACCACGTCGTCGACCAAGCCGATCAACGGTCCCGACGACCTCAAGGGCTTCAAGATCCGCGTGCCGGTGTCGCCGCTGTGGACCTCGATGTTCAAGGCGTTCGACGCCGCGCCCGCCTCGATCAATTTCAGCGAGGTCTATTCGGCGCTGCAGACCAAGATCGTCGAGGGCCAGGAGAACCCGCTGGCGATCATCTCGACCGCAAAGCTGTACGAGGTGCAGAAGTACTGCTCGCTGACCAACCACATGTGGGACGGGTTCTGGTTCCTGGCGAACCGCCGGGCCTGGGAGAAGCTGCCGCAGGACATCCGCACGATCGTCGCCAAGAACATCAATGCGGCCGCAGTCAACGAGCGCGTCGACACCGCCAAGCTGAACGCCAACCTGCAGCAGGAGCTGGCGGCCAAGGGCCTGGTCTTCAACCAGCCCGCCACCGCGCCGTTCCGCGACAAGCTGCGTTCGGCCGGCTTCTATGCCGAGTGGAAAGGCAAATACGGCGACCAGGCCTGGGAGCTCCTGGAAAAGGCCGTCGGCAAGCTGTCGTAACGCCTCCAGGCCGTCATGGCTCGCATCGAGGTCGCCGAGGTCGAGATCACCGAGGTCGTGGTGGGCGAGGTGTCCCCTCGCCGACCTTCGCCGCTCGCGGCGCTGGAAGCGCTGCTCGGCCTGATCGTCGAGATCCCGGCGGCGATCCTGGTCGTCGCCGAGATCGTGATCCTGTTTGCGGGCGTGGTGGCGCGCTACGGGCTGCACCGGCCGCTGATCTGGTCGGACGAGCTCGCTTCCATCCTGTTCCTGTGGCTTGCGATGCTCGGTGCGGCGGTGGCGTTCCGCCGCTCCGAGCACATGCGCATGACCGCGGTCGTGGCCAATGCGCGGCCGGCGATGCGGGCCTATCTCGACCTGATCGCGACCTGTGCGGCGCTGGCGTTCCTCGTGCTGATCGTCTGGCCGTCCTGGGACTACGCCTACGAGGAGAGCTACATCACCACGCCGGCGCTGCAGATCTCCAACATCTGGCGTGCCGCTGCGCTGCCGATCGGCATCTGCCTGATGGCGCTGTTTGCCTTGCTGAGGCTGCTGCGCGCCGCCGACATCCGCATGATGCTGGCCGCGCTGGCTTCGGTCGCCGTCTTCATCGGCCTGTTCTGGCTGGCTCAACCCTATCTGAAGCCGCTCGGCAATCTCAACCTCGTCATTTTCTTCGTCGGCGTCGCCGGCTTCTGCGTGTTCGCCGGCGTTCCCATCGCATTCGGCTTCGGGCTCGCGATCTTCGGCTATCTGGCGCTGACCACGCGCACGCCGGTCATGGTGCTGGTCGGGCGGATGGACGAGGGCATGAGCCACCTCATCCTGCTCTCGGTGCCGCTGTTCGTCTTCCTTGGGCTCCTGATCGAGATGACGGGCATGGCGCGGGCCATGGTGGCGTTCCTGGCAAGCCTGCTCGGCCATGTCAGGGGCGGGCTGCATTACGTGCTGGTCGGCGCGATGTATCTCGTCTCCGGCATCTCCGGCGCCAAAGCTGCCGACATGGCGGCGGTCGCGCCGGTACTGTTCCCCGAGATGAAGCAGCGTGGCGCCCGCCCCGGCGATCTCGTGGCGCTGCTCGCCGCAACCGGCGCGCAGACCGAGACCATTCCGCCGAGCCTCGTGCTCATCACCATCGGATCGGTGACCGGCGTCTCGATCGCCGCGCTGTTCACCGGCGGGCTTTTGCCGGGCGTGGTGCTCGCCGTCACGCTCTGCATGCTGGTGTGGTGGCGCTATCGCAACGAGGACATGAGCCATGTCCGGCGCGCCGGCGGCGGCGAGATCGCAAGGACCTTCATCGTCGCCCTGCCCGCGCTGGCGCTGCCTTTCGTCATCCGCTACGCCGTGGTCGAGGGTATCGCGACCGCTACCGAAGTCTCGACCATCGGCATCGTCTATGGCGCCCTCGTCGGGCTCCTGATCTATCGTCGCTTCGAATGGCGGCGGCTGTTTCCGATGCTGGTGGAGACCGCGGCCTTGTCCGGCGCGATCCTGCTGATCATCGGCACCGCCACCGGCATGGCCTGGGGCCTGACGCAGTCCGGCTTCTCCCGCTCGCTGGCATCGGCGATGACCGGGCTGCCCGGTGGCTCCGCCTCCTTCATCGCGGTGTCGATCCTGGCGTTCACCATCCTCGGCAGCGTGCTGGAGGGCATTCCGGCGATCGTGCTGTTCGGTCCGCTGCTGTTCCCGATCGCACGCGCCGTCGGCGTGCACGAGGTGCATTACGCCATGATCATCATCCTCGCCATGGGGATCGGGCTGTTCGCGCCCCCGTTCGGCGTTGGCTACTATGCCGCCTGCGCCATCGGACGCGTTGACCCGGCCGAGGGTATCCGGCCAATCTGGGGCTATCTGCTGGCGCTGCTGGCGGGACTGATCGTCGTCGCGATGTTTCCGTGGATATCGATCGGGTTCCTGTAAGCCGCGCGTTCCAAGGGAGGTTGCCGATGCCTGACCGCCAGAACCAATACAATCTCGGCCTGGACAAGACGCCCGCAAACTACGTGCCGCTGACGCCGCTGAGCTTCCTCGCCCGCAGCGCCGCCGTCTATCCCGACCATGTCAGCACCGTCTATGAGGGCCGTAGCTTCACTTGGGCTCAGACCCACGCGCGCTGCCGGCAGTTCGCCTCCTGGCTCGCCGCAAAGGGCATCGGCGTCGGCGATACCGTAGCGGCGATGCTGCCGAACATCCCGGCGATGAACGAATTGCACTTTGCCGTGCCGATGGCGGGCGCGGTGCTCAACGCGCTCAACATCCGCCTGGACGCGCCCTCGATCGCCTTCCAGCTCGATCACGGCGGAGCCAGGATCATCTTGGTCGATCCCGAGTTTTGCGGCGTGATCACCGACGCGCTGGCCCTGATGAAAGGCCCAAAACCGTTCGTGATCGACGTCGACGATGCCTCCTTCAAGGGGGGAATGCGCATCGGCGCGATCGAATACGAGGCGGCGCTTGCGCAGGGCGATCCGAATTTCGTACCGGTGCGGCCTCAGGACGAGTGGAACGCGATCGCGCTGAGCTACACTTCGGGCACGACAGGCAATCCCAAGGGCGTCGTCACCCATCACCGTGGCGCCTATCTCAACGCCGTGAGCAACATCCTCGCCGGAAATCTCGGCCAGCATCCGGTGTATCTGTGGACGCTGCCGATGTTCCACTGCAACGGCTGGTGCTTTCCCTGGACGATTGCGGCCGCCGCGGGCGTCAATGTCTGCCTGCGCAGGGTCGAGCCGACGAAGATATTCGAGCTCATCAAGACACGCGGCGTCACCCACATGTGCGGCGCGCCGATCGTCTACAACACGCTGATCAACGCGCCCGATGCGCCCAAGGGCAACGCGGCCCGCCGCGTCGTCGGGCTGATCGCGGGCGCCGCGCCGCCGGTCGCAGTGCTCGAGGGCGCCGAGAGCATCGGCATCAAGCTCACCCATGTCTATGGACTGACCGAGGTCTACGGCCCCGCCTCCGTCTGCGCCGAACAGCCGGGCTGGGACGATCTGCTGGCGCCCGAACGCGCGCGCATGAAGCGCCGGCAGGGCGTCCCCTACCCGCTGGAGGAAGCGGTCACGGTGCTCGATCCGCAGATCATGCGGGAGGTGCCGCGCGACGGCGAGACCATCGGCGAGGTGATGTTCCGCGGCAACATCGTGATGAAGGGCTATCTCAAGAACGAGAAGGCGACGCGGGAAGCGTTCGGAGGCGGCTGGTTCCATACCGGCGATCTCGGGGTGCTCGACGAGCACGGCTACGTCATCATCAAGGACCGCTCCAAGGACATCATCATCTCCGGCGGCGAGAACATTTCCTCCGTCGAGGTCGAGGACATCCTCTACAGGCATCCAGCCGTGCTGTTCGCCGCCGTGGTCGCCAAACCCGATCCGAAATGGGGCGAGGTGCCCTGCGCCTTCGTCGAGTTGAAGGAAGGCGCGAGCGCCACCGAAGCCGATATCATTGCGTACTGCCGCAGCCACATGTCCGGCTTCAAGACGCCCAAGGCCGTGGTGTTCGGACCGATCCCGAAGACCTCCACCGGCAAGATCCAGAAGTTCCTGCTGCGCAACCAGGTGGACTCGGCGAAGGCGATCTCGGCGTAAGGCTGGCGGTCGCCGATCGTCGCCTTGAGGAAAGCGCGTAGCACCTGGTCCGCCCGGTCAGGGCGTCAGCGCACCGTCAACCGCAGCCCGTCATGAGCGGGGACCACGCCCTCGGGCAGCTTCTGCCGCAACGTCTCGTAGTCGACGTCCGCCGTCATGTTGGTGATGACGGCCCGCTTCGGCTTGAAACGGTCGATCCAGGACAGCGCATCGTCGATACTGAGATGGCTGGGATGGCTGGCATAGCGCAGACCGTCGATGATCCAGAGATCGAGGTCTTGCAGTGCGTCCCAGCTCTCTCTCGGAATGTCGTTGAGATCGGGCGTGTAGGCGGCATCGCCGATGCGGTAGCCGAGCGCCGGAATCTGGCCATGCTGCACCAGGAACGCGGTCATGTTCACCGCGCCCCCCTTCCCCAAGATGGTCTGGGTCTCGCCGGCCTCGATCGAATGCCGGGTCAGGATCGGCGGATAGTCGCTGCCCTCCGGCGAGATGAAGCAGTACGAGAACCGCGCCATGATGTCCTTGGCGGTCGACTGGTTGAAATAGACGGGAATGCGCCGGCGCATGTGGATGACGACGGAACGCAAATCGTCCATGCCATGGGTCTGATCGGCATGCTCGTGGGTCAAGAACACCGCGTCGATGTGATCGACGCGCGCATCGATCAACTGCTCGCGCAGGTCCGGCGAGGTGTCGATCACGATGCGCGTGGTGCCGTGCTGGGAGGCGTGCTCGACCAGCAGCGAACAGCGGCGGCGGCGGTTCTTCGGGTTGGCCGGATCGCAGGCGCCCCAGCCGAGCGCCGGGCGCGGCACGCCGGCGGAGGAGCCGCAGCCCATGATCGTCAGCGTCAGCGTCATGCGGCCGCTCCAAGCCTGACTTTGGAGAATAGGCGGAAGAAGTTTTCGGTAGTCTGGCGGGAAATCTCCTCCAGCGAGACGCCGCGTGTCTCCGCCAGCACCTTGGCGACCTCGACGACATAGGCTGGCTCGTTGCGCCTGCCGCGATGCTTGCCCGGCGCCAGATAGGGCGAGTCGGTCTCGACCAGAATGCGGTCGGCCGGCAGCTCGGCCGCGAGCGCGCGTAGGGCATCCGACTTCTTGAAGGTCAGGATTCCCGTGAATCCGATCGACAGTCCGAGCGCAATCGCCTTCATCGCGAGCTCGCGCCCGCCGGTGTAACAATGCAGCACCGCGCGGAACGATCCCTTGGCGGCCTCCTCCTCCAGGATCCGGCCGCAATCCTCGTCCGCCTCGCGGGTATGGACCACCAGCGGCAGGCCCGTCGCGCGGGCAGCAGCGATATGAGCGCGGAAACCGCGCGCCTGGGCCTCGGGGGAGCCGTGGTCGTAGAAATAGTCGAGCCCGGCCTCCCCGAGCGCGACGACCTTGGGATGCCTGGTCAGCGCGACCAGCTCGTCCGGCGTGATACCGTCCTCTTCGTCCGCATGGTGGGGGTGGGTGCCGACCGAGCAATGGACGTTGTCGAACCGCTCGGCGATCGCGAGCAATTCGGGCAGCCGTCGCACCCGCGTCGAGATCGTGACCATGCGGCCGACGCCGGCTGCGGCGGCGCGCGCCACGATCCCGTCGAGATCGCCGGAAAAATCCGGAAAATCCAGATGGCAGTGACTGTCGACAAGCATGTTCGAGAACTGGACCCGTGAGCGAAAGTGCCGACGGCACAGGACCGGTTACTACGCGTCACGGCGCGCGGCCGCAATAGCCGGGGACCGGAATCTGCCCCGCGTCCGCGGCTTGCCTTCAGGTCAGACGTCCAGCACCTCGCGCACCTTTTGCGCCAGCCTGTCGCTCTTGTAGGGCTTTTGCAGGAGATGGCCCCCCGGATCGAGCCGCCCGTGGCGGACCATCGAATGTTCGGTATAGCCGGAGGTGAACAAGACGCGGGTCTCGGGATGCGCCTCCATGATCCGATCCGCG
>NZ_JAGWUA010000236.1 GCF_028868675.1 Bradyrhizobium sp.
ATGCGCGTGTTGAACTGCGCGAGACTGACGGCGGCAGCCTTGCCGGGCCGGACGAACAGGTCGCGCCCGAGGCGCGCGATGTCGTCCTGCCCGTCATAGACCTCCTTGAAGTCGACGCCGGAGGACATGTGGAGCAACGCGCGGATCGGCGTCCTGCCGTACTCGGTGCCCGCGAGCGAGGGCACGTAGGTCGCGACCTCGTCGTCGATCGATTTGATGGCGCCGTCGGCGACCGCAATGCCGATCAGCATCGCGGTGACGGTCTTCGCCATCGACTGGGAGAGAAAGCGGTCGCGGTCCGACCGCGCATATTGATAGTGTTCGTACAGGATGGTGTCGTCCCTGGCGATCAGCAGCCCGGTCGTCGGCTGCCGGTCGAGATAGTCGGCGATCGTCCGCCGTGCGCCGCGGAAGCCGTAATAGATCTGAGGCTCGGCCGCGCGCGCGAACGACCAGGGCGCGGCTGCGCGCGCAACGGTGCGCGCGGGCGTCAGCTGGTCGAAATGGCTGTAGCTGGCGACGAGAGTCCGCATCTGCGATGCGCCCGCCAGCGTGCCCAGCGGAAAGCCGTCGTCGGCGCCGTAGGCGGCCGCATCGGGCCCGGTCTTGGAGAACACCGGCCCGGCGACGGCCGGCCTAGCGGCCTCCTGCGCCGCTGCAATGCCCGATGCCGCGATCATGACCGCCGCGGCGATGGACGTTCGCACTATTCGGCTGTTCATCGCCGCCGTCCGCCCTGGTTGCTCGAACGGCGACTGTGCATGGGCGCAGTCCCTCAATCAAGCGGTGCCGCGTCGGGATGGGTTCTTTGACATGGCCCGGTGATCCCTTCGGAGCCGCTCGCCCCGGAGAGGCCGCGGACATGCTGTTGCCGCGATTCGACCGTGAGTTGCGGGTCAGCCGCGAGCCCACGCTTCCGCCTGCCATGGCTGTCGTATATGACAAGCGGCGGCGCGGGTGATGGCGGTGAGTCGATCCGGCAGTCGCGATGAGAGGCTTGATCGGCGCAGGCGTGGACAGGCAATTTGACCGAGGCATGGAATGGTGAATCGACTTGCGATGGCGCGATCCCTCGGGGCGATGCGGGGGTGGGGGGCTTGTGGCTTGGTCGCTTTCGCTGCACTGGCCGTACTGACCGCGGACGCAGCGGCGAAAGAGGCGCGCCGGGCCGCCCCCACCGAAGCCGTGGCGCCGCGCGAGGCCGGCGAGCCGATCATGGCGATCGTGTCGATCAAGAGCCAGCAGGTCACGTTCTACGACGCCGACGGCTGGATCCTGCGCGCGCCGGTGTCGACCGGCACGACGGGCCGCGAGACGCCGGCCGGCGTCTTCGCCGTCATCGAGAAGGACAAGGACCACCATTCGACCATGTATGACGATGCCTGGATGCCGAACATGCAGCGCATCACCTGGAACGGCATCGCGCTGCATGGCGGGCCGCTGCCGGGCTATGCGGCCTCGCATGGCTGCGTGCGGATGCCCTATGGCTTCGCGGAAAAGCTGTTCGACAAGACCCAGATCGGGATGCGGGTGATCATCTCGCCGAACGACGCGGCGCCGGTCGATTTCTCCCATCCGGCGCTGTTCGTGCCGAACGCGGCGGCGATTGCGGCGGCGCCGGCGCGCGCCGAGACGCTGCTCCGCGAGGCGGCGGAGGCCGCCAGGGCCGCCGACGAGGCGAAGAAGGCCGCAGCTACTGCGGCGCGCGAGGCGGCCTCGCTCCCCGCATCGCTGAGGAAGCTGGAACAAGTCAAGAAGCGCGCCGACGCCGAGCTCGCCTTCGCCGACAAGGCGCTCGCCACCGCGAAGACGGACGAGGGGAAGGCGAAGGCCGAGGCGCTGAAGCAGAAGGTTGCGGCCAAGGCCGCGGACGCGGTGGCGCAGCTCGATGCGGCCAAGGCCGATGCGCAGCCGAAGCGCGACGCCGTCGCCGCCACCAGGGACGCCGCCAAGGCGGCGGCGGCGAAGAAAGCCGACACCGCCCGGGCGGCGAACGATGCAAAGCTCGCGCTCGAGCCAGTCTCGGTCTACGTCAGCCGCGCGACGCAGAAGCTTTACGTGCGGCGCAACACGCACAGGCCGGCGCCGGACGGCGGCGGCGAGGTGTTCGATACCAGCATCGAAGTGCCGGTCACGATCCGCAATCCCGACCGGCCGATCGGCACGCATGTGTTCACGGCGATGGCGAAGAGCGAGGCGGGCCTGCGCTGGAGCGTGGTCACGATCGACGGCGCCGACGACGCCAGGGACGCGCTCGACCGCGTCGCCATCCCGCAGAACGTGCTCGATCGCATTGCGCCGACCGCATTGCCGCGATCCTCGATCATCATCTCGGACGAGCCGCTGAGCAGCGAGACCAACTACCGTACCGAGTTCGTCGCGGTGCTGAGCAACCAGCCCCAGGGCGGCTTCATAACGCGCCGGCCGACGGTCGATGTCGTCGCAAGCAGCGACGGCTGGGATTTTGACGGTTTCGGTTTCTTCGGCCAGCGCAACACCCCTCCGCAACCGGCCAATACACGCCGGCGCGGCCAGTATTATTACTATCAACCGGCGCAGCCGCGCTGGTGGTGAGGCGGCGGCAGGCCCTCCCGCTTGCGACAGCGAGATTTGCAGGACGCAAACAAGACGCAAAAAAGGCCCCGCCGAAACGAGGCCTTCCTTGCTTCGCGACTGCGGACGCCTCAGTCGTCCCAGTGGTGACGGCGGATCACGACGCCGCGGTCGTAATCGCGGTCGTGATGGTACCAGCCGTGATGCCAGCCGCGGTCGTGATCATAGAACCGCACGCGCGGACCGTCATAGCGGTGGCCGTAATAGTCGGAGTCGCCGCCCACATAGACGCCCACACCGGCCGCATTGGCGATGGTGGGGGCACCGATTGCAAGCGTCGCTAGCGCCGCAAGAGCGTAGGTGAGCTTCTTCATCTGTTCCTCCTGTGCATCGTTCGTGCAGGGGGCAACGGCTGCCGGCACGAGCCGTTGCAGGAACTCGCCGGAAACTTTCTTGAATGGTTGTTCAGGTTGCAGTCGCTGATGGCCCTCTTGAAACCGACTGCATCGGCTGGATGCTGGTGCTGTGACGGCGTCATTTGGGGACTGACGGAGCGCCGCGCTACAAGCGGCCCGGCAACGCGGCGGGTGCAATCCAGGCGATCAGCGGATAAGTGACGAAAGGCTGCGCGTTGAATAGAAGATGGGTGAGCCACCCGGGAGACAGGGAATCGTATCGGAGGCGCAGCACGAACAATATGGCGCCGAATCCGACCATTGCGACGCCCCAGACGAAGCCCAGGGGAAGAATGTGATTGGCTCCAAAGATCAGGCTGCCCGCCAGCAAGACGGCAGAGTCGCTCCAGCCGATGCGGCGAAGCCAGGTGACCAGCAGTCCCCGATAGAGAATTTCCTCGCATACCGGAGCGGTGATCACGAACAGGATCAGGTAGACCGCAACCGATTGCGCATCATGGAAGTCGATCCGAACTCCGTGACTGGGGCCGCCGGTTTCGTGCGACAGCCACCGCGTCACGATGGGCACGCCGTACATCGCGATCACGAAGGCCACGATGCTCATCGTCAGGGCGGGCCAGGTCAATCTCCGAAACGCAAACACATGCTGCTTGAGTCCGCGGCGTGAGGACCAGCGCGCCGCGACCGCGACGGCGAACCAGCAGGCGACGGCGTAGGCAAACATTCCGTAGAGCCGCACGTTTACCGGTGTCGGCAGGTTGACGGGCGTGCCACGGGCAAGCTGCCATGAGGCAACGACGAAAAGGCCGATCGTCACAAGGAGCGCCGCCAGTCCAACCGGGGCGAGCACGATCAAGAGCACGGGAATGGTGCCACGCCAGCCGCTTTCGGCCGCGGTCGGATGCAAAACGATGTGTCCGCTGGATGGGACGGCCGCAGACGGGCTGTCGGCCTCGGACATTCCTGCTCTCCGGTCCAAATTTCGAGGCAAGCGCGGTTAGCCTAAATCAACCAGAAGGTGCAGGCGAGTCCGCGTGTTGCTGTCCGTGTGTTGCCGCCGGCCTGAAACGCGAAAAGGCCGGACGCCGTCTCCGGCGCCCGGCCTTTGTCGACGATGAAGGCGCGCCCGTGTCCGCGCTTACTTCACCACCTGTCCGCGGATCTCGCCGCCCGGGTTCGCCGCGGTGTGGATGTTGATGTAGTACTTGCCGGCCAGGAGGTCGGCGGCCTGGGCGTCGGTCAGCGTCGCCTCGCCCTTGACCGGGCTCGCTGAGGCATTCGGGATCGCGACCGCGACGCCGGCATTCTTGCCGGGCTCGGCCGGGCCGTGGAAATGCGCGGCCGTGGCCGGTCCCGACAGCCCGGAATAGGTCACGGTCCAGGAGAGCTTCTTGCTGGCGGCGTCGTAGTCGAGCTGGGCCGATCCGCTGCCGCCGCTGGTCGTGGCGGGGACTTCGGATTTGCCGTCCAGCGTCGCCTTCAGTTTCTCGGCGCAGGCCGGACCGGCGAATGCAATGGCCGCTCCGAGCGCAAGCGTGACGAAAACCGGCTTGTTCATGGATCTCTCCCTGTTGACCTCAGTTGGTGGCAATCTCCAAACAGTGCCATTCCGACTTTATTCCCGCGATCGGCTCAAACCATCTAAATTCTTCGTGGCTGGAGCCGGCGCGGCATCCCCCTTAGCTTCGCCGTGCCGTGACGGAACTGCTGCATGTTGCGACGAATAATCCCTGCCATCCTGGTCGTCCTGGCCGCCGCCGTTGGGCTCTATTGGTGGCTGAGCGCGCCCGTCGCGGCGGTGCTGGCGGCGCCGGCGCGCGCCCCCGACCTCGTCAACGGGCGCGAGATGTTCAATGCCGGCGGCTGCGCCTCCTGCCATGCCGTGCCCAACCAGCCCGACCGCCACAGGCTCGGCGGCGGGCTTCCGATCCGCTCGCCGTTCGGGACCTTCTACGCCCCGAACATCTCGCCCGATCCGGCCGACGGAATCGGGCGGTGGAGCGAGGCCGACTTCGTCAACGCGGTGATGAAGGGCGTCTCGCCTGACGGCGCGCACTATTTTCCGGCCTTTCCCTACACCTCCTATGTCCACGCAGATGTCGACGATTTGCGCGATCTCTTCGCCTGGCTGAAGACGCTGCCGGCGGTGCCGGGCCGGGTGCGCGATCACGACCTGCCGTTTCCCTTCAACATCCGCCGCAATGTCGGGATCTGGAAATTGCTGTTCATGGACGACAGGCCGGCCGCCGCCGATCCGGCGCGGTCGCCGCAATGGAATCGGGGCGCCTATCTCGTCAACGGTCCCGGCCATTGCGCCGAGTGCCACAGTCCGCGCAACCTGCTCGGCGGCCTCATCAGTGCGCAGCGTTTTGCCGGTGGTCCCAATCCGGATGGCGAGGGCTGGGTGCCGAACATCACGCAAAAGGGCATCGGCGACTGGAGCGAGAAGGACATCGCCGAGTTCCTGGAGACCGGCGACATGCCGGAAGGCGACAGCGCGTCCGGCGCGATGCGCCCGGTGATCAAGAATCTCGCGCAACTCACGGCGGAGGACCGCGCCGCGATGGCCGCCTATCTGAAATCGCTGCCGCCGGTCGAGGGACCGCCCCCGCCGAAGCGGAAGCAGGGCGGCGGTTAGCCGGCCCCGAACGCCTTGAAGGTGATGATGGTGTGGGTGTCCTGGATGCCCGGCAGCACCTGCACCTTCTCGTTGATGAAATGGCCGATGTCGGTGTCCTTGTCGACGTAGAACTTCACCAGGAGATCGTAGTCGCCCGCCGTGGAGTAGATCTCGGAGGCGATCTCGGCCTCGGCGAGCGCGTTGGCCACCGTGTAGGACTGGCCGAGCTTGCATTTGATCTGGACGAAAAAAGGAACCATCGCGGCTGCTCCGAAGGCATGATCTGGCGGGTAATAGGCCAAAGTCGGCCGGCTTTAGCAAGCGAACTTGCCGCTTCCGGCGCCGCGGGCTAGGACAGGCCGTGAGAACTCGGGAGAAAGCTGCGTAATGACCACGCCGGTGGCGCTCACCATCGCAGGCTCCGATTCGAGCGGCGGCGCCGGTATTCAGGCAGACCTCAAGACCTTTGCCGCGCTCGGCGTCTATGGCGCTTCGGCGATCACGGCGCTGACCGCGCAAAACACCGTGGGCGTCACCGGCATCCATGCGGTGCCTGCGGAGTTCGTGACCGCGCAGATCGATGCCGTGTTCTCCGATCTCGCGGTCGGCGCGGTCAAGATCGGCATGGTGGCGCAGGCCGCCGTCATCGACGCGATCGCCACCGCTCTCGCACGCTGGTCGCCGCGGCACGTCGTGCTCGATCCCGTGATGGTCGCAACCTCCGGCGACCGCCTCCTGGCGCCGGAGGCGGTGGAGGCGTTGCGCACAAGACTCATTCCGCTCGCCTCGATCGTCACGCCGAACCTGCCGGAGGCCGCGGCGCTGCTCGACGAGCCGGTCGCGACCGCCGAGGCCGAGATCGCAGGCCAGGGCCGGCGCCTGCTCGCGCTCGGCTGCCGCGCGGTGCTGGTCAAGGGCGGCCACGGGCAGGGCACCGAGAGCACCGACTATCTCGTCACCGCGGCGGGCACGAAGACGCTGGCCGCGCCGCGGGTCGCGACGAAAAATACCCACGGCACCGGCTGCTCGCTGTCGTCGGCGGTCGCGGCGGGGCTCGCCAGGGGCGAGGCGCTCGAGCTCGCGGTGGACAATGCCAAGG
>NZ_JAGWUA010000237.1 GCF_028868675.1 Bradyrhizobium sp.
CCGCCGAAGCAGATGTTGCCGCACACCTCGGGAATGCGGATGCGGCCGAGCAATTGGCCTGCCGGCGACCACGCCGTCGCTCGGCTATAGCTCGCCGCGCACCCGGCATTGCTGGAGGCCAGGTTGACGTCGCAGCTCACGACGTCGGTCAAGCCGACGGAAGGTCACCTATGCTGACCATCTTTTGGCGTTGCAGATGCGGTCAATTCTCGTCTAGAAACAGCCCCGGCGCCCCCGGCAACGAACCGTCAACGGTTTTGGCCGAGGATTTTGGGGCTCAAAAGGGTCTGGCAATGCTGATTCGTGGCCAAAAGGATGGGATTTCGGGGGAGGTGGCTCTGGCCGCTCGCGCCTCGACGATTCCGGCCGCGATCCTGCCCACCCTCCTTCTTGGCGGGCTGCTTCTTACCTGCCCCTGAGGGCCGGCTGGGCGCCACGCGCCTGGGCACTCAGGGGTTGTACGAGATCACCGGACACCCTCAAGCGCTCGCGGCCTGACACGAGCGCATCAGCTTAAAGGAATTTTGCAATGGCCCCCGTGAACAAGTCCGAGAAGGACCGCGTCATCATTTTCGACACCACCTTGCGCGACGGCGAGCAGTGTCCCGGCGCCACCATGACCTTCGAGGAGAAGCTCGAGGTCGCCGAGCTCCTGGACGACATGGGCGTCGACGTCATCGAGGCCGGCTTCCCGATCACCTCGGAAGGCGACTTCCAGGCGGTGAGCGAGATCGCTCGTCGCTCCAAGAACGCCGTCATCGCCGGCCTGTCGCGCGCGCATCCGGCCGACATCGACCGCTGCGCCGAGGCAGTGAAGTTCGCCAAGCGCGGCCGCGTCCACACCGTGATCGCGACTTCGCCGCTGCACATGCGGGTGAAGTTGAACAAGACCCCGGAGCAGGTGATCGAGACCTCGATCGCCATGGTCGCGCGCGCCCGCAACCAGATCGACGACGTCGAATGGTCGGCGGAGGACGGCACCCGCAGCGAGATGGATTTCCTCTGCCGCATCGTGGAGGCCGTGATCAAGGCCGGCGCCACCACGGTGAATATCCCCGATACCGTCGGCTACACGGTGCCGGAGGAGTACACCCACTTCATGAAGACGCTGATCGAGCGCGTGCCGAACTCGGACAAGGCGATCTTCTCGGTCCACTGCCACAACGACCTCGGCATGGCGGTCGCGAACTCACTGGCCGGCATCATGGGCGGCGCGCGCCAGGTCGAGTGCACCGTCAACGGCATCGGCGAGCGCGCCGGCAACGCCGCGCTGGAAGAGATCGTGATGGCGATCAACGTACGTAACGACAGGTTTCCGTACTGGAACAAGATCGACACCACGCAGCTCACCCGCGCCTCGAAGCTGGTGTCGGCGGCGACCTCGTTTCCGGTCCAGTACAACAAGGCGATCGTCGGCCGGAACGCCTTCGCTCATGAGAGCGGCATCCATCAGGACGGCGTGCTGAAGGACGCCTCGACCTACGAGATCATGCGGCCCGAGATGGTCGGCCTGAAGCAGTCCTCGCTGGTGCTGGGCAAGCATTCGGGACGCCATGCCTTCATCCACAAGCTGGAGGAGATGGGCTACAAGCTCGGTCCGAACCAGCTCGAGGATGCCTTCACGCGGATGAAGGCCCTGGCCGACCGCAAGAAGGACATCTACGACGAGGATATCGAGGCGCTGGTCGACGAGGAGATGGCCGCGTCCCATGATCGCATCAAGCTGACCTCGCTGACCGTGATCGCGGGCACCCATGGCCCGCAGCGTGCGACCATGAAGCTCGACGTCGACGGCCAGATCAAGATCGAGGAGGCCGAGGGCAACGGTCCGGTGGATGCGGTGTTCAACTGCATCAAGCGCCTGGTGCCGCACGAGGCCAAGCTCGAGCTGTACCAGGTCCATGCCGTGACCGAAGGCACCGACGCGCAAGCCGAAGTGTCGGTGCGGCTGTCGCAGGACGGCCGCTCGATGACGGCGCGCGCCGCGGATCCGGACACGCTGGTCGCCTCCGCCAAGGCCTATCTCGGCGCGTTGAACAAGATCGTCATGAAGCGCCAGCGCGACGCGGTCCCGACCGCAGCGGCGGCGGGCTGACGACAGCGCGATACCAGTCCTGCTAACGAACGATAGTGCCGCGCGGGCATACCGGTTAGGGTGCCCGCCGGCTTGAGGTACGGACGCAGTCCCGACGGGCGCGTTCCAACGAACAACAAGGGGGAGAGATTATGCGCACCTACGCGATCGCCGCGTCCATCGTGGCCCTGGCACTGGCCTTTGCGAGCCCCGCCGCCGCCCAGACTCCGATCATCATCAAGTTCAGCCACGTCGTCGCCACCGATACGCCGAAGGGCAAGGCGGCCGAGAAGTTCAAGGAGCTGGCCGAGAAGTACACCGCCGGCAAGGTGAAGGTCGAGGTCTACCCGAACTCGAGCCTCTACAAGGACAAGGAGGAACTCGAGGCGCTGCAGCTCGGCAGCGTGCAGATGCTCGCGCCGTCCAACTCGAAGTTCGGTCCGCTCGGCATCAAGGAGTTCGAGGCGTTCGATCTGCCCTACCTGCTGCCCGACCTGAAGACGCTGCGCAAGGTGACGGAAGGCCCGCTCGGCGCCAAGCTGCTCAAGCTGCTGGATTCCAAGGGCATCACCGGCCTTGCGTACTGGGACAACGGCTTCAAGCAGATGAGCGCCAACAAGAAGCTGATCGCGCCCGAGGACTACAAGGGCGTGAAATTCCGCATCCAGTCCTCGCGCGTGATCCAGGCGCAGTTCAAGGTGCTCGGCGCGCTGCCGCAGGTGATGGCGTTCTCGGAAGTCTATCAGGCGCTGCAGACCGGCGTCGTCGACGGCCAGGAGAACACCTGGTCCAACATCTTCACCCAGAAGATGCACGAGGTGCAGAAGTACATCACCGAGACCAATCACGGCTATATCGGCTACGTCGTGATCGTGAACAAGAAGTTCTGGGACGATCTGCCGGCCGACGTGCGCGAGCAGCTCTCCAGGGCGATGAAGGAAGCGACCGACTTCAACAACGCGCAGTCGCAGAAGGAGAACGACGACGCGCTCGCCGAGATCAAGAAGAGCGGAAAGAGCGAGATCATCGCGCTGACGCCGGCGCAGGACAAGGCGATGCGCGACGCCATGGAGCCGGTCTACAAGGATGTCGCCGGCCGCGTCGGTCAGCCGCTGATCGACGAGTTTCTGAAGGAGACGCGAGGCGCGACCAACTGAACGTTCGAAGCGTTGTTGCGAACGGAAGGGGCTTTCGCGCGATCGCGGAAGCCCCTTCATTTTACCGCCGCCTGTTGCGAACGGCGTGCAGGACGCGGATTACATCTTGGTAAGGCAGGCCTCTCTGTCCAAGTTGTAAGTTGAACGCACGCGGGGCGACGCTCATCTTCATCGCAACCCTTCCAAAGGAGGTTTGCATGAAGAAGTTCGCCATTGCCGCCATCGCCGTGCTCAGCATCGCCGGCTCGACGGCGGTCTACGCGCAGTATCACCGTCCCTGGATGTCCGAGCACATGCGCCACATGCGCATGAGTCCGGAAGACCGCGGCGCCCTGGTCGACGCGCGGATCGCCGCCGTGCATGCCGGGCTGAAGCTCACCGCCGACCAGGAGCAGCTGTGGCCGCCGGTGGAAGCTGCGGTACGCGATTTCGCCAAGCTCCGCATCGACCGGGCGAACGCGCGGATGACCGCGATGCGCGACCAGCGCAACGCCGACACGCCTGACGATCCGGTGGCGCGGCTGCGCCAGCGCGCCGACGACATGGCCGCAACCTCCGCGGCGCTGAAGAAGATCGCCGATGCCGCCGATCCCCTCTACAAGACGCTCGACGACGGCCAGAAGCGGCGGCTCGCCGTGCTGACCCGTCACCAGGGCCCGTTCGGCCGCGAGGAAGGCTGGCGGCGCCGCTTCATGGAGCGCGGCATGGACCGCCACCATGGTGGCCATTTCGGCCGGGACGACGGCGCGAACGGCGACGGCAGCGGACGGCTCTAGCACCGCGCTTTCGCCGGCCTGATAGACTCACGGGAAGCCGCTGGAATCCGGCGGCTTTTCGCGTTTCGGGGGGTGACGACGAAGGCTTGGAAAACTGCGTCCCAATCGCTTGCCATCGCGGAGTTGCTTTGCTAAACGACCGGCCTCGCAAGGCCTTAGCCGGCCTTCCGGGCGCATAGCTCAGTTGGTAGAGCAGCTGACTCTTAATCAGCGGGTCCCAGGTTCGAGCCCTGGTGCGCCCACCAAGCTAAATCAATGACTTAGTCTCGGATAAACGGAGAACAGGCCGTTTCGTGCGACACCGTGCGACAAAATCGCACGAAAGACGTGTCGCACGAGCGTGCGACCTTTCGAGCTAATCAACTCAGTCCTTCCCTGCCGAGAAACGCCACCAGCCTGTCGATCGCGGCGTCAGCGCGCGCCGGATTGCGAGCACGGTAGTGCGTCATGATCAGCTGCCCGGACCGGTAGGAGTGGCCGGTAACGTCGCAGATCGAGAGCAGGTCATTGCCGGCGCGGTCAAGTAGCATGACGCAGGTGTCGCGCAGATCCCGGTCGTGCTTCTTGTCGCTCTCGCCGGTGGTCTCGTTGACGAAGGCGAGCGACGGGCAGGCCTCGACGCGGGACACGTCGCCGCCGCGGATCGCGAGATCCCGCACCTCGGCGAAGACGTGACGATAGGTATGCTCGTTGTAGGGTTGGCCCGTAACCTCGTCGATCACGAACTCCTCCGGTATCTTCTTCAGCTCCATCTTCTTGGCGATCTCGCTAACGCGCACGCGCGCCTCGAGCAGGCGCAGAGCTGCGCCGCGGTTCTCGAATTCCTTCAAAAGGTGTTTGTAGTGGATGTCGAAGCTGAGCGCTTTTGCCGTCGCATAGAGACTGGCGCCATAGCGGACAGCAGGGCACCGCATTTTTGGACGGAAAATTCAGCGTACGCGTGCACGTAGCACTTCCAGAGCCGTCTGATGGCTTCAGACTCGACATTGCCGCTGTGCAAGCCGGTATAGAAGGCGACATGGACGATCCCGCGACGCTATTCGAGGCGGCGATCGCATTCGAAAAGCGAGCCGTACAATTCTTTGGATCCTGCGTGGCGGACGCGCCCGCAGGTTCGGTAGAGCGACAGCTCTATCGTGAACTGGCCGCTGAAGTAACTGAACATGTTGCCATTCTCGAAACCGAGCTCAGACGGTGGGTCGAGGGCAAGGAGGGTCTTGTCGCGTGACCCGGCGACGCGCATTTGCGTGACCTCGGCGAGGAACTGAGGGCAGTTTATCGAAGCGCGGCCCGCTCGCATCGCCAGGTAAGAACGGTGCGACGTTGCGTGCTGGAACGGTGAATTGCAGCACGGCTCGGAGGAGCAGCGCGGGAAATACCTGCCAAAGCTCGCTTTTGGCGAATTCGTCTGCTGCTCCGGCCTGACCGACCCCGACCCCGACGCCGGCTCCGACCCTGCGGGCATGAAGACGCGAGCTAACGAGGTCGTATCGACTGATCGGCTCCGAAGACATGGACCATAAAACGGCCGACATCGAACCGTTTGACGATCTCGCTTTTCCACATTCCTGTCGCCGCCGCTTCCGAATTGCAATGCAAATTGGGCTCCGACCTCGAGAGCCATAGTCCGCAACAGTCCCATCTGACCTGCGCGGTAGCGTTCGGCTTCCCAGCCGGGCAGGTGCGCACCTCGCCGGCACGCATCGATCGATCTGTCGGCGTAGCCGGCTGCTTCGTCGCTGTTCTCCAAATGATCAATTCGCCATTATGCTCTTCGAGAAATCTCTCGAAATGATCAGTTCGTGGGTGATCCGCGAATGGTCGGGCCACGCAGCCTCAAGGCTCTTGCAGTTTCTGGGACGGCGACATCAAGCGCTAAACGCCCGACAAATGAATGCTTAACAGCCCCGCAACGGAATCGATGCTGCCCTGCAACAAGGAGCGCTGGCACGATCGATGCAAGCACATGGGCAGAGCGTGAAAAGTGAAAGCCGACGAGCCGATTCCAAAAGGCCAAGAGGAGAGGTGATCATGAAATTTCCGAACCCACACGAGGTCAAAGCCAAGACAATACCCGGCACCGAAGGGTGGGAAAGGATGTATCCCTACCACTACCAGTTCGTGAACGATGATCCCGAGAGGACCCAGTACGAGAAGGAGACCTTCTGGTTTGCCGACGGATTGCATTATCCGGAGCCGCTCTATCCCTTTGATACGATTTGGGATGAAGCTTGGTTTCTCGGTCTCTCTCAATATAACAACCGGATTTTCATGGTGCCGCCGGTGCGTGGCGTCGATCACCGCATTATCAATGGCTATGTCTACATCTCGCCGGTTCCGGTGAAGGACGGGGCCGAGATTGGCAGCCGCGTCCCGCACTTCACCGAGCGCGCTGGTTATTACTATAAGAACTGGGACGCGCTTGAGGCGAAGTGGAAGGTCAAGATGGAAGGTGCAATCCGCGAGCTTGAAGCGCTACGGATTCCGACTCTGCCTGACATGGAAGATCTGAGCGTGGTGACGGACGCCGTTGGCGAGTCGCGCGGCTACCAACTCCTCAAGAACTATGACGATCTCATCAATCTCGGCATCAAGTGCTGGCAGTACCATTTCGAATTTCTGAACCTGGGCTACGCGGCCTACGTGTTCTTCCTCGACTTCG
>NZ_JAGWUA010000238.1 GCF_028868675.1 Bradyrhizobium sp.
CCGTGGGCGTCAAGACCCTCTCAGGTGTGGGGATACCTTCACGGAACATAAAAATCCGCCGGAGGTCACCCCCCGGCGGATCGTCTCTTGCCGCAATCGGCGACGATTACGCCTTCATCGCGCCCTTCACGGCTTCCGCCGTGATCGGCAGCGCGCGGACGCGAGCGCCTGACGCGTTGAAGATGGCGTTGCCGATGGCGGGTGCGACCACCGTCACCGCCGGTTCGCCGACGCCGGTGGCCTTCTCGCCATTGGCGATGACGGCAACCGCGACCTCAGGCACCTGGCTCATGCGCAAGGGCGTGTAGCTGTCGAAGTTCTTCTGCTGGATGCCACCGTCCTTCAGTGTCGCCTTCTCGTACAGCGCAAGCGACAGGCCCCACAGCGCCGCACCCTCGACCTGGGCGCGGATGTTGTCGGGATGCACCTGCGTGCCGACGTCGGTGGCGACCGTGAGCTTCTTCACGGTCACCGCCCCCGACGGCGCGACGGCAACATGGGCGACGCAGGCGGTCCAGCTTGCCGTGGCGCGCTCCTGCGACGACACGCAGGCCACGCCCATGCCTTCGCCCTTCGGCAGCTTCCTGGTGCCGTAGCCGGCCAGGCCCATCGCGGCGAGCAGGGTGTTGCGCAGCCGCTGCGCGCCGCCGTCGTTCTTGCCCTTGCCGTCGAGCAGCGAGATGCGGAACTGGGCCGGATCCTGGCCGGTCGCAACCGCGATCTCGTCGATCATGCTTTCGACCGCCCAGAAGGTCCAACCCGGCGCCACCGAACGCAGTTGACCCGACGGGGTGGCGTTGTGCGCCATCTCGTTCTTGATCGCCCGCACGTGGTGGTTGGGCACGGTGTAGAAGAAGTCCGAGCCGTTCACCGTGAAGGCGTCGAGCGGACCCTTCTTGTCGACCGAGGGCGAGAGGAAATCGGGGATTCCCCAGCGCGCGGTCGGCCAGGCCGAGACCACGTCGTGGCTCAGCGCGACCAGCTTGCCGTCGCCGTCCACGCCGGCCTTGACCTTCTGGTAGGTGAGCGGACGCGAGAAATCCATCGTCATGTCGTTCTCGCGCGAGTAGATCACCTTGACCGGCTTGCCGACGGCTTTCGCCGCCTGCACCGCCGGCACCATCATGTCGGCGTCGAGACGCCGGCCGAAACCGCCGCCCAGCCACATCTGGTGCATGACGACGAATTTCGGATCGAGCCCGGCGGCGCCGGCGGCGATCGCGCCGGAGCGCGTCGCGAACTGGTTGCCGGAATAGACGTGCAGGATGTCGCCCTTGAACTCCGCGGTGGCGTTCATCGGCTCCATCGGACAGTGGATGTTGATGTTGGTGGTATATTCCGCCTCCAGCGTCTTGGCCGCCGTGCCGAAGGCGGCCGTGGGATCGCCGTCCTTGACGAAGAACTGGCCGGAGTCGGACAGGCCCTGCAGCCGCTTGGCTTCGTCGAACAGCGACTGGCTCGACAGCTTTGCGTTCGGACCGCCGTCATAGCTGACCTTGAGCGCCGCCGCCGCCGCCTTCGCCTGCGCGAAGGTGTTGGCAACCGCGACCACCCAGCCGGACGTCGTTGCGGTCTTGTCGTCGAGGGTGACGGCCTTGATGAAGCCGGGCACCTTCCTGGCGTCGGAATCGTCGACCGATTTCACCGTGGCGCCGAAACGCACCGGCGGGGTCACGATGGCGCCGTACACCATGCCGGGCAGCATGACGTCGATGCCGTACTTGGCCGTGCCGTTGGTCTTGGAGGGGATGTCGATCTGCGGCACCGACACGCCGATCATGGTGTACTGGTCCGGAGTCTTCAGCTTGATCGCCTTGAGCTCGTCCGCCGTGAAGGTCTTGGTGGCCTTGCCGCTCCTGACGATCTCGGCAAAGCTCATGTGCTTCTTCGACTTCGGATGCGAGATCACGGAATCGCGCACCACGAGTTCGCCGGCCGGCACGCCCATCGCGCCGGCGGCGGCGTCCGTCAACGCCATGCGGCCGGCGGCGCCCGCGCGGCTCATCGCGTCGAAGTTCATCGTCGTCGACCAGCTTCCGCCGGTGATCTGCGCCCCCAGCACGGGGTCGTTGAACTTCGGATCGTTGGAGGCGAGCTGAACCCGCATGTCGCTCCATTTGGCGCCGAGCTCCTCGCAGACGATCTGGGCCATGGTGGAGGCGATGTGCTGGCCCATGTCGGCCTTGCCGCAGGTCACGGTGACGAGACCCTCCGGCGAGATCGAATACCAGACGCTGGGATCGAAATTGGCAGGAGCCGCGGCAAACGCCTGGTCGACGCCGGGAACGCCGGCATAACCGAGCACGAGGCCGGCGGCGGCGGTGCCGACGAGGAAGGAGCGGCGGCTGAGATCCGTGGTCGCGGGAGTGATTTTCGCGTGCTTGTTCATGTGGGCCTCCGCTCGGTGCCGGAGACGGACGCGGTGCGCATTTCGGTTGCGGCACGCATGATCGCCTTCTGGATCCGTGAATAGGTCATGCAACGGCAGAGATTGCCGTCCATGTGCGCGACGACCTCTTCCTTGGTCGGGTTGGGATTCTTTGCCAGCAGCGACGCCGCCTGCATGATCTGCCCGGACTGGCAGTAGCCGCATTGCGGGACCTGCTCGGCGACCCACGCCTTCTGCAAGGGATGATCGCCCTTGGCGCTGAGGCCTTCGATCGTGGTGATCTTCTTGCCGGCGACGTCGCCGACCTTGGTCTGGCAGGAACGAACGGCTTCACCGTTGACGTGCACCGTGCAGGCTCCGCACAAACCGGCGCCGCAGCCGAATTTCGTGCCCGTCATTTGCAATTGCTCGCGGATCGCCCATAGGAGCGGCGAATCGTTTGCCGCATCCACGGACATATTCCGCCCGTTGATGTTGAGAGTAGGCATGGTTTCTTCCCCTGCCGGTGCATGAAGCCGCTTACGGCGGCAACTTGTGTGGCTGACGCCCACCGGGCCGGCGGCAGCCTTGGCCGGGAGAATGATCGCGTTCCCGCGTGGAGGCAAATGCAATTTGGAATTGATCGAGACGAACGTGGCGCCAAGCGTTGTGCGTTGCGACAAGGGTGCTGACGCAACCGCCGGATGGAATTTCCGGCCGGTTGCGCATGGCGTCGCGCGCCGCGGCACGGTTCGGCAGTTTCCCCCGAGTAACCCGTCACGCCGTGGCGCGACGAGATTGGATGAATCGTCATCGCGCTTCAGGTTGTTGTTCGAACATGATCTTTTCGGAAAACTGCTGCGCACCTTTGCAGATCATGCTCTAGGATGCGCCGGAAACGCAGGGGATGGACGTGATGCCAAAAATCGATCGCGACGGGGTGGCCATCCATTACGAGGTGCACGGCAGCGGGCCGCCGCTGCTCCTGACCCATGGCTTCTCCTCCACCTCGGCGATGTGGCAGGGCCAGGTCGATGCGCTTTCGCGGGAGCACCAGCTCATCCTGTGGGACATGCGTGGTCACGGCCGGTCCGACTATCCCGATGATCCCCGGGCCTACAGCGAGACGCTGACCGTCGCCGACATGGCGGCGATCCTCGACGCCGTCGGCGCCGAGCGCGCCATCATCGGCGGGCTCTCGCTCGGAGGCTACATGTCGCTCGCCTTCTACCGGGCGCATCCGGAGCGGGTGCGGGCGCTGCTGATCATCGACACCGGCCCCGGCTTCAAGAAGGACGATGCCCGCGACGTCTGGAACAAGCGCGCCTATGACACTGCCGAGCGGTTCGAGCGCGAGGGACTCGAGGTGCTGAAATCGGCGAGCCGCGAACGCTCCACCGTCAGCCATCGCGACGCGAAGGGGTTGGCGCTCGCCGCGCGCGGCATGCTGACCCAGCGCGACGCGAAGGTGATGGAGCTGTTGCCCGAGATCAAGGTGCCGTCGCTGATCGTGGTCGGCGCCGACGACACGCCATTTCTGGCGGCGTCGGACTACATGGCGGCAAAAATCCCCGGCGCGCGCAAGGTGGTGATCCCATCGGCCGGGCACGCCGTGAACATCGACCAGCCGCAGGCCTTCGTTGACGCCGTGGTGCCGTTCCTGAAGACTCTGCCGCCACCAACCACCGGACGAGCAACGTGACTTGCAACGTGACTTGGCGGCAATCGGTGTCGACCCTCGCCGCCTTGGCGGCGCTGACCGTGATGCAGGCGGCGCCGGCCCGAGCGCAGCAGCCCGGCCCGCTACCGCGCCTGCCCTTCGTCGCGACGCTGTCGAACACGACGCCGCTGGCCTTCGGGATGGACGTCGAGGAAACCGCGCGGGCGCTCGGCCAGCCGCTGCAATATGTGCGGGGACGTCCCGGCAACGAGATATTCCTTGCGCTGCGCAACCTCGGCGGCAGCGGACTGGCGCCCCATCGCCACCGGCTGTTCCTGCAATTCCGCGGCGGACGGCTGGCCGGCTGGAAGGCCGACTACGGCGAGAACTGGATGTGGGAGTAGCCGCCCCTTATGGTGCGCAGGCCTTCTTCGCGAAGCCTCCCGTTGGCGTAATTACAATTCGTCATGCGCGGGCTTGCCGTCTTCGCTGAAGCTTCGCCGGCCGAGACCGAAAGCCCGGCGAAGCCTTGCACAGCCGGGACCCGCGCATCCATCATACAGAGAGCGTTCTTGAGATGATGGATTGCCGGGTCAAGCCCGGCAATGACGGCTTTGGCTCAGAACCAGCGTTCGCCGACGAACACGGTGTCGCCCGGTCCCACCGGCGTGCCGAGCGGCACCACCACGCGCATGGCGCCACCGGTGTCGCTGTGGGTCAGCGTGACGGTGTCGCGCCGCGCGCGCGGCGAGAAGCCGCCGGCGATCGCGACCGCGCTCTCCACCGTCATGTTCGGCACGTAGGGATACTGGCCGGGGGCCGCGACCTCGCCGAGAATGAAGAAGGGACGGTAGGCCTCGATCTCGACCGCCACCGAAGGCTCGCGGATATAGCCGTTGCGCAGGCGCGCCGCGATGTCCGCCGCCAGCCCCGCGGTGGTGCGGCCGCGCGCCGGCACCGCGCCGATCAGCGGCAGGGTGATCGCGCCGCCCGCATCGATCGCATAGGTGTTGGTGAGACCTTCCTGGCCATAGACCACGACGCGGAGCTTGTCGCCGGCGTCCAGATGATAGGCCGCGGCGTAGCGCGCCGGGGCGGGAGCAGGCATCGGCCCGGGCATCGGTGCGGCATAGCCGACCGGCACGGGCGCAGGCGCCGCAGCAAAGGAATTGCGCAGCGCGCTGATGGCGCCGCCGCCGCTGTGATCGGCGACCGCAACCGGCGGAGGAACGTTGGGCTGGCCGTAGGCCATGGCGTCGAGATCGCTGCGCGGCTGCGCGACCGCAACCGGCCCGGCGGTCTGCATGCAGCCGCCCAAGGCGAGCGCGGCGACCGCGGCCAAGATCGACAATCGAAACGCGCGCGCAACCCGCACTGGAGCCATCCCTCGAACCGAGACGGCTCCAGTCTTGCACCCGTTATGGTTAATAAAGCGTTTCGGGTGGTATTGCGGCGCTTCCACGCGTCTCCGTCATTCCGGGGGCGACGCATAGGGTGCCCTCGAACCTGCGCGCGGACATTTTCGCTGTCGTCATGGCCCGGGCGGGACAAGCCCGGGCATGACGAATTTAGTGGATGTGGGCGCCATCCCCGGAATGACGATGGGTGGCGCTCACGCGCTGACGCCGATACCGATCGGGCACGACACGCCGGTGCCGCCGAGACCGCAATAGCCGGCCGGATTCTTGGCCAGATATTGCTGGTGGTAGTCCTCCGCAAAATAGAACGCGCCGGCGGGCGCGATCTCGGTGGTGATCGCACCGAGCCTTCTTGCCGCGAGCGCCTTCTGATAGAGCGCGCGCGACGCCTCGGCCGCGGTCTGCTGCGCATCGTTCGCGGTATAGATCGCGCTGCGATATTGCGTGCCGACGTCGTTACCCTGGCGCATGCCCTGGGTCGGGTCGTGGTTCTCCCAAAACGTCTTCAGGAGGCGTTCGTAGGAAACCGTCGCCGGATCGAACACGACGAGCACCACCTCGGTGTGGCCGGTGCCGCCCGAGCAGACCTCCTCATAGGTCGGATTGGGCGTGTGTCCGCCGGCATAGCCGACGGCGGTGACGTAGACGCCCGAGCCCAGCTCCCAGAATTTGCGCTCGGCGCCCCAGAAGCAGCCGAGCCCGAAGGTGGCCTGCTCCAGCCCCGCGGGATAGGGTGGCTCGAGCCGATGGCCATTGATGAAATGGGTCGTGGCGGTGGTGATCGGTTGCGCACGGCCCGGCAGCGCCTCTGCTGCGCTCGGCAATGCGGCGGACTTGCGCATGAACAGCATGATCGGATCTCCGGGGCGAGCCGCGTCCGCTCGAGGCGGGACGCTACGAGGGCGCGCTCGCGATACGGGCTGAATATAGGCATTTGGGCAAGACGGTGCAGCCCCGTTACGTCGCGCCCTTCCGTCCAGCCGTCAGTCGCGCGAATAGCCGATCAGAGGCTTGCGCGGCCGGAACAGGATCATCAACACGATGCCGAGGATGCCGAGCACCGCGAAGACCGGCTGGTCCAGCACCACGCGGACAACCGAGGTCCAGAGCCAGGGGGCCTTGGCCTCGACCCAGGTGCGGAACGCCTGCTGGCTCGACTGATGGACATCGTTCCAGAACTGGCCGAAACGCGTGAAGCGCAGGGTCTG
>NZ_JAGWUA010000039.1 GCF_028868675.1 Bradyrhizobium sp.
CAGCGGATCAGCAACGCCGGGATTGATCCATTGGCCCTCAAAGCGGTCGTGTTCGACGCCTACGGGACGCTCTACGACATCCAGTCGGTCGCGGAGATCACCGAGGATGCGTTTCCGGGCTATGGCGAGATCATCACGCAGATCTGGCGCATCAAGCAGCTCGAATACACCTGGCTGTGCTCGCTGATGCGACGCTACCGGGATTTTGCGGCCGTGACGCGCGACTCGCTCGCCTACACGCTGCGGGTGCTCGGACTGGGCTATGAAGGCGAGGCGTTCGAGCGGCTGATGGAGAAATATCTGCATCTGGAGCTCTATCCCGATGCGATCACCGCGCTCACGGCATTGAAGCCGAAGAAGCTCGCGATCCTCTCCAACGGCAGCCCGGACATGCTGGACGCGCTGGTCGGCAATTCAGGCCTCGCTCCCCTGCTCGACGCCGTCGTCAGCGTCGACGCCAAGAAGATCTTCAAGCCGAGCCCGGAGGCCTATGCGCTGATCGGCGAGGTGCTCGGCACGGCGCCGCACGAGGTGCTGTTCGTCTCCTCCAATCCCTGGGACGTGGCCGGCGCGAAGGCGGTCGGGCTCAACGTCGCCTGGATCGAGCGCGTGACGCCGGAGGCAATGGCGCTGGCTTGCGTCGAGAGCGATCTCGTGCCACCGCTGACCATGTTCAAGGCGATCCGGACCCAGATGGACGAACTCGGATTTCAGCCGGATCACCGTGTCCATTCGCTCTCCGACCTGCCCGAGATTGCCGCCCGACTATGAGCCTGGAATGAGCCTTCAATCCGTTCGCGCCTTCTTCGCCGAGAAAGCTCCCGACATCTCCGTCATCGAATCGCCGATCAGCTCGGCCACGGTGCCGCTTGCCGCCGAGGCCTACGGCGTCGAGCCCGGCCGCATCGCCAAGACGCTGTCCTTGCGGATCGGCGAGCGCGTGATCCTGATCGTGGCGAGCGGAACGTCGCGGATGGACAACAAGAAGGTGAAGGCGGCGTTCGGCGGCAAGCCGAAGATGCTCGGGCTGGAGGAGGTCGCCGACATCACCGGGCACGAGGTCGGCGGCGTCTGTCCGTTCGGCCTGAAGGTGCCGCTGCCGATCTATTGCGACGTGTCGCTGAAGGCGTTCGACGTCGTGGTGCCGGCCGCGGGCTCGACCCACAGCGCCGTGCGCATCGCGCCCGAGCGCATGGCCGAGCTGGTGTCGGCCGAATGGGTCGACGTCTGCGAGCACAGGCCGTAGCCCGCGCAAAAGCCCAATGCAATCAAGCCCGGCGCGAAGCCTCCACGGCCGGGCAACAAAATCCGAGGAACAACCCCATGCAAAGGAGCCGTCAAGGGCCTTGGACGGCGATTGCGGATTTTGCGAAATTCGCTTGACGCGTCGGGCAAATCAGGGGTATGGTGTCATCATTGCCGTTGAGCGCGCGGGCTCACCACATCCCCCGGACGATGACCATTCAGGCGCCGCCGATGCCTTCGGCAAATCGATTTCGAAGGACGACTTGTCATGGATAAGACCGTTGGACTTGTCGGCCTCGGCATCATGGGCAGTGCGATCGCCCGCAATCTCGTCGATCGCGGGTGGCGGGTGATCGGCTTCGATATCGATGCGGCGCGACGAGCGGAGCTCTCGCGTGATGGCGTCACCGTCGTCGAAGACGCTGCTTCGGTCGCGCGCGACGCGCCCGTGATCATGACGAGTCTCCCCACTCCCGCGGCGGTCGCGGACGTCGCGCGGGCCATCGCCAATTCCGGTCAGCCGCCGCGGATCGTCGTCGAACTCAGTACGCTCAGCATCGCCGACAAGCTTGCTTTTGAAAGCCTTCTGAGGGGCGCGGGCCACATCGCGCTGGACTGTCCGCTGAGCGGAACAGGGGCGCAGGCCAAAAATCGCGATCTGGTGGTCTATGCCAGCGGCGACAGCGCGGCCATTGCCCGTTGCGCCCCGCTGTTCGCCGACTTCGCCAGGCAGAGCGCCGATCTCGGCAGCTATGGCAATGGCAGCCGCATGAAATTCATCGCCAATCATCTGGTCGCCATCCACAACGTCGCGAGTGCCGAGGCGATGATCCTGGCGGAGCGAGCGGGGCTGGATTTGAAAATGGTGGTGGATATGGTCGGCCCGGGCGCCGGCGGCTCGCGGATGTTTCAAATGCGCGCGCCGATGATGGTCGAGCGCGTTTATGAGCCCGCGACCATGAAAGTGTCGATCTGGCAAAAAGACATGGCGATCATCGGCGAATTTGCCGACGAGCTAGGCTGCGCGACTCCATTGTTCAGCTCGACCCGGCCGGTCTATGATCAGGCCATGGCGATGGGATTGGGCGACCAGGACACGGCGGCAGTCTTTGAAGTCTTGAAGAAGTCCTGATTGATACGCAAACGCATGGAATAAGGCGCCAACCTCGACGGGTTAAGAGGCCACAGCGCTGCGTGAGACCGTAACCCCTCACAGGGATCGCATCTATCGATGCGATCCGACCTGTCCCTTCGAGAGGTGGCAGCGCTCGGGGGCACGCTCCGTTTCATCTAATCGTCGTCATCATCGTCGTAGGGCCGCGGCTGCACGATGCCGGGTTGTGGCCTGTCGTCGTAGCGGGGCGGCGCGGCCCGGCCGCCAGGAACGGGCTGCTGCGGCTGCGCCCGGTTGTTGGACTCGAACACGGCGCGGCAGCCGCTGGAAAGCTGCGGCGTATTCTGCCGCAAGCACGCCACGATGCGATCGACGTCGGGGATCTGGTCGCTGCACAGGCGCCAGACGTCGGGCGTGCAGGCCATCTGCTGCTCCATGGTGCCGCGATACTCTTCCGCTGCAGCGCCCTGCAGGAGCCCACCGCCGATCGAAAGCGCCACCGCGAGCGCGATCCGCCCTGTTCGCATCAGGCCCATCCTTCGTCCACGCTAAACCCTGCCTAATCGATCAGGCGAACGAAGGTTCTCGGCGGACAACAAGATGTGAAGACCGCGCGGATCGGCGGGGAACCTATTCCACCCGGCCGATCTTCTTCACCGCCGCGATCAAACGGGCGCTGTCCCCGGCGACGAATTGCGAAAACTCCGGCGCGTCCTGGTAGGCGACCAGACTGCCCGATGCCTCGAAGGTCCTGAGCACGTCCGGGCTCTTCATGACCTGGGCCATCGCGTCGCGCAGGCGGTTGACGACCGGCGCCGGCAGCGCGGCCTGGCCGAACAGCCCCGCCCAGATATACATCTCGACGTCCTTGTAGCCGAGTTCCTGAAAGGTCGGGACATCGGGGAAGCTCGGCACGCGCCGCGCGCCCCAATTGGCGAGCACCCGCAGCTTGCCGTCGTCGACCTGCGGCTTCAGCGTACCGGGTGAGGCCGCGATCGCCTGCACGGTGCCGCTGAGGATGGCCGTGAGCGCGGGACCCGCGCCGCGGAACGGCACATGCAGCAACTTGATGTCGGCGCTTGCGGCGAACATCTCCATCGAGACATGCAGCGTGCCGTAGGGGCCGGACGAGCCGTAGGGGATCTCGCCCGGACGCTTCTTCGCATCGGCAACGAAATCGGCGACCGTCTTCCACGGCGACGACGCCGGCACCGCGAGCATGGTCGGATCGGCGAGCACGCGCGCGATCGGCGTGAATTGCGCGACCTCATAGGCCACCGGCCGGCCGAACAACCGGTCGGCCTCCGGCAGCACGGCGAGCGAAGACAGCGTCATCAGCAGCGTGTGACCGTCGGGCTCGGCGCGCGCGGCCGCCGCATTGCCGACCGACCCGCCGCCGCCCCCGGCGCGGTTGTCGACCAGGACCGGCTTGCCCAAGACCTTCTCCAGCGCCAGCGCGACGGGCCGCGCCGCGATGTCGGCCTGTCCGCCGGGGGGAAACGGCACGATCAGGGTGATGTTGCGGGAGGGATAGGGGCTTTGGGCGAAGGCAGCGGTCGGCAGCACGGCGCGCAGCAGCGGCAAGGCGGCAGCGGCGCGAAGCAGTTCACGTCGATTCATTGGCGATTTCCCCCGGCTTATTCTTGGGAGGATAGACTAACGCCAATACCGGGGTGGGCAAGGCCGACGGCCGTTGCGGGTGGAGCGGACCAGGCCGCTCGGCCCTCGATCACCGCTCGCACCCCCGTGCGGGAGCGAGCGGCTCGACTGGAGAGGCAACCGGATGACTTGCCTTTGGCTGAGCGCAGGTCGAATATTCACAGCGGCGATCGGACGCACCCAGAACAAGCAGCCGTTAGGGAGACCAAGACAATGTCCCTTTTTCGTCAATCGACGCCGACCTCCTTTAGCGCCGAGGAAGTCAGCTCCGCCTCGCTGGCCAGTCGGAGGGCATTGCTGAAGATGGGCTGTGCCTGCTGCTTTGCGCTGGCCGCACCATATGCGCTGGCCGATGCGATGACGCCGGAAGTCGAGCGTCATCTCGCTGCCGCCAAGCAGGCCGCAGGCACCGATCTCGAGGCGCTACTCGTGCTCGGCAGGTCGGCCGACCCCAATTTCAAGGCGCCGACGCCGGATCTCGCGAAGCTGATTGCGCTGTCTGCGCCGCCACCCGGCAAGGCCTTCGACAATCTGTATTTCGTGGGCGGCAAGTGGGTCAGCGCGTGGGCGCTCACGACCTCCGATGGCATCATCCTCTTCGATGCCATGAACAATGATGACGACGCCGAGCGGACCATCGAGCAGGGCCTCAAGACCCTTGGACTCGATCCGTCGCACGTCAAGACGATCATCGTGACCCACGGCCATGGCGATCACTACGGCGGCGCCGGTCATTTCGCCCGAAAATACGGCTCGCGCGTCGTTCTCAGCGAGACCGACTGGACCATGATGGAGACCAAGCTGGAATTCGATCATCCGCTGTGGGGACGGCCACCGAAGCGCGATGTCGGCGTCGCCGACGGCGGCAAGGTCCGGCTTGGCGATGCCACCGTGGATATTCTGATCACGCCGGGACACACCATGGGAACGATCTCGCCGATCTTCGAGGTGCGCTCGGGATCGCAGAAGCATCGCGCGTTGCTGTGGGGCGGTACGGCCTTCAATTTCGGCAGAAACCCGGATCGGTTGCAAGCCTATGTGGATGCGACGGCGCGCGCGCGGGAGATCGCCAGGCAGCAGGGTGTCGACGTCTTCATCTCCAATCACAGCGGCTACGACGGCTCCGTCGAGAAGCTCGCCGCTCTCGCCTCCGGCGGAGCCAATCCATTCGTGCTCGGTGCGGCAACCGTCGAACGCGCGCTCACCGTCATGAACGAATGCGCGCAGGCCGTGCTCACGTCCTGGAAGGCGTGAGGAACGCAGGGTCGTGCGGCGACGCCGGAGGCCAGGCACTTCGGCCAACATCGTTCGAGAGTACGGCCATACCGGGGCGGTATTTCATTGGAGCCGTTTTCGAACGGGTGTGTCCTTGGCGACATAGCTGAAACCCGGGAATCCAATACGTTCGCCAAACACGACACATCGGAATTTTGAAATGAAAAAGACTTTGCTCGCTGCGATCGCGGCCCTTGCCGTCTCGTCGACGGCCTTCGCGGCCGATCTTCCGGCGCGAACCTACACCAAGGCGCCGGTGATGGCCGCACCCGCCTACAACTGGACCGGCTTCTATCTCGGCGTCCACGGCGGCGGCGACTGGTTCAACAAGAGCTGGTACCTCCCGGCCACCCCGATCAACTGCGGCGGTTTTCCCAACTGCGTCGGCTCCAACCAGGGCGATCACAGCGCGAGTAGCTGGCTGGCCGGCGTGCAGGCCGGTTTCAACTATCAGGTCGGACAATGGGTGCTCGGCGTCGAGGGACAGGCGAGTTGGACCGATCTGAGGGGCAGCAACGGCTCTCTGACCGCCCCGAACAACGTCACCGACAACAGCAAGACCTCGGCGCTGGCAACGCTGGCCGGCCGCGTCGGCTACGCGTTCGACCGCTTCATGATCTTCGGCAAGGCCGGCGGCGCCTGGGCTCGCGATAGGTTCTGGACCACCGCGGGGACCGGGGCGGCGCCTGCTTTCGTTCCGGGCACCACGCTGCAGTCCGCCGATTCCGATCGCTTCGGCTGGATGCTGGGCATCGGCGCCGAATATGCCTTCACTGCAAACTGGTCGGTCAAGATCGAATACGACTACATGGATTTCGGCACCCAGCGCGAGACCCTGCAGCCCGCCTTGGCGAATACGGTTGCCGCCCAGTACGACATCAGGCAGCGCATCGACCTCGTGAAGGCCGGCATCAACTACCGCTTCGGCGGTCCCGTCGTCGCCCGCTACTGATCTGACCTACACATCGAGAAACGAAAGGCCCGGCCGAAATGCCGGGCTTTTTTGCATCACTTGCAGATCATCCCGTAGAGTGGGCAAAGCGCAGCGTGCCCACCACTACTCTCCAAACGAACCCAAGACCTCCCGCATGTCACCTCCCCAGTCAGCCACGAGGACGCCGCGGTCCACATAGCGGTGAAAGCTGCTGTAGGGCCAATCACTCACGCGCGCGACGTATCCATGCTTCACCGGATTGAAATGGATGTAGTCGACGTGACGCTCAAGGTCCGCGTCGTCGCGGATGGCGTGCTCCCAATAGCGGCGCTGCCATATCCCTTTTTCGCGCTTGATGACCTTGCTGACCGAGCGCGACCCGGCGTCCAGGCCGCGCGAGAAGCCGCTCTTGATCAAATTCCATCGCAACGCGTAATCGGCATCACTTTCGGGAAGCTCCCAGATTGCGTGAAGGTGATCGGGTAAGATGCAGATGGCAACCGTCTCGAACGGACGGCGCGCTCGAACCGTTCGGTAAACCCGTCTCAGGCGATCAACCTCATCCACGAGCAAAGTGTCTGACCGGTGGGCGAGAACGACCGTGAAGAAGAAGACCTTGCCTTGGGCTCGACGGTACTGAGGCATATCGGATCGTGTCACCTAGGATGGTGGGCACGCTTCGCTTTGCCCATCCTACGAGAATAGTGCCTTTTGCACACGCTTCCGCCGCTTGCAGGTGCCCGGCAGCTTTGCTGCGAGAAACTCCGCGAGCGCCTCGACGCGCGCCGGGCGCGGGCCGCCGGGCGGCATCACCAGGTGCACCGCGCCTTCCGGCTGCTTCCAGTCCTTCAGGATCACCTCGACCTGACCTGCGGAGATCGCCTCGCCGACGATGAATTCGGGCAGATCGGCGATGCCGAGACCGGCAAGGAGCGCCGGCATCACCGCCTCGCCGTTGTTGACGCGCAATTGTCCGGCCGGACGCACGCTCGCCTGCTCGCCGGCCGCGTTGGTGTACTGCCAGACGTTCGGCGTGGAGAGATAGGCGTAACTGAAGCATTTGTGCCCGGCGAGATGCATCGGATGCGCCGGGCGGCCGTGGCGCTTCAGATAGGCGGGCGCGGCCACCGTATAGCGCGGCATGGTGAAGAGCCGCCGCGCGATCAGCGATGAGTCCGGCAGCCGCGCGATGCGCAGCGCGGCGTCGAAGCCCTCGCCGATCAGGTCGACGGTGGCGTCGCTCAAATGAAGATCGACCGACACCTCCGGATAGGCCTGAAAGAACTCCGGCAGCAGCGGCGCGACCGCCTTGACGCCGAAGCTCATGGGCACCGCGAGTCGCACCAGCCCGCGCGGCGCGACGGATTGCGCCAACGCCTCGTTCTCCGCGGCCTCGCCGTCGGCGAGCAGCCGCGTCGCCCGTTCGGCGAGCTTGTGGCCGGCATCGGTCAGCGCAAGCCGGCGCGAGGTGCGGTTGAACAGCCGGGCGCCGAGCCGCTCCTCCAGCCTCGTGACCGCCTTGGAGACGGTCGCCTTTGAGGTCGCGAGTTCGCCCGCGGCCGCCGCGAACGAGCGCAATTCCACCACCTTGGCGAAAATCGCGAGCGCCTCGAAATCGGGAAGTCTTGCCATGGGAGCCGGTCCAGGTCGTTTTGGAAACAATGAGTTTCAATAGTTTCTATTTCTATACCATGGAAGAGACCTTATCCAGATGCCATCGCAGGTTTGGGCGGCCGGCCTTCCAGGCGCGGCAACGCCCAAAGCTCCAGACCAAGGGAGTTTCCCCATGATCGAACTCAGACCGTTCTCCAGGCTCGGCGGAGCCGACCACGGCTGGCTCAAGGCCAGGCACCACTTCTCCTTCGCGAGCTACTACGACCCGAACAACATGGGCCATGGCGCGTTGCGTGTGTGGAACGACGACGAGATCGAGCCGAACACCGGCTTTCCCGCCCATCCGCATTCCAACATGGAGATCATCACCTATGTGCGCGAAGGCGCGATCACCCATCAGGACAGTCTCGGCAACAAGGGACGCACCGAGGCCGGCGACGTGCAGGTGATGAGCGCGGGCAGCGGCATCCGCCACTCCGAGTATAATCTCGAGCCGGGCAAGACCAGGATCTTCCAGATCTGGATCGAGCCGGCCGGACGCGGCGGCCAGCCGACCTGGGGCTCGAAACCGTTTCCGAAGGCGGACCGCTCCGGCAAGCTCGTCACCATCGCGAGCGGCTACGAGCGCGACACGGAGGCGCTGCCGATCCGCGCCGCGGCGCGGGTGCTCGCCACCACGCTGAAGGCCGGCGAGACCGCCGAGTACACGGCAGAGAAATCGCGCCACCTCTATCTCGTGCCGGCCGCGGGCGCGATCGAGATCAACGGCGTGCGCGTCAACGCCCGCGACGGCGCCGCGATCCGCGACGAGGATCGCCTGACGATCACGGCGCTCGAGGATTCCGAGCTGGTGCTCGTCGACGCGGCGTGATGCGCCCCACACGCCACCGTCGTGCCCGGGCTTGACCCGCCTGCGAGGCCGAAGCCTCTTCGGCGTGGCGTAGGCCCGGCAATGACAAGCAACTCACTCAAGACCACAACGGAGACCACAATGGCAAAAGTTCTCGTCCTCTATTATTCCGCCTACGGCCATATCGAAGCGATGGCGAACGCCGTCGCCGAAGGGGCGCGCGAGGCGGGTGCGACCGTCGACATCAAGCGCGTCCCCGAGCTCGTGCCGGCCGAGGTCGCCAAGGCCTCGCACTACAAGCTGGATCAGGCTGCGCCCGTCGCCAGGGTCGACGAGCTCGCGAACTACGACGCGATCATCGTCGGCACCGGCACCCGCTTCGGCCGCATGAGCTCGCAGATGGCGAACTTCCTCGACCAGGCCGGCGGTCTCTGGGCCAGGGGCGCGCTGCACGGCAAGGTCGGCGGCGCCTTCTCCTCGACGGCGACCCAGCATGGCGGCCAGGAGACCACGCTGTTCTCGATCATCGCCAACCTCCTGCATTTCGGCATGGTCGTGGTCGGCCTGAACTACGGCTTTGCCGGCCAGATGAAGCTCGACGAGGTCACGGGCGGGGCGCCCTACGGCGCCACCACGATCACCGGCGGCGACGGCAGCCGGCAGCCCAGCGCCAACGAGCTTGCGGGCGCGCGCTACCAGGGACGCGTGATCGCTGAGACCGCCAGGAAACTTCATGGCTGAAGCATGATCCGGAAAAGTGCGAAGCGGTTTTCCCTCGCGACAAACGCGGAGCGCGTTTGCGCGGAGATCATGCTCAAACAATAACCTAAAGCGCGATGACGATTCATCTCAATCGCCTCGCGCTTTAGCTGTCGAACAGCGCCGCTTCCGTGAAGGCGAGATCGCCGAGCCGCGGCGGAAGCGGGCCTTTGGCGTATTTCCGGCCGCGCCTTTCCGAGTACCAGCCGACGATGTGGGAGGCGGGACGGTTGGCGTCGAAGCGAACCAGCAGGCCGCCGCGGCGGGCGAAAAAACGTCCGATGTTGCCGGCGAACCGTTCCAGATCGGCGATGTCGCGGCACCAGATCAGGCGGTAGACGGGAACGATGTCCTTGACGAGGTGTCTCTGAAACACGAAGGGATGGGCTGCCTCCCCGTCGCGCACCACGACGCTGAGGCAGCCCCAGGCGGCGTGCTCGCGGAGCAGATCGGCTTCGAACTCTGCAAGCCCGTCGCAGCGGTCTTCGGAAAACGGCTCCGCGCTTGCGTTCCTCACGGGCTTGGACAGCGCCAGCGCGCCATACATCTGCCCCCTGCAATAGACCGAAAAGCCCTGCGCTTCGACGGTCGCCCAGGTGTGCGGCGCAGGCGTGATGTTGAAATAGGTGACGTTCTTGTCCCTGGTGGCGGCCCTGACGAGCGGCGAGCCGTAGGTCCTGAACTCGGGCTCGACGTACCAGCTCGAGACGTTGCAGCGCACGGCGGTCGTCGCGCCTTCGCGCAGCTCGGAGAACAGCAGCAGGATCACGCCGACCGGCACGCCGCCGCGATCGAGGCAATAGCCGTAGGTCGGGTATCCCGCCGGACGCGCGCGCCGCGCATGACGCTCCATCCCGCGCAGCCAATACTCGTTGGAGCGGAACGAAAAGCCCTTGGTGAGAAGGGCTGCGATCGCGGGCAGATCAGGCGCGACGATCTCGCGCACGCGCAAGGACGGACCCGGTGAAGGGCCCGCATCCTGCTGGTCGGATCTGGCGATCGGCTGCACCTTGAACGACACCACGAGGCTCGCTGCGACAAGAAACGACGGCGGCAAACTGAAGCATGGTGGATAGCAGCATGTCGCGGCCCAGACTCACAACAGTGTCGGCAGCGTGCGATATGCTTTGCATTTACCTTAACGGCGGGCGGGCGTCGGGGCGCGAATTCGTGCCGCGCTACCGCCTCGGCACGCGGATCATGGTGGTCTCGTTCTCGTTCAAATCCGTGATGACCGACTTGCCGCCCGTGGCCGCCATCCTGCGCCGCAGTCCGTCCCATCCCCAGATCTCGATCGTGTGCGCCCAGTCGGGCAGCATCAGCTCGAGCGTTCGCCCCGGCCGGTCCGTCCAGCCCGGCAGGTTCTGCCACACGAAGAGCTCGGCATCCGCGCCCGTCAGCGCGATGAGGCCGCGACGCTTTTCGACGGATGCGATCGTCATGTCGCCGGCGAGCCGCAGGATCGTCTGCTGGACTACGCCGCGGATTTCGGGCGACCAGGGATCCTCGGTGACGGCCATCGCGTAATGCGGGCCGTCGACGCGCGGCGTGTCGCCGAGATTCCAGGGAAAGGCCAGCACCATGACCGGCGTATGTCCGTCCCGGCCGACGACCGCGACCTGGTCCCAGAAGGCGCTGAGATACAGCCGTCCGGCGGTTCTCGAATCCTCCCACTCACCGGCCCGCGCCACGTTGAATTCGGTGGCGTAGAAGCTGACGTCGCGCGTCAGCCCCATGGCCTGCTTGACACGGTCGAAGCACGTCTGCACGGAGAACGCGCGGCCCCGCGTCATCGGGTACCAGCGGTCGTTGTAGTAGGTGTGAAGATCGATGCCGTCGAGCCGGCCGTCCTGCAGCAGGTCCGCGATCGCCGGACCATAGCCGCGCAGGGTCGCATCGCCATGCGAATTGCAGGTGGCAAAACCGCCGGGCACGACACGGAGCGCGGGGTCGACACTGTGCACGCCGTCCGCGAGCCCCGCCATGGCGTCATGGTAGGCCTGGCGCGGAATGGTCGCCTGCACGTCCGGCTCGTTGACGGCGGTGAAGATCGTGGCGCCCCAGCCGGATATGCCGTTCTCCCTGCCCCATTCACCATCCGGACGAAAACGCGCGGCCATCGCCTTCCCGGCGGCAAACCAGTCATCGTACGATCCGATCGGCTGCGGCGGATCGAGCGCCTGATAGCTGCCTTCGTATTCCAGCAGGATGACCGGCGTGATCCTGTTTTTGTGGGCTTCGAGCATGCCCGCGTCGAAATCGCGTGGGGTCGGAACGCGCTCGCGCGTCCGCCAGCCGTACGAATCCATCCGTCCCATGGTGGCGCCGACGCCATGCAGGGCCTGGTAGAGCTGCTCGACCTGCGGCTTGCCCGCGAGATGCGTGACGAGATTGCCGCCGCCGACGCGATCCCTCAACCGATCGGCGCCGGCGTGGAGTTCCGAAGGCGCCCCCTGCGTCGCCACGATGCATGAGGCAAAGGTTAACGCGAAACGGAGCATGACGGACAAGTGAGAACGAAACCGCAATGTCAGCTCCCTGAGTTGAGCCAATGAATTTCGAGATCGTCCAGATCGTCCAGGAATTGAGCACCGCCGGGGGCGTCGAGACGGTCGCCAGCGAACTGGCGCGCATTCTTACCCGCAACGGATTACCAAATGTTGTGCTCGCGAGCGCGGTCAGCGAGGGCCTCGAGCGGGGTCTACGGCTGGAACCGGGTCGGAACGCAATATGTCGAGCTGTTGAAGCAGATCGATGCAATGAAGCGCGCGGAGGCTAGCGCCGTATCGCAATCGTCGCCGAACGCGAAACCGCTGCGGCTCGGCATGCGGTCTCGATAGCGGCGGCTACCGCGTCATAGGTGAAGCGCCGCTCGACGTTCAGCCGCGACGCAAGCGCTTTCGGCCGCAGCAACGAGCGATCGGCCGAGAGCTCGTTCAGGAGGGTGCGCAGACGCTCCGGATCGCGTTCCGGCACGATCCAGCCGCCTTCGCCGACGACGTCGGGAATGGCGCCGCTGGTCGAACCGATCACCGGCACGCCGCAGGCCTGCGCCTCGATGATGACCCTGCCGAACTGTTCGCGTACGGCCGCCGTCGTCCGCGTCAGCAGCACGAGCGCATCGAGGCTGCGCAGGAATGCGGCGACCTCGGCGGGCGAGGCCCATCCGCTGAAGTCCACCCGCTCGCCCAGGCCGAGCTCGCGCACGCGCTGCCGCAGCCTGCCCTCGTAGGGTCCCTCGCCCATGATGCCGAGCGAGACATCGGATGCACCCGACGCCATCGCATCCAGCGCATCGTCGAGCCCCTTCTCCTCGACCAGGCGGCCGACATAGCCGATCCGGAAGGGTCCGCCGCGCGCCGGCGCCGAATCCGGACCGGGCGTGAATGTCGCGAGATCGACGCCGTATCCGATCGGCGTCACCGGCCCGGTGTAGCCGCGCGCTCGCACGACCATCGTCGCATCCGGGCTGCGCGACACGACGTGGTCGGTATGCTTCAGCACATGCTTGCGGATGGTCTCGAACGGCGGCGGCAGGCGCTTGAGGATGTTCTGATCGACCTCCAGCACCAGCGCCGCGCGGCGCCTGAGGATCTGCGCCTGCAGCGCAACGATGCTCCACGGCTCCTCCCAGAGATGGATCACGTCGGGATCGAGCTCGCGCAGCAGGCGCCGCAGCGCGGGATAGAAATGAAGATACCAGTTCATCGGCCCGGCCTGCGGAATCCGGATCGGCAGCACGTGGACCGAGAGGCCGTCCGCGACCGGCGGCTCGGCCGCCATGGTGCGGCCGAATTCCTTCCAGACCGCCGGCATGACGAGATGCAGGTCGATATCGCTGCGCGCCGCGAGATGGGGATAGCGCAGCCGCCCGGCCTCGCTGCTGACGGCCGGGTGCGCAATCGAGACGATCCGCATCGGCCTGCCGTCAGACACGCCCGACGATCCTTGCCGCGGCTCCGGTGAGGCCCGTGAGATGCATCGCCATCGCGGCCAGGTTCCTGTGCGCCCCGTTGATCGTGTTGCGCGGCAGGCTGAATTGATCCTGCCCCCGCAGCACGAGGCCCTTGCGGCTGGTTGCGGCGCTGTGGAAGCCCGCCTGCCGCGCCAGCTCGAAGTCGCGCGGACCGCAATCTCCGCTGCGGCCGTAGGGAAACGCAAAATGCCTGACGTCGAGACCGAGCCGCGCGTTCAACCTCTTGCGCGATTGTTCGAGCTCGGCAAGCGCCGTGGCGGAATCCAGCGACGAGAGGCGCGGATGGTTGATCGTATGCGCACCGATCTCGATCAGGGGATCGCGCGCCAGTTCCTCCAGCATGTCCCAGGAGATCGCGTGCTTCCAGTGCATGGCCTCGCGATCGATGCCGTTCGCCCGGCAGAACGCGGCATAGTGCGTGGCCGCATCCGGCCCGTCCCAGGACGAAGCGATGCTATGATAGGCGGCGCGACGGTCATCCCAGGACGCAAGCTCGATCCGCTCCTCGCCGACGCATACGCGGTCGCGATCGAGCAGCGCGTCCTCAAGGCCGGCCCACCAGAGCGGCAGGGTTCCATCCGGAATGCCCGTCGTCACGTAGAGCGTCAGCGGTGCGTCGTGACGCCGGAACAGGGGCGCGAGGAGCTCGTAGGAATCGCGGTAGCAGTCGTCGATCGAAAAATTGACGTAGCGGCCGCTCTCGGCGTTTGCCGACCGGCGAACCGCCTCCTCGACCGTCACCATTTGCCAGCCGCCGGCGCGAAGATAGGTGAGAAACTCGTCGAGGAAGGCGGTGTCGATGTAGAAGTTGCGGTTCGGCAGCCGGCTCCACCGATCCGGCGGCGCCGCACGATGAAAGGTGAACAGGCAGCCGCGCGGGCCAAGCATGCGATCGGCCGCCTTGGCGATGGGAACCGCAACGGTGCTGGCGGCGGCAAGGAGCATCAGCTTCAACCCAGCTCTCCCTTGACGCGAAACGTCCTGCGCAGGCGCCTGAGCGCAACGAGACCCATGTCCGGCATCAACAACCCTACGGCGAATCCTAGACACAAGAGGTATCCGAGTCCACCCGCCAGGAGCCGAGATAGTAAATCGGTAAACGTGCCCTGAATCAGCAGGCCCAGCGCGGACATCAGCAGCGCGGGCAGCAGCGCAAGGGCCATCAGCATCAGGACCTTTCGCCGCTCCCCGAGCACGAGCACGATACCGAACAGCAGCACGGCGCTTCTGCTCGCTTCGGCGAGCCCGAGCAGCAGCATGCCCTGTTCCGGCGAGGCGTACAGCTTCGCGGCCAGCAGGTTGAAGCCCATGTTGACGATGTAGGCGGAGACGATGATGAGCGCGGCGACCCCGTTGCGTCCGGCGCCGTTCAACAGGCGCACCAGGACCCAGCCGAGCGTGGCGGCCCACACTCCGAAGGCAATGCCCCGCAGCGCGTGCGAGGTCAGCAGCAGCGCTTCCTCGCCGAAGGCGCCGCGGAAATAGATCAGCCGCACGATGTCGGTCGAGAAGATCACGAGAAATGCGGACGCCGGCAAGGTCAACGCCAAGAGCGGCCGCAGCAGCGCCTCGGCCTGCGCATGGACGTCCTTCGGCGGGTGATTGGACAGCACCGCCATGCCGACGGGCTGGCTGATCAGCAGCAGGGCGCTTTCGGTGAGCGAGCGCGCATAGTCGAGCGAGGCCACCGCGCCGGTCGTCAGCCGCGAGGCCGTCAGGCGCTCGACCCAGACGTTGCCCTGCTCGGCGAGCGGCAGCGCGAGCAGGACGCGCAGACGCCGGAAGAAATCCGCGCCCTTGTCCGCGATCATCCGGCCGGTCAGGCCGGAGAAGCCGATCACACCCTCGCGCCACAGCGTGAACAGCCCCCAGGCCGCCAGCACGTTGAAGGCGAGAGTGAAGGCGTAGGCCAGGAAATAGGCGTCGCCCGTTACCGCCAAGAGGCCGATTCCCGACAGCACCGCGAGGTTGAGCAGGCTGGCGCGGACGTTGGTCAGGCGCGTCCGCCCGAGCGCGATCTCGCCGGCGCAGAGGACGTTGAGGATGGCGGATGCGGGCATTCCGAGCGACATCAGGCGGACGAAATGCAGGGCGAGCGCGCGGCCCTCGGCCGAGAAGCCGCCGACCATGGAATTCACCCAATACTCGCCGAGCAGGAGAATGGCGAGCATGATCGCGCTCGCGAGCAGCCCGATCACGACCGTCAGGGCGCCGAGGCTCCTCGGCCCGTCGCTGCGCTCCAGCGCCTCGCGATGCATGGGAATCATGATCGCCGGCACGCTCTCGTTCTGCAGGAACGCGAGGGGAATCAGCACGGCGGTCATCGCCGCGCGAAAACTGTCGGCGATGAGGGTTGCGCCCAGCACGTGCGCCATCAGCACTTCCCGCGCGAAGCCCAGCATCTTGCTGGCGAGCGCGCCGCTGATCAGGATCGCGCTGAAGCGGCGGATCGAAGGCCGATGGGCGGTCATCGCGCCGGCCTCGCGAGCAGCGGCGGCGTCAGCAGGACGACGAAGGTCCAGAACAGGAAACCGTTCTCGCCCGAGGTGATGTTGGCAAGCGGCAACTGCGCCAGCGCGCCCAGCGCCAGCGCGCCGACGATGACGGCCTCAGTGCTGCCGTCGCGCCAGGCGGTGGCGAGCGCATTACCGATCGACCAGAGCAGCGCGGTCAGGCAGAAGGCGCCGACGACGATTCCCATCGACAGCCAGCAGGCGATGATCATGCCGTCGACCGGCATGGCACCGGCCGATCCGACGTCGGTGATGGTGAAGCCGACACCGAAGAGCGAACTGTCAGGCAGCTTCCAAAGGGTGACGAATTCCTCGAGCCGTTCCTGGGCGCTGCCGTCCTGGATCCCCTCGCCCAGCGTCGAGAGGCGCTCGACGACGACGTCGCCGAAGGGCGTCAGCGTGGCGGCGAGCAGCAGCGCGACGCCGATTCCGACCAGGATGACGGCCGCCCGTCGCCGCGTCTGCGCGAACAGCAGGCAGAACAGAATCCCGAGCGCAAGCGAGATCCAGGCCGTACGATACAGCGACAGCAGGAGCCCGAGACCCGCCGGAAGCGCCAGCAGCAGCGCCGGCCAGCGCGTCCGCGAAAAGGCGACCAGAAACAGCCCGACCGCGGTGAAGCTCGCATAGCTCGCCGGCGAGTTCATGGTGCTGAACGAACGTACGCTGTAGGGAAGCGGCTGGCCGATGGAGAGGATCGGCGCAAGCTGCATCCAGTAACGGTCCCATTCCGGCGGATCGACATATTGGTAGACCGCGTAGACGCCGGTCACGGGAAGGATGACCAGGAAGGCTGACGTCGCCGCCTCGATCAGTTCGCGACGATCGGAGGAGAGCATCAGGACCGCCGCGTAGAGCAGCGGCGCCAGCCATTTCAGCGCTCCGGACGCCGCGTTGTTCCAGTCGGCCTGGGCCATCGACAACATCGCGGCATAGACGACGCAGACCGCGACGGTGCCGAGCGGCCAGATCAGCCTTGCCGACAGGTCGTGCGTCTCGAGCAGCCGCGGCAGCGAGAGGACGGGCACGAGGATCGCGAGCAGCGGTCCGATCAGCATCAGACCGAGTTGATCGAAACCGGCCGAGAGGTCGACGATGCGCCGCACGAACGGCGCGAAGGCGAACAGGATCAACGCAGCCTGCAGATGCATCGCCGGACCCTGCCGCCAGGCGTACCAGCCGACGGCCCCGCAACCGAGCACGAAGATCGGGCGCGAGAGGCCGCCGAGCGAGCCGCCGAGCGCGGCGACCGCGGCCAGCATGAGCACGGCGGCCAGCCAGCCGGGCATCGGCCACACGCCGACCCGCGAGGTGGTGGCCAGGCTCGTGCTCACGCCGCGGCCCCCGCCTGCGCCTTGGCGATCAGCAGTCCGATCGAATGGAGCATGCGCTCCAGGCTGTAATGCGCACGCGCGCGGCCGGTCGCATATTCCAGCTGCCTAGTCAGCTGCTCCGGCTTCGCCAGGACGGCCGCGATCGCGCCGGCGAGCGCCGGCGCATCGGCGGGCGGAACCAGCGTGCCGGCCTTGCCGCCCTCCAGAATGTCCGGTGCGGCTCCGGCATCGGTGGCGACCACGGGCACGCCGGCCAGCATCGCTTCCACCAGGGTCCGTCCGAACGGCTCCGGATCGATCGAGGGATGCACCATGACGTCGACGGCCTTCATCAGTTTCGGCACGTCGCTGCGATGTCCAAGGAAGCGGACACGATCGTCCAGGCCGAGCTTCGCAACCAATTGCGAAAGCTCTGCCGCATAGTCCTGCTCGCCGAACAGTGCATCGCCTGCGACGATGCAGTTGACGCCGGGAAGCGCGGCCAGCGCCTCGATCAGCACGTGCTGTCCCTTCCACGGAGCGAGCCGGCTGAACACGCCGACCAGCGGCCCGGGCGGCAGGCCAAACCGCTGCCTCAATTCGCCGGGCGAACTCGGGTCCGGCTCGATCGCCAGTCCGTTCGGAACGATCTCGACGAGGTCGCGCCGGCCGCCGGCGGCGACGAATGCGGCGGCGGCGGCCTGCGACGGGACGATGACCCTGCTGGCACAGGCGTTCGCGAGCAGGACCTGCGCCCGCCGTTGCGCGGCGCCGAAATGATCGGCGCTGATGATGTCATGCAGATGCCAGATCAGCGGCCGTTTGACGAAGACATTCGCGATCGCCGAGAGCACGAACGCCTTTTGCGAGTTGGCGTAGACGACGTCGTGTGCGCGCGAGGCCCGGGCGATTTCAACGACGATCGCGGCAAGTCGCCCGGCAAGGGGAAGCGCTGAAAGCACCGAGCTGTCGCGGCGAAATTGGGTGACGCCGCGACCCCATTTCGACGCTATGAGATTGAGATGCCGGCTCGCCAGCGCCTCGCTCAGCGGACCGGGCTCGAACAGGAACACCGAGGACTGCCGCCGTCCCTCGACGACGTCGAGCAAAATCAGCTCGGCACCGCCGATCTGTCCGGTGTGATCCACGAAGAGCACCCGTTCCGTCGACATTATCCGGCCCTGGCATATGCTTCGGTCGTGGCGAACGCCTGCTCGGCGGCCGTCGTGTGCCTGGGCTCTTCCATGGTGACGGCTATCGCCACGTCCTTCGCTCCGAACGTCTTGACGCCGGCGATCGCCGATGCGGCCTTTCCGATCAGCGAGGCATCTGCCTTCATGCAGACGACGGCGTGGTCGACGCCGGCAAGATAGCCGGTCGGATTCAGCGGCATCGGGCTGTCGATCAAGACCACGTCGTAGCCGCCGGCATCCGCGAGCAACTCCGTCAGCCGCCCGCCGAACAGCAGATTCGCCGCCCCTGCACCCGCGCCGCCGGCGACCAGCACGTCGAGGTTCGATGCCGTTGTCCGGACGATCGCGTCGCTGACCCGCATCGAACCCGCGAGCACGCCCAACAGGCCGACGCCACCGTCGACCCCGAGAACCTTCTCGAAGCTCGGATCGAGAACGTCGCATTCCACCGCGAGCACGCGGCAGCCAAATGCCGCAAGGTGCTCGGCGAGAGCAAGCGTCGTCGCGGTCTTGCCGGCGCCCGGGCCCGGAGACGTCAGGACGATCCGTTGCGCCGAACCGGCGCCGATGCGCAAGCCGCGCTTCAGATCGTGCAGCGCCGCCTGAAACCCGGTGTCGCTTGCGGCCAGCCGCAACACGTCCACGACGGACAGCTTCAGGTGCGACTGCAGAATGGCGCCGACGATCGATGCCTGGTGCGGCTCACGCAGCCGCGGCAGGTGAGCAAGGATCGGGACCCCGGCCATCATCGACAGCAGGGACGGCCGCTCGACCGACGGCTTGGCAGGATCGACGCCGGCGCGGACGCTCTGCGCGGGACCCGCCGGAGTCGCGTCCCGCACCGTCGCCTCGGCGGCCACGGGCTCCGCGGCCTGCTGCGCCGGTCGCGGACCGAGGCGATCGGCGAACAAGGCTGCGGCGATCGCCAGGATCAGCCCCAGCGTGCCGCCGGCCGCCAGGAACGGCAGCTTCTTGGGAAAGAACGGCTTGTTCGGCAGCTCCGCGAGGCTGACGAGCCGCGTGCTGCCCTGCAGGACGCGCCGCTCGGTCTCCAGCTCGCTGGCCTTCTTGTAGAGCTCGGCATATTGCTGCCGCTTGATCTCGGTGTCGCGCACCATGCTCTCGATCGATGCTTCGTCCAGCGTCGCCGATCCGGCTTCCGCCTTCACGGTCTCCATCTGCTTCTTCAGCGACGTCACGAGGCCGTCGTTCGCGTCGTAGGCCTTCCGCGCGCTCGCGGCGATGTTCTGCATCTCGTCGGCGAGCCGCTGCTGGACGAGGGACTGCTCGCGGGTGAGCGCCAGGATCGAGGGATGCTTCGGGCCGAGCGCGCTGGTTGCGCTGGCGAGTTGCGCGCTCACCGTGGTCAATTGCTGCTTGAGATCGGCGATCGTCCGGCTCGACAGCACGGAGGGCGCATCCGTCAGGCCGCGCGCCTGTTGCGACTCGATCTCCTGCAGGCGAGCCGCCGCTTCCGCGCGCGCGGCTTCCGCCTGGGAGAGCTGCTGGCCGATGCTGGTCAGGCGCTCCGACGTGATCGGCGCGTTGGCGCCGCGCATCAGCCCCTTGGCCCGGCGGAACTTCTGGATCTTCTCATCCGCCTGCCGCAACTGGTCGTCGAGCTGCCGAAGCTCCTGCCACAGCCACGACGTCGCCACTTCGCGGCTGTTGGCGCCCTCGGTGCGCTGATCGTCGAGGAATGCCGTCGTCAGGGCGTTGGCCAGGGTCTGGGCCACCTCGGGGATCGGCGACTGGTAGGAGATGTTGATGACGCGCGAGCGGCCGGCCGAGGCCACGCTGAGATGGGCGTCGACATATTCGATGAACGCGGTGCTGTCGGATTTCAGCTTCTGGCAGGAATCGCCCGCTCCGAGCAGGCGGCCGCGCTCGCATTCCTGCGTCACCGCCGCAAGCACGCCCGGCGCATTCATCACGAGCCGCATCAGCCGCGACGAACGAATGACGAGGAGCTGGCTTTCCAGGTCCGCGGGATCGCCGACCTTCTGCGCCCAGGCCGGCGACATGTTGGCGACGCCCGGCTCCTGCTCCGCCACGATCACCGATGCCGTGGCGAGATAACGCACCGGCAGCACGATCAGCGCAAGGACGGCGACCGCGATGGCGCCGAGAAACACGGCGGCGAACAGGCGCCGGCGGCGCCAGATTCTGCCGACGGATTCCAGGCCGGACAGGGTCTCCGATATGCTCGCGTGCCTCATGCTGCTGTTCTCGGCACAATGACGAGCCCTATGCGATCAACCGGGGCGACGCGAGCCCCTGGTCCCCCGCACGGAACCGTTCCAATTCCTCGTTCACGGCCGCAACGAACTGGCTGCGGAATCTCTCGACTGAGAACGCGGTGGCCCGCTGCCGGCAATCCAGCCGCGAGATCGTCTTCTCCTTCGCAACGAACGACCGCACGCAGTCCGCGATCGTCTCCGGGTCCGCCTTGTCGAAGAACATGCCCGTCGGCCGCGGCCCGGTCGCCGTGATCGATTCGCGCGCGCCGCCCTTGCCGAGCGCCAGCACCGGCGCGCCTTCCGATTGCGCCTCGACCAGGATGATGCCGAAATCCTCTTCGGCGGCGAACACGAAAGCCCGCGCCGTGGTCATCAGGTCGCGCAGATCCCTGTCGGGAACGAAGCCCACGAACCTGACGTTCGGGCCCGCGATCTTCTTCAGGCGCTCCGCCTCCGGACCGTCGCCCGCGACGACGAGTTCGAGATCGGGCATCGCGTTGAAGGCGCGAACGATGGGCTCGATCCGCTTGTAGGGAACGAGCCGGCTCGCGGCGAGGAAGTGGTTGCCCACCGGCAGGATGCCGTCGCGGCTTGCAAGCGTCACCGGCGGATAGATGACCTTGGCGTCGCGGCCGTAGACCTTCTTGATGCGCCGTGCCACGAACTGCGAATTGGTGATGATCGCGTCCGGTCCGTGGCTGGTGCGCACGTCCCACATCCTCATGTGGTGCAGGAGCGTCCGGGCGATCAGGCTCCTGAGCCCGGTCGCGTAGCCGCTTTCCTTCAGATAGACGTGCTGGAGATCCCAGGCGTATCGCATCGGCGAATGCACGTAGGAGATATGCAGTTGATCCGGCCCGATAATGACGCCCTTGGCGACCGCGGCGCTCGAGGAGATGACGAGGTCGTAGCTCGACAGATCGAACTGCTCGATCGCCAGCGGCATCAGCGGCAGGTAGGAGCGGTGGCGCCGCTCGAGAAACGGCATCTTCTGCAGAAAGCTGGTATGCGACCTTTCGAAGCCAAGCTTCCGGCGATCTTCCGGGCGAAGCAGATCGAACAGCGTGAACACATCCGCCGTCGGATAGCATTTCAGGATTTCGCGCAGGACCTGCTCGGCACCGCCCAGGACGTACAACCAGTCGTGAACGATAGCCACGCGCATCTTGGATCCCATCATCCAGGGCAATTTGATGAAACCCTTAAGGGACCCACGCGCGCGCACAACCCGTTCCTAAATTCCTAGTTAATCCGCGCTAGTTTCATTCCTGCTTTTTCGACGTTAACAGGTAAGAAATCCTAAAGACCTTGCTACGCGCCTCCGATTGGATCGTCTCGATCGGAGCCGCGCCGAAGCGAGGAAGAACGGCGGCGCGCGCAGGCCGCTGCAAAGCCTGGCACGGACCGTAAAATAGCTTGGTTAATAGGTCATTGCCTGCGCCCCAGAATTTGTCGGCGACCCGTTAAGCTTGACGCGCGAAGCAGGCTCGCCTCCGAGGCTCGAGCACGAGGAAGTGAAACGTCGGTCGCCATGCGGCTCGCCGTCGCGCGAACGAATACACCCGATGGCGCGCCGCGCCGGAAAAGTGAGTGCTCGCCCGTCAGAGGACGGCGTGTTTCAGCCGCGACGGCGCGCCGTCATCCTCGGCCGCATCCTGCGCCGGCTGCAGGGGCGGGGCGACCGGCACGGCCGCCGGTCGCAGCAATTCGGCCATCTGCCCGGGCGGCAGCGGCTTGGCGATGAGGAACCCCTGCATCTCGTCGCAGCCGTGGGTGCGCAGGAACGCTTCCTGCTGGGCGTTTTCGACGCCCTCCGCGACCACGGTCATGCCGAGCGCCTTGCCCATGCTGATGATCGCCTGGGCGATCGCCTGGTCCTCGCTGTCGTCCGGCAGGTCGCGTACGAAGGAGCGGTCGATCTTGATGGTGTCGATCGGGAAATGCTTCATCAGCGACATCGACGAATAGCCGGTGCCGAAATCGTCGATGGCGAGCCGGATGCCGCGGCTCTGGATCGCGTCCAGCACCTTCAGCGCGCGGCCGACGTTCCGCATCATCATGCTCTCGGTGACTTCGAGTTGCAGCAGCACCGGCGACATGCCGCTCTCGGCAAGCGCTTCGTCGACGTCCCGCAACAGATGCTCGTCGGCGAACTGCCGCGGCGACAAGTTGACCGCCATCGACAGCGGCAGCAGGCCGCGACGTTGCCAGGCCATGGCCTGCGCGCAGGCCTCCTTCAGCACCCAGCGACCGATCGGAACGATCAGCCCGGTTTCCTCGGCGAGCGGGATGAACTGCGCCGGCGAGACGTTGCCGAGGTCGGGATGGGTCCAGCGCAACAGCGCTTCCACGCCCGTGATCTGGCCGCTCGCCATGTCCACCTTGGGCTGGTATTGCAGCGAGAACTGGTCGCGCTCGAGTGCCCGGCGCAGCGCGCTTTCCAGCGACAGCCGTTCGATCGATTGCGTCGTCACTTCCTTGGAGAAGAAGCGGTAGCCGTTCTTGCCGTCTTCCTTGGCGAGGTACATCGCCATGTCGGCATTCTTGGTCAGGGTCTGGGCATCGGCACCGTTGGCCGGATACATCGCGATGCCGATCGAGGCGGTGGTGTGGCACTCATGGCCGGCAAGCTCCATCGGCTGCCCGAGGGCAACCAGCAGATCGGTGGCGATGCGCTGGACGTCGTCGACGTGGCCGCATCGATCGAGCACGACCACGAACTCGTCGCCGCCGAGCCGCGCCACCACGTCGCTCGCGCGCAGCGCGCCGCGCAGACGGTTGGCCACCTCGACGAGGAGGAGATCGCCGGCTTCATGGCCCAGCGAGTCGTTGATGACCTTGAAGCGGTCGAGATCGATGAACAGCAGCGCGAACGGCTGGTCATGGCGGCGCGCGGTTTCGATCGCCTGCCGCAGCAGGGCGTTGAAGGTCTCGCGGTTCGGCAGATGGGTCAGGCTGTCGTGCGAGGCGAGATATTCGATCCGCTCGTCCGCCTTGTTCTTCGCCTCGGTACGGTCGAAATTCTCCAGCGCAAAGGATACGTTGTCGGCGAGACGCTGCAGCAGTTCGACGAACTCGGCGGTGAAGGTGTCCTTGTCGGTCGACATGTAGATCATGACGCCGACGGCCCGGTCATGGGCGATCAGCGGGAATGCCGCGCCCGATCGCGCCCCGTCGTCGCGGACGACGGCGTGGAACGCCGTGACACGCTGGTCGTTCGGATAGTCGTTGCTGATGCAGGGCTGCCGGGTGCGGAACGCCGTCCCGCTCATGCCGCGGCCCTCCGGGCGCGCCGGATCGACGGACAGGCGCACGTGACGCGTCGACTCGGCCGAGGGACCCGCGGCAGCCACGATCTCGAGCTGGTCGCTGTCGGGTCTGGCGAGCGCGATCGTGGTCGAGGTGAACTTGGCGCCGTTCGAGGCGGCCTCGCAGACCAGATCGAACAATTCGGCGCGCGACTTTGCCCGCATGATCGCTTCGTTGGTGGCGATGAGCGCCGCGAACATGCGCGTCAGGCGCTCCTTCTGCTCTTCGGTGCGGGCCTTTTCTTCCGCGCGATCGAAATTGTCGAGCGCAAAGGACACGTTCTCCGCCAGGCGTCCGAGCAGCTGGATCAGATCGGGGGTGAACGTCCCCTCGTCCGAGGAGAGGAACAGGAGTATCCCGATCGCCTTGCCGCCGTTGCAGAGCAGCGGGAAGCAGGCTCCCGACCGGATGCCCTGCTTGCGCGCGAACTGGTGCCAGTGCGCGGTGCGGACGTCGGAGAGCAGTTCGTTCGTGACGCATGGCGCGCGCGTCCTGAACGACGTCCCGGCCAGCCCGCGGCCTTCCGCATCGTCGGCCGAAGTCGAAAAGCGCCATCCCTTCACCTGATAGCAGCTCTCGCCCTTGGTCTTGGCGATGTCGAGATAGCGGCCGCTCGAATCGACCATGGCGATGGTCGCGGACGAGAACAAGCCACCGAGCACGGCCGCCTCGCAAACGACGTCGAACAGTTCGGCGCGCGACCTCACCCGCATGATCGCTTCGTTGGTGGCGCTCAGCGCCTCGAGCATGCCCCGGAGGCGGTTGCGCTGCTTTTCCGCCTTCGCCTTCTCGTCGGCACGATCGAAGTTCTCCAGCGCGAAGGCCACGTTCGCCTGCAGGCGCTGCAACAGCTCGACGAACTCCGGAGTAAACGTGCCGCGCTCCGGCGAATTGAAGATGAAGACGCCCTCCGCCCGGTCACCGTTGAGGAGCGGCAGGACGGCCGAGGATGCAATGCCGTTGCGCCTGATGCCCTCGAACCACGGCTTCAACCGTTCGTCGGTCGGGACATCGTTGCTGACGCAGGGCTGCAGCGTCCGGAACGCGGTGCCGGTCAGCCCGCGCCCCTCCGGCATCTTGTCGGTGGTGGCGAATTTGTAGGTGCGCACCTCGGCCGCATTCGGGCCGTAGGAAGCCACGACGCGAAGCAGCTCGGTTTTGGGGTCGGCCAGCGCAATCGTCGTGGAACCGAACCTCGCGCCCTTGACCGTGGCCTCGCAGACCAGATCGAACAGCTCGGCGCGCGACCGCGCCCGCAGAATGGCCTCGTTGGTCGCGCTCAGCGCCGCATACATCCGCGCCAGACGCTCCTCCTCCCGGGAGATCCTGGTCTTCTCCGTTTCGCGATCGAAATTCTCGATCGCAAAGCAGACGTTTTCCGCCATGCGCAGCAGGAGCGCGACGACTTCCTCGTCTTTCGCCCAGGACCTGCTGACGAAGAACAGCAGCACCCCGATGCTTTCGCCGTGCTTGACCAGGGGCGCGGCCACGCAGGCGGTGACGCCGGTATCGACGTTGGCCCGCTCCCACGGCGTGCCCCTGGTGCGGGCGGAGAGATCCTCCTCCACGACGGGCTTCTGCGTCCGGAACACCTGGCCGGAAATGCCGCGGCCATGGGGATCGTCCGGATCGATCGAATAGCGCGCCTGCGTGACCAGTTCGAGGTTCTTTCCCGTCCCGGCGACGGGCTTCAGCCAATGGGAGCCCGGCTCGCGGAGCAGCACGAAGGTCGCGAGCGACTTGCCGCCGTGAACGGAGGCGTCGCACACGCGCTGGTACATCTCCTGCTCGGTCTTGGCGCGCAAAATGGCTTCGTTGGTGGCACTGATCGCACCGAACATCCGGTTCAGCCGCCGCATCGCCCTCTCGCCGTTCTGGCGCGCGGTCTCGCGCTCGAAATTCTCGAGCGCATAGGAGATGTTGGCCGACATGCGCTCGAACAGCGACACGATCTTGCCCTTCAGCGAGCCCGCCTCGCGGCGCGTCACCAGCAGCACCCCGACGCTGCGGCCCCGGCAGATCAGCGGCAGCGCCGCGGCGGTGCCGACGTGCGCCCGGACCGCGCCCTCGCGCCAGGCGAGCGAGCGCCGATCGTGCAGAAAATCGTTGCTGACGCAGAGCCGCTGCTCGCGGAACGCCTGCCCGCAGACGCCGGAGCCTTCCGGCGTGCCCTCCTCGATCGTGACCTCGATCGCATGCAGTCGCGCGACGTCCTCGCCGAATCCCGTCACGCAGCGCAGCCGTCGGCCGTCCGGCTCCGCCAGAAACACGGCGACCGCCAGGAAGTCCCCGCTCGAAAACCCGGCTTCGCAGACCTTCTGGTACAGCTCGTCCGGCGATTTCGCGTACAGGATCGCTTCGTTGATGGCGCTCAGCGCCGCAAATGTGCGCGCGAGGGTCGTCTGCAAGATCTCAACTCCCGGGCATTCCTGCCTTTTCCCGCGTCCGTTATTGGTGTCGATCGGCTAAGTGGTCGTTATCGCGGCCCGCCAACCCGCAATCACGGTGAACGACATCCCAACGCGCAGCACGAAACGTGCGGGAAACCGCGGACGGCGGGTCCGGGATGGCCTCGGCAGCCCCTCTTTGCGAATTTGCAGCCCTGGTTTGGTTTACGGGAGATTGATATCGCGCGAGCGCTTTGAGACCATGGCCGCCAACAACGGGCGCCCGCCGAGGGCGGAAACGAGGAAACGCCATGCCGACCGTCCAGGCCGACCGCCTCACGCGCGTCTGCGCAGCGCTGCTGCGGGCCGCAGGAGCATCCGAGGAGGAGGCCGACGCCGTCGCGATCGGCTGCGTCAATGCCAACCTCGCCGGCCACGATTCCCACGGCGTGATCGCGATCCCCACCTATATCGACCGCATCAAGGCCGGCCACATCATTCCCGGCGCGCCCTGGACCATCGTGCAGGAGACGCCGACCACGACCGTGATCGACGGCCATTGGGGCTTCGGCTTCCACGTCAACGCCAGGGCGATGGCCCTGACCATCGAGAAGGCGAAGACCGCCAATGTCGCGGCCTGCACGGTGTTCCGGCAAAGCCATGTCGGCCGCCTCGCCGCCTATCCGCTGATGGCGATGCGCGAAGGCATGATCGGCATTGCCGCGGCCGACTCCGGCCGCTCGCCGAAGCACGTTGCGCCGTTCGGCGGGCGGGAGGCGCGGCTCGGCACCAACCCGATCTCGATCGCGGTGCCCTCCGATCTCGACGCGCCGTTCTACCTGGACATGGCGACCTCGGCGGTCGCCGCCGGCAAGATCCAGCTCGCGGTCGCCCGCGGCGAGGAGATCCCCAACGGTTGGATCATCGACGCCGAAGGGCGGCACACCACCGATCCCACGCAATACCGCAAGGGCGGCGCCCTGCTGCCGCTCGGCGGCACCGAGGGCTACAAGGGCAGCGGGCTCGCCGCGATGGTGGAGGTGCTGTGCGGCCTCCTCACCGGACTTGGCTTTGGCGTGGAGCCGACCGGCCGGCACAACGACGGATGCTTCATGGCGGTGTTCAACGTCGCCGCCTTCCGGCCGCTCGAGGACTTCAAGCGGGAGGTCGCCGAGTTCGCGCGCTACCTCAAATCGACGCCGCCGTCCGAAGGCAGTCGCGGCGTGTTCTATCCCGGCGAGATCGAGCATCTGCGCGAACTGGAGCGCCGGCGTGACGGCATCGAGATCGAGGATGCGACCTGGGAGAAGCTCGCTGCGCTCGCCCGCGGCTACGGGCTCGACCATGAGCTCGGTTTCATCTGACGGAAAACGGAGAACAGCAGCATGACACGCCAGATGGTCCTGGTCGGCTTCCTGCAGGCGCAGAACTGCACCAATCTGCCGAGTTCGTGGCGGCATCCGGACTCGCGCGACGATTCGATGTCGGCGGACTACTATCAGGAGATCGCGCGCATCCTCGAAGCCGGCAAGTTCCACCTCGCCTTCTTCGACGATCGCCTGGCGATGCCCGACCGCTACGGCAACGACCATGCCCACACCGTCGAATACGGCATCCGCTGCGTGAAGATGGACCCGCTGATCGTGCTGACCTGCATGGGCATGGTTACCGAGAAGCTCGGGCTGGGGGCGACCTGCTCGACCACCTATTACGAACCCTTCGACGTCGCCCGCCGCTTCGCCACCCTCGACCTGATGTCGGGCGGACGCGCCGGCTGGAACGTCGTCACCTCGCTCAACGACGGCGAGGCGCTCAACATGGGCAAGGATGCCCATCTCGCGCACGACTATCGCTACGACCGCGCCGACGAGTTCATGGAGGTGGTGCTCGGCCATTGGGACACCTGGGAGGACGGCTCGCTGATCATGGACAAGGCGAGCGGCCGCTTCGCCGATCCGACCAAGGTCAGGCGGCTCGACCACAAGGGCCCGTTCTTCAAGTCGCGCGGGCCGTTCACGGTGCCGCGCTCGCAACAAGGCCATCCCGTGATCATCCAGGCCGGTGCCTCCGGCCGCGGCCAGCGCTTTGCCGGACGCTGGGGCGAGGTGATCTTCACCGCTGCGCGCAACCTCGCCGGCGCCAAGGAGGGCTACGCGGCGGTCAAGGCCGAGGCCGCCAAGGCCGGCCGCGATCCCGAGCAGATGTTCCTCTGCAACCTGACCACGCCGGTCTGCGCCGCGACCAGGTCTGAAGCCGAGGACAAGATGGCGCTGATCGACAAGCTGCCGCTGCAGATCGACGCGCTGTCGCTGCTCGCGGAAGCGCTGAACTACGACTTCGCCTCCAAGGGCCTCGACGAGCCGCTGACCACGGAGGAGCTGAAGAGCATGCAGGGCATCCTCGGCATCCGCGACGGCGTGCTGAAGGCATCGGGCAAGAGCAATCCCACCGCACGCGACTTCGTCACCTTCTCCGGCCGCGGCCAGACCCATGACGCCATCGTCGGCGGCCCGAAGGAGATCGCCGACAGGCTGGAGGAGATGTTCGTCGAGCGCGGCTGCGACGGCTTCGTCATCGCCGCGACCATCGTGCCCGGCTCCTACGCCGACTTCGTTCGCCACGTGGTGCCGGAACTGCAGCGGCGCGGCCTGTTCCAGACCGAGTATCGCGGCAAGACGCTGCGCGAAAATCTCGGGCTGAAGCGGCCTGCTGCCGGCGCCTGGAAGGTCGCGCCGAGCGTCGCGGCGGAATAATCGAGATCGAGGGACATATCCATGCGCTGGCTGAA
>NZ_JAGWUA010000239.1 GCF_028868675.1 Bradyrhizobium sp.
GAGGTTATCCCCACATATAGCATGGGCGCACCGTAGGTTCCATCTTTGTTCCTCAATTGTCTCCTACCAAATACGGCGGCCATATGACCGCAACCTGACCGCGAAGTGACGCACGGGCAGGGAACCGCCCCAGGTTCCCGATCGCAGCGAATATCGCTTAATATTCACTGGCTTATGGACGCCTCACTTCCTCCGCGAGTGTTGCTGTTGGGAGACGGACTCCACAGCCAGATCCGGCTAGGATTACCGGGCCTGATTTCCGCTTCGGGGACAGCAAGAAGCGGACGGAGCCGGAGAAGAACATGAAACAGATTTTGGTGGGTGCAATCGGTGCCATTGCGTTGGGCCTCGCGGCTCCGGCGAGCGCGGCCGATCTCGCGGCGCGTCCCTATACCAAGGCGCCCGCCCCGATGATCGCCGCGATCTACGACTGGAGCGGTTTCTACATCGGCATCAACGGCGGCGGCGGCTCGAGCCACAAGTGCTGGGACTTCGTCTCACCGGGCACCGGCGCACTGGTCGGCGAAGGCTGCCACAACGCCACCGGCGGCACTGTCGGCGGTCAGATCGGCTATCGTTGGCAATCGGCCAGCTGGGTGTTCGGTCTCGAAGGCCAGGGCAACTGGGCCGACTTCTCCGGCGACAACATCAGCACGGTCTTCGTCGGCACCGGACTTCGCGATCGCTCCAAGATCGACTCCTTCGGTCTGATCACGGGCCAGGTCGGCTATGCCTGGAACAATGTCCTATTCTACGTGAAGGGCGGCGGCGCCGTCGTCGGCGACCGTTACAAGAGCTACGACGTCCCGACCGGCCTGGAATTCGACCGCGCGAATGAGACCCGCTGGGGCGGCACGGTTGGCGCCGGTCTCGAGTTCGGATTTGCGCCGAACTGGTCGGTCGGCATCGAGTACGACCACATCTTCCTCGGGCATCGCAACGTCACCTTCACCGGCTCCGGCAACTTTGCCGGCGCGCCCCTTGGCGCCACGACGCGCACCGAGCACATCGGCCAGGACGTCGATCTGGGCCTGATCCGCGTCAACTATCGCTGGGGCGGCCCGGTGATCGCGAAGTACTGATCTTCGACCGCGTCTCATCCTCGAAAGGCCGGCCTTGCGCCGGCCTTTCTTGCGTGGCGGGCCGATCGCGACGCGCGAGGCCGGAGTAGAATCATGCGCGTTTCCTGCGTCGTGTTGCCCGCCGGAAACACAAGGCAGCGGTGCGATGGTGTAGACTGTGTGCGAATTGAATCGCCGGTTCGACGCACCAGACGACAGGAATGGAGGCTGAGATGAAAGCGCTGCTGCTGGCGACCACGAGCCTGGCTGCCCTGAGCGCCGTCGCTCCCGCCGTGGCGGCCGACTTGGCGGCCCGCCCCTACACCAAGGCACCGCCCGCGGTCTACGACTGGTCCGGTTTCTACGTCGGCATCAACGGCGGCGGTGGGTCATCGCACAAGTGTTGGGACGTCGTTGCGCTTGGCGCCGGGCCGGTTGTTCCCGCCGTGCCGGAAGGCTGCCACGATGCAACCGGTGGGACCGTCGGTGGTCAGGTCGGATATCGCTGGCAAAGCGCAAGCTGGGTGTTCGGCCTGGAAGGTCAGGGCAACTGGGCCGATTTCAGCGGCGACAATGCCACCACGGCCTTCCCTGCGTTCTGGAATGGGCCGCAGCGCAATCGGTCGCGGATCGACGCCTTCGGCCTGGTTACCGGTCAGGTCGGCTATGCTTGGAACAGCGTGCTGCTCTACGTCAAGGGCGGCGGCGCCGTCGTCGGCGACAAGTACGAGGTCATCGACACCCCAACCGGCCTCGTGGCCGCCGACGGGCGCGAAACCCGCTGGGGCGGCACGGTCGGCGTGGGTCTCGAGTTCGCGTTCGCGCCGAATTGGTCCGTCGGCGTCGAGTACGACCATCTCTTCCTGGGTCACCACGACGTTGACTTCTACGCCACCGGCGGACTCCGGCTGTTCGACCACCGGGAGCGCATCGGCCAGGACGTCGACATTGGCCTCGTCAGGGTGAACTATCGCTTCGGCGGTCCGCTCATCGCGAAATACTGAGCCGCGGCCGACAGCGGTATCAAAGGGCTCACCGCGCAACCGGACGGGTCGCGCTGCTGCCATGTGTCGCCAGCGCACCAACTATCCGTTGATGATTCGCGCGTCGCACTGGAAATCCGTCGCCGTTCTTCCTACGTTCCGAGCCATATCTTTTCTTTTCGCGTCCATCCCCGCTTCCCGGGCGAGGCGCGCCTGAACGCCGGCGCAGGCTTGCGCCGTTGGGAACACCGAGATGGACGAAGTGATCAAGGCGAAGCGCCAACAACAGAACGCGGGCTCGAGCCTGCGCGCCATTACCATCCGCGGCGCGCGCGAGCACAATCTCAAGAACATCGACGTCGAGATTCCCCGCGACAAGCTCGTGGTGTTCACCGGTCTCTCCGGTTCCGGCAAATCCTCGCTCGCTTTCGACACCATCTATGCCGAGGGGCAGCGCCGCTACGTCGAGTCGCTGTCGGCCTATGCCCGCCAGTTCCTGGAGATGATGCAGAAACCGGACGTCGACCAGATCGACGGCCTGTCGCCGGCGATCTCCATCGAGCAGAAGACCACGTCGAAGAACCCGCGCTCCACGGTGGGCACGGTGACCGAGATCTACGACTATATGCGCCTGCTGTGGGCGCGCGTCGGCGTACCCTATTCGCCGGCGACGGGACTGCCGATCGAAAGCCAGACCGTCTCGCAGATGGTCGACCGCGTGCTGGCGCTGCCCGAGGGCACCCGCCTCTATCTGCTCGCCCCGGTCGTGCGCGGCCGCAAGGGCGAGTACAAGAAGGAGCTCGCCGAGTATCTCAAGAAGGGCTTTCAGCGCGTCAAGATCGACGGCAAGTTCCATGAGCTCGCGGAAGCGCCGAACCTCGACAAGAAATTTCCGCACGACATCGACGTCGTCGTCGACCGCATCGTGGTACGATCAGACATCGGCCAGCGCCTCGCCGAGAGCTTCGAGACCGCGCTGAAACTCGCCGAGGGCCTTGCCGTGGTCGAGTTCGCCGAGGCGCCCGCCACCGCTGCGCCTGCCGAGGACAAGAAGAAGACCGCAAAAATCCACGACAAGAGCGGGCCCGAGCGCATCCTGTTCTCGGAAAAATTCGCTTGCCCGGCCTCCGGCTTCACCATTCCCGAGATTGAGCCGCGGCTGTTCTCGTTCAACAATCCCTATGGCGCGTGTCCCGCATGCGGCGGCCTCGGCGTCGAGCAGCATGTCGACGAGGATCTCGTCATTCCCGACAAGGAGCTCAGCTTGCGCAAGGGCGCGATCGCGCCCTGGGCCAAATCGTCGTCGCCCTACTACGTGCAGACGCTGACCGCGCTCGGCAAGCACTACAAGTTCACCCTCGACACCAAGTGGAAGGACCTGTCGAAGAAGGTGCAGACCGCGATCCTCTACGGCTCCGGCGAGGACGAGATCAAGTTCTCCTACGAGGACGGCGTGCGCTCCTACGACACCAGGAAGCCGTTCGAGGGCGTCATCACCAACATCAACCGCCGCTATCGCGAGACCGAGAGCGAGTGGGCGCGCGAAGAGCTGGCAAAGTATTTTGCCGACGTTCCCTGCGAGGCCTGCAAGGGTTTTCGCCTCAAGCCCGAGGCGCTCTGCGTCAAGGTCGGCGGCAAGCACATCGGCGAGATCTCGGAATTGTCGGTGAAGCGAGCCGGCGAATGGTTCGAGGGCGTGCCGACGGCGCTGAACGCACAGCAGAACGAGATCGCCTCGCGCATCCTCAAGGAGATCCGCGAGCGCCTCACCTTCCTGCTCGACGTCGGCCTGAACTACCTGACGCTGTCGCGCGCCTCCGGCACGTTGAGCGGAGGCGAGAGCCAGCGCATCCGCCTGGCCTCGCAGATCGGCTCCGGCCTGACCGGCGTGCTCTATGTGCTGGACGAGCCCTCGATCGGCCTGCACCAGCGCGACAATGCGCGGCTGCTGGAGACGCTGAAGCGGCTGCGCGACCTCGGCAATACCGTGGTCGTGGTCGAGCATGACGAGGACGCGATCCGCCTGGCCGACTACGTGCTCGACATCGGTCCCGGCGCCGGCATGCATGGCGGCCACATCGTGGCGGAGGGCACGCCGGCCGAGATCATGCGCAACCCGAAATCGCTGACCGGTAAATACCTCACCGGCGAGCTCGAGGTCGAAGTGCCGGAGCGGCGCCCGCCGAACCATCGCCGCACCATCAAGGTGGTGAACGCACGCGGCAATAACCTCAAGAACGTCACCGCCGAGATCCCGCTCGGCCTGTTCACCTGCGTCACCGGGGTCTCCGGCGGCGGCAAGTCGACGCTCTTGATCGACACCCTCTACCGTGCCATCGCCCGCAAGCTGAACGGCGCCAGCGAGGGTGCTGCTCCGCACGACCGCATCGAGGGGCTCGAGCACATCGACAAGATCATCGACATCGACCAGTCGCCGATCGGCCGCACCCCGCGCTCCAACCCGGCGACCTATACCGGTGCCTTCACGCCGATCCGCGAATGGTTCGCGGGCCTGCCCGAGGCCAAGGCGCGCGGCTACGAGCCCGGACGCTTCTCCTTCAACGTCAAGGGCGGCCGCTGCGAGGCCTGCCAGGGCGACGGCGTCATCAAGATCGAGATGCACTTCTTGCCCGACGTCTATGTCACCTGCGACGTCTGCAAGGGCAAGCGCTACAACCGCGAGACACTGGAGGTGCTGTTCAAGGGCAAGAGCATCGCCGACGTGCTCGACATGACCGTCGAGGAAGCCGCCGAGTTCTTCAAGGCGGTGCCGCGCGTGCGCGAGACATTCAACACGCTGCACCGCGTCGGCCTCGACTACATCCACGTGGGCCAGCAGGCCACCACGCTGTCCGGCGGCGAAGCCCAGCGCGTCAAGCTGGCGAAGGAGCTGTCGAAACGCGCCACCGGCCGTACGCTCTACATTCTGGACGAGCCCACGACCGGCCTGCATTTCCATGACGTCAAGAAGCTCCTGGAGGTGCTGCACGAGCTGGTCGCGCAGGGCAACACGGTCGTCGTGATCGAGCACAATCTCGAGGTCATCAAGACCGCCGACTGGGTGATCGACTTGGGCCCCGAGGGCGGTGACGGCGGCGGCGAGATCGTCGCTTGGGGCTCGCCCGAGGACATCGTCAAGGCGCCGCGCAGCTACACCGGAAGATTCCTGGAGCCGGCGCTGAAGAAGGCGGGCAAGCCGAAGCGGCGGAGCGCCAGCGAGGCGGCGGAGTAAGCCTGCCGTGGCATTCGGTTTGGCGACGTCAAAGACAAGCCCTGTCGAGGATTGCAATGCCAAGCTCGAACTATGCACTCTTCCGCGACGCCATCCTGACCGAGCAGCAGGTGGTCTGCACGTATGAGGGCCGGAGTCGCGAGCTTTGCCCGCACATCATCGGTGCGAACCGGAAGGGCGAAGAAACGGTGCTCGCGTGGCAGTTCGCAGGCCAAAGCCGCGGTCCCCTGCCACAGTGGCGCTGCCTGCGGTTGGCGAATGTCAGGAATGCCCGCCTACGTCCCGGCCGCTGGCATGAGGGTGGCTCTCACCGCACCGCGCAAACCTGCGTCAGCGAGGTTGATCTGGATATCAACATTCACGTGTGGAAACCGCGCTGACGACCCAAGCGGCGTCCGTCGATCCTGCGCGTCGGGAAATCTCGGCTCCCTTTCCGCGCTCGATCACACTGATGACCAAACGAGCGGAACGCGCAATGGGCACGCTCTTCCGCGATTTGCTCATTCCGCCAAAGTCGCTTCCACGAAGCCACTTGGATCGTCGCAGAACTCGCGCAGCACCTTGAAATGATCCGTCTCGCGCAGAGTCACCGGTTGGAGTCCGTATTTCGTCAGTTGCAACAGCCGCGCCTTCGGATAGGCCATCAGCATCGGCGAGTGCGTCGCCATGATCACCTGGCAGATGCGGGACTCATCCATGCGGCCCAGCAGTTTCAGGAACTCCATCTGCCGCGACGGTGATAGCGCCGATTCCGGCTCGTCGAAAATGAAGATGCCTTGCCGCTGACAACGCTCCTCGAAAAAGCGCAGAAAACCCTCGCCATGCGAATAGGAGAGGAAGTCGGGGCCGACCTGTCCGGCGTCGCGCGCCGCCTTGTCGAGATATCGCGCCACGGTAAAGAAGCTCTCGGCGCGGAAGAACCAGCCATTGGTGATCTTGGGCAGCCAACTCGCGCGCAACGCCTTCGACAGCTCACCGCCCATCTTTTCACGCGCTTCCGAGTGATCGATCGGCCTGTAGCCCTTGCCGCCGCCGGCGTCGTCATATCCGGCCAGCGCCGCGATGCCTTCGAGAATGGTCGACTTCCCCGTGCCGTTCTCCCCGACGATGATGGTGATCGGCACTTCGAGATTGAGCTCGAAGTCATCACGGAAGATGGGCAAGCAGAACGGATACGCCTCCCAATCATCAATCTTGCCCGTCTCGAGCCACACCCGCCTCAGATAGGGTGCCGGCAGATTGATGGTGCGGTAACCTCGTCGGCTCAT
>NZ_JAGWUA010000240.1 GCF_028868675.1 Bradyrhizobium sp.
CGTAAAGGTTGTCGGTCGGGATGTCGAAGAAGCCCTGGATCTGGCCGGCATGCAGGTCGAGCGTCATGACGCGGTCGACGCCGGCCTGGGTGATCAAATTCGCGACCAGCTTGGCCGAGATCGGCGTGCGCGACCCGGATTTGCGATCCTGCCGGGCATAGCCGAAATAGGGCAGCACCGCGGTGATGCGGCGCGCCGAGGACCGGCGCAGCGCATCGGTAATGATCAGCAATTCCATCAGATGGTCGTTGGCGGGGAACGACGTCGACTGGATGATGAAGGCGTCGGAGCCGCGGACGTTTTCCTGGATCTCGACGAAGATCTCCATGTCGGCGAACCGCCGCACCACCGCCTTGGTGAGCGGCAGGTCCAGCCCCTGCGCGATGGCCTGCGCCAGCGCCGGATTGGAGTTGCCGGCAACGAGCTTGATTGAGCCGTTTTTGGCCGACATGGACGCTTCCTCCCGCGCCTTGCTGGATACGACGTTCAGCATCTCGGAATACCCATGGGAGCACGGTTTCGACGCGCGAGGAAATATCAGGCCGATACCGCCGCTGGCAACCCGGGATGCTACGTTTTCCTGTCCAAAATCCCGAATCCGGCCAACACTTTGGCCGTGGGTCAGCGGTCCGTGTAGCCGAGCGCGCTGGCCGGCATGTCGACCGCCGGCTGGGGTGGCAGGAGGCTCGCGACCGCAGGTCCGCGCAGACCCGGAACGGTGCCCGGGCCATCCTGCGGGCTCCCGTTGATCATGTTGGAAAGTCCGCTGAATCCGGCCTGTGCGATCTTCCGCAGGATCATGTCGTCGGCCGCCGACCAGGGGTCGCGGCCGGCCTTGCCGCCCGGTTCCTCGCCGGACAGCCGCAGGGCCCGCTGCTGGTTGGCGTCATAGACGTCCCAGACCCAGGCGATCATGGTCTTGCCGCGGACCACCTGGGCGGAGAGGTAGCTGCGCACGCGATAGGCGGCCGAGCCCTCGCGGGACACGATCGACAGGCTGCGCAGCTTGGATTCGCTGTCGAGCACGCCGACCATGCGGTCGAAGACCGCCGGCGGCGGCCCGTCGATCGATTCGAAGGCGATCGTCGCATTGCTGCCGCTCGGGGCCATCGCATAGGAATTAGAGGCCGCGCCGCCGCCGGCGCAGCCGCCGAGCGCGCAAGTGGCTGCCAGCAGCACGGCTGCCAGCAAGCGCGAAGTTGCGCGAGACAAGACTGGTGACGCGTCCCTCATTATGGGGGCAGCGATATCGTTAAAATCCGTTAACGTCTAGGGCAAGGAGGGCACAGAGCCGCAGCTATCGAAATTCGTTCGTAGTTGTTTGGGTTTGCGTCATTCGGAAACCATAGGCTCGTGTCCCGGACGCGCTGCGGCGCGCAGTGCCGCTGCGCTGTGTCCGGGGCACGAGAGGTTACCCCTCCAGCGCGATGGCGTGGATGTGGCGGCCGTAGTCGGGCTCCCTGCGGTGCACGGAGCGGCGATAGCTGAAGAAGCGCTCGTCGGCATAGGTGTCCAGCCCGAGATCGTCGATCATCAAGACGCCGGCGGCCTCCAGCCGCATGCGGATGAAACCCGCGAGGTCGAACATCGCGTGGCCCTCGCGCACCGAGGGCATGAAGAACACCGCATTGTCGGCATCCGCCGCGATGAAGCGGTCGACGAACTCGTTGCCGACCTCGTAGGAGTCTTGGCGGATCAGCGGACCGATCGCCGCGATGATGTCGGCGCGGGCGGCGCCGAGCCTCTCCATCGTCTCGATCGTCGATTCCAGCACGCCGGTGAGCGCGCCCTTCCAGCCGGCATGCGCCGCGCCGATGACGCGCGCGACGGGATCGACAAACAGCACCGGGCCGCAATCGGCGGTGGAGACGCCGAGCGCGAGCCCGGGCGTGCGGGTCACCAGCGCATCGCCCTTCGGCCGTTGCGGTCCGCTCGGCCAGATCTCCTCGGCCACCAGCGCGTCCGGCGAATGGATCTGGTGCAGGCTGACGAAACGCTCCGGCGCGACGCCGACATGCTCGGCCATGCGGCGGCGGTTCTCGGCGACATTGGCCGGATCGTCGCTGGAGCCGAGCCCGCCATTGAGCGCGGAATAGATGCCCCGGGACACCCCGCCGTCGCGGGTGAAGAAGGCGTGTCGCAGGCCGGGCACCGCCGACAGCAGGGACGAACCGAAGGTCATGACGCCGCTTCGTCCTCCTCCTCGACGGTGTCGCTGAGGCCGGCGAGCCCGGTCAGCCGCGGCTCGGAGATGCCGAGTACCTTGAACATCGAGCCCATGCCGCCGCGCCCGGTGTCGGTCAGGCGCTTCAGCGCTGCCGAAATGTCGGTGGAGACGTCCGCCGTCGCCTTCTGCATCAAGGCCGCCGCGCGCGTCTCGATGCCGAGCCGCTTCAGGAATTCGCCCTGCGTCACAGGACCGTGGACGCGGGCGCCGACGTCCTCGGCGGCGCGGCCGAGCGCCTGGAAGTCGACATGGGCGGTGACGTCGGCCTGGCCCGGCGCCTTCAGGGGATCGGTGAAGCTGTGGCGCGCGATCGCCTGGAAGGTGTCGCCGGCATCGCTGCGCAGATGGCCGTAGTCGATGATCAGCGCCGCGCCGTCCTGGTCGCGCACCCTGGTCGCAAGCTTCATGATCTCGGCATCGGGCCGCCACTCGAACACCGCGCCGACGGGCGCCGCTCTCACCAAGGGCGGCAGCAGCACGTCGAAGCGCGGGGTCGGCTCGGCGGCGGCGCCGAACACCAGCCGGCCGTTGGCGTCGACGTCGACGACGCGTTCGTGCCAGCCCGTCTCGCGCTTCACCATCTGGTGGATCGGCAGCACGTCGAAATATTCATTGGCGAGGATGATGCAGGGGCCTTCCGGCACGCTATCGATGGTGTCGTGCCAGGCGATGCTGCGCACGCCCGACAGCGCGGTCTTTTGCCGCTCGCGCAGCACCGGGTTGACCTCGACGAGGTGGATGCTGAGCGCCTGGTAGAGCGGCGGCAGCACCCGCAACGCCCGCAGCGCATCCGCCATCATGGTGCCGCGGCCGGGGCCGAGCTCGATCAGCCGCAACAGCGGCGGCGAGTCCATCTGCCTCCACACCGAGGCCGCCCAAAGACCCAGCAATTCGCCGAACATCTGGCTGACTTCGGGTGCGGTGGTGAAGTCGCCCTCCCGCCCGAGCGGATCGCGCGAAACGTAATAGCCGTACCGCGGATGCATCAGGCACAGATCCATGTACCGCCAGACCGGCATCGGGCCGGAGGATTTGATGAGCTTCCTGATCTCGTTCAACAGTGCCGAGTGTTCGGTCACAGCCTGCTTTCTCGAAATGAACTAGCGCGCAACCTCTGCCGTCTTCGGCGCACCGCGCCGCACGGCCAATACAATGAGGACTATCCCTACGATCAGCATCGGTATCGACAACAACATGCCCATGGTCAAGCCGCCCCACAAGAAACCGAGCTGGGGATCGGGCTCGCGGAAATGCTCGCCGGCAATCCGGGCGAGGCCGTAGATCAGGATGAAGCTGCCGAGGATCAGGCCGGGCCGCTTCAAAGCGCCGAGGCGGATCATCACCGCCAGCACCGTGAACAGCAAGATACCTTCCATGCCGGCTTCATAGAGCTGGCTCGGATGGCGCGGCACGTTGCCGCCGGTCGGAAAGATCATCGCCCAGGGCAGGCTCGGATCGGCGGCCCGGCCCCACAATTCGCCGTTGATGAAATTGGCGAGCCGCCCCAGGAACAGGCCGATCGGCCCGACTGCGGTGGTGATGTCGCCGAGCGACAGGATCGGGATGTGGTTGCGCCTGGCAAACGCCATCACCGCGACGACGCAGCCGAGGAAGCCGCCGTGGAAGGACATGCCGCCCTCCCACAATTTGAACATCGCGGCGGGGTGCTCGATGAAGAAGGGCAGATTGTAGAACAGCACATAGCCGGTGCGGCCGCCCAGGATGATGCCGAGCGTGACCCAGAGGATGAAGTCGTCCAGCTGGATCGGCGAAATCGGCGCCGGTCCGCCCCACAGCCTCTCGTTCCTGATCAGCGCCCGCGCATAGAGCCAGCCGAGCACGATGCCGCCGATATAGGCGAGCGCGTACCAGCGGATCGCGAACGGCCCGAGCGAGATCGCGATCGGATTGAAGGAGGGGAAGTCGATCAGGAGAAAGGGCATCGCGCGGAGCTAGACGAGATTGCGGCGGTAGAGCGCGAGCAGCCGCTCCCAGTGCCGCTCCGCGGCGTCGCGGTCGTAGACGGGCCGCTTCGGGAAGGCGAAGCCGTGATGGGTGCCGGGATAGGTCTCGACCTCGTTCCCGGTGCCCTTCATGCTCTGCTTCACCTTCTCGATCACCTCCGGCGGCGCGTAGATGTCGGTCGCAGCGCACGCGAAATAGAGCTCCGCCTTGGTCTTGTCGGCGGCGAGATGCGGGCTGTCGGCCTCTTCCGTCGCCAGATGCGTGCCGTAGATCGAGGCTGCGGCCTTGACGCGATCGGGGAAATGCGTGGCGGCGTTGATGGCGTAACGGCCGCTCATGCAGTAGCCGAGCGCGCCGACGATTCTGGCGTTCGCCGCGGCCTGGCCTTCGGCATAGGCCAGCAGTGCCTTGGTATCCTCCATGATCATGGGGATGTTGATCGAGGCCATCAGCTGGAACATGCGCTTGCGTTCCGGCGAATTGGGATCGGCCGGCAGCGGCCCGAGTTCGTTGACGCCGGAGCGGTAATAGAGGTTCGGCAGCATCACGTAATAACCGGAGGTGCCGAGCCTGCGCGCCATGTCGCGCAGTTCCTCGCGGATCGCCGGCGCGTCCATGTAGAAGATGATGACCGGAAACGGCCCGCCGCGCTCGGGATGGGTGATGAAGGTCGAGGTGTGACCGTCCCTGGTGGGAATTGCGATCTGCTGGTCGATCATGCCTGCGTCTGCCTTCCGAATCCTGCGATGTCCGGGCGTTCGACACGATTGCAAGGAAACCGGGGCATGACAAGGATACCGCGGGCCGCGAGGCCGGCAATGCCGAGCCCCTTGAACGAGCGTCTGCGGATTGCCATTGTCTTCCGAGGTTCAGCTCGCGCAAAGGTTACCGGAGATCGCCATGACCCAGACCAACAACCGGTTCTTCGACGAGATCGGACGGCTGATGAACGACGCCGCCGGCGCCGCCCAGGGCGTCAAGCGCGAGTTCGATACGGTGATGCGCACGCAGGCGGAGAAATTCCTGCGCGACATGGACCTGGTCAAGCGCGAGGAGTTCGAGGCGGTCAAGGACATGGCCCGCCTGGCGCGCGAGGAGAACGAGGCGCTGAAGGCGCGCATCGCGGCGCTGGAGGCCAAGGTCGGCGGAACGCCGACCTAACCATCCGGGCTACGGTCCCATTCTCCTCCTTGTCATTTCCGTAGCTTCCGGCTAAAAGCCCGCCACGTCCGCGGCCCCCGCACCCCTGGAGGCTTGCTGCGGACTGCACCATGGGCCGCGCTGCGGCCCATTAACTTTTGTAAAAACAAGGACTTAAGACTATGGCGACCGTCAAGGAATTGAAGGCGACCGCACGTCCGCAGAGCGGCAAGGGGGCCGCCCGGGCAGAGCGTCGCGCCGGGAGAGTGCCCGGAGTGATCTATGGCAACAACCAGCCCCCGCTCACGATCTCGGTCGATGATCGCGACCTGCGCCAGCGCATCCTGGCCGGCCGGTTCCTGACCACCCTGTTCGACATCGAGCTCGACGGCAAGAAGCACCGCGTGATCCCGCGCGACTTCCACCTCGATCCGGTCAGGGACTTTCCGATCCATGTCGACTTCATGCGGCTCGGCGAAGGCGCCACCATCCGCATCCACGTGCCGCTGCACGTCGTGAACTCGGAAGCGGCTCCCGGCATCAAGCGCGGCGGCACCGTCAACATCGTCACCCACGCGCTCGATCTGGAGTGCTCGGTCGACAACATCCCGCAATATGTCGAGGCTGACGCCAGCTCGCTCGAGATCGGCCACTCGCTGCATCTCACCGACATCAAGCTGCCGGCCGGCGTGAAGTCGCTGACCCGCTCGGATGCGACGCTCGTCACCATCGTGCCGCCCTCCGGTTACGCCGAAGAGCAGAAGGCGGCTGCGGCAGCTGCTGCGGCAGCGGCGACGGGTGCTGCGGCGGCTCCGGCTGCGGGTGCTGCGGCTCCGGCTGCAGGTGCGGCGGCTCCGGCCGCGGGAGCTCCGGCTGCGGGCGCTGCGGCTCCGGCGGCGGCTGCCAAGGCGCCTGCCGGCGGCGACAAGAAGAAGTAACGCGGCGCCTGCAGGATGCCGCGTCATGCGACTCTTTGTTGGCCTCGGTAATCCCGGCGCGAAATACGCCCAGAACCGGCACAACATCGGGTTCATGGCCGTTGACGAAATCGCACGGCGTCAT
>NZ_JAGWUA010000241.1 GCF_028868675.1 Bradyrhizobium sp.
CATCGGAACCGCGCAATAGATCGCCAGGCTGCAGCAAACGCACACATGAAGCATTCTGAATCCGGTTCCACGATCCTTACCTCACTGTTGCGGCTGCCGCGCTTGTTCGGGCGCGCGCTGATCTGGATCTACCGGCACACCTTCTCGCCGCTGGTCGGCTACAACTGCCGGCATCTGCCGACCTGCTCCGTCTATGGCGACGAGGCGATCGAGCGCTTCGGGCTGTGGGCCGGAGGCTGGATGACGCTGGCGCGGATCCTGCGCTGCCATCCCTTCGGCACCTCCGGCATCGACAACGTGCCGCTCGCCGCGCCGCCAGGCGCGCGCTGGTATCTGCCCTGGCGCTATGGACGCTGGCGCGGCGTCAATGCGCCGCCGGGCACTTGTTGCTAGCGAAACCAGAAGACGCGCCGTCCGGACGACGGCGGGATCGGCTCGGGCGGGCGTGGCCGCCTCGGCCGCGCCGGCTTCGGCGGCGGCTCGGCGGAGGACGTGGTCTCCGCAGGCGCGGCCTCGCCGCCGGGGACCTTCACCGCCAGCAGCAAATTCGATTCATGGGTGCGCCAGCGGTAGCCGATGCCGAAATCGATCGGCTGGGCGCGCGTGAACAGCTGCGCATAGGATTGCTGATAGCGGCCGGGGAATTCGCCGATCGGCCCGAGATAGCGGCCGAACGGGAAGAAGCGCCATTGCCGCGCATTGTAGTCCACAAGCGGAATTCCGGAATCGTCCTGGATGATGGTCGCGCTGTTGGCGAGCAGCCAGTTGCGCGCGACACTGAAATTGCCGGAATGCAGGAGATAGGACGCGCTCTTGATCAGGCTGTTGCCGGGTCCGAGCGTCTCGCAGAACTTGAGGAAGCCGGTCGCGCGCGCGCCGGAATTGGAGAGATCGGTCGAGAAGTAGTACAGCGTCCGTGCCTGGCCATCGCTGCCGGCAAACGCGATGCGGACGCCGCGAACCGCGTTCGGCCCGGGATTGTCGCTGCCGGTGTGCACGCCGCCCTTGTCGTCCAGCGCCACCAGCTCGACATTGCGGATGGTCTTTCCTGAGCGCGCCAGGAACACGTAGAGGATCGGCAGCGTGCCGCCGATCTGGCCGGCGTGCAGATCGACCTTCATCTGCTTGGTGATGAAGAAGGAGAAGCTCAGGATCGAGCCGAGCGAGCGCTCGACGTTGTAGAGCGCCGAGCCGGCCGCGCCGCGCGGCAATCTCGACAGGTCGGGAACGGCGCCGACCGGCTCCAGCGCGCCGAGCACATAGGTGTTGGCCCTGGAATAGAAGGCGTTGGCGTAGAGGAAGTCCGGCCCGCTGAACAGATAGAACATGGTGGGCCGGGGCGCGGCCAGATTGACGTCGGACCAGGCGCGGATTTTTGCAAGCTGTCGCTGATCGAGCTGGGCGAAGGCGTTATCGAAGAACCTTGCGTGACGCTGCCAGGCCGGATCCCTGGTCAGCGGCATCAAGGGCGAGTCGGCGGAGGGCTGCATGCCGGCGAGGAAGCGCGCGGTGTCGTCGGCGGTCACGGTATCGGCGGCGCGCGCGGCAGTCCCGGCCGCGAGCAGCAAGGCAACGGCGACGGCCGCAATTCTCATGGGTCGAGACATGTCTATTCGCGATGATCTGAGGCGTCGGCGGCCGACGGCCGTTTGCGGAAGATGGCGTAGATCAGGAGGCCCGAGAGCATGATGAACGTACCCGCGAGCGATTGCAGCGGCCGCTCCGTCAGAAGGTAGTACATCATGAAGGCGGTCACGAGCAGGAAAACCGCCGGCGTCGCCGGGTATCCCCAGGCACGATAGGGACGCGGCAGGCCGGGATCGGTGATGCGCAGCTTGATGACGCCGGCGACCGTGAAGAACGAGCAGAACAGCAGCGCGAACTGGATGAAGTCGAGCACCGCCTCGAAGCTGCGGGTGAACAGCAGGAGGTTGGCGACCGCGAGCTGGAACAGGATGGCATGGGCCGGCGCGCCGCTCACCGACTTGCGCGAGAACACGCGCAGCGCCGGAATGTCCTCGCCCATCGTCATCATCACGCGCGGACCGATCCACATCATCGCGCTGATGGAGGAGATCAGGCCGAAGCAGATCATCGCACCGACGATCCGGCCGCCGATCTCGCCGAAGATGGCGCTGCCGGCGACGCTCGCGACGTCGAGCTGGCCGGCAAGCCCTGACATCGGCGTGGCGTACAGGAACACCGCGTTGAGCGCCACGTACAGCACCATGACGATCAGCGTTCCCACCAGCAGCGAGCGCGGCAGGCTCCGCTGCGGCGTCTTCATCTCGCCGATGATGTAGGTCGCCGCGTTCCAGCCCGAGAAGGAATACATCACGAAGACGAGGCCGATGGCGAACGGCGCGCTGGTGACGTGGGCGAAGTCGCCGGCCTCGGGCAGGAACGACACCGGCTGCCGCACGCCGATGGCAAACCCCGCCGCCAGGAAGGCGACGATCAGCACGACCTTCAGAATGGTCGAGATCAGCTGGAAGGTCGAGGAATGCCTGACGCCGGTGAGCTGCACGAGCGACACCAGCCAGACCACGCCGACGGCGAGGCTCATCGGCGGCAGTTCGGGGACGACCGACCTGGCGTATTCGCCGAAGGCCATCGCAGCGAGCGCCACCGGGGCCGCGAAGCCGACCGTCGCCGAGACCCAGCCGGCGAGGAAGCCGAATGCCGGATGATAGGCACGCCCGAGGAAGTTGTACTCCCCGCTCGAGCGCGGAAACATCGCGCCGAGCTCGCTGTAGGAGAACACGCCGCACAGGGCGACGATGCCGCCGATGGTCCACAGCAACAGGATCGAGAAGCCGGACGGGATGTCCTTGACCTGGAAGCCGAGGCTCGTGAACACGCCGACGCCGATCATGTCGGCAACGACGATGGCGGTCGCGACCATGACGGAAACGCCGGACCCGCTTCCGGGAAGCCGGCCAGTCCACGCCGCGCCGCCCGCCTCTGATGCCGTCATTTGGGTCCTAACCTCAGCGTCGCGCCTCTCGGGAGCATCGAGCAAGACGGGCGCCAGTCAATTCAAGCAGGGTTAACAAGGGTTAAATGAGGCAGCGCGAGGCGGTACCGCGCCACCATTTGCTTCGGTTCCAGCCGACAAGGCGGCTTTCGCACTGCAAAAACGACTGTCCCCTCCCACAATCAGGACACGATTTCATGGTCCTTTTTGGCGTTCCGGATGTGGGGAGTTGCTCCGGAAGCTTAACGTCGCCTAAACGCCAGTCGGCTCATCTTACGGAAAAATTGCCGCTGGACTTGGGGCCTTGGGTGGATGGTCGGGGTCGTTTCGAGGGTTGAAGCAGAGACGCGTGCGCACCGGATGAAATCGCCCGGCGCATGCGGTCGTGCATTCATCCTCGCGCGCCGGGTCGGCATCGTCTCAGCCTTCGTGCCGCTCTGCTTCGCGCTGGTTCAATGCGGCAAGGCGCCCAATCCGGCGATGCTCGCCGCCAACACGCAGGCGACGTCCCAGGCGAACACCCAGGTGGTCGCCAAGACCAGGACACAAATAGCGAGCGGCGACACCTTCGAGGATCGCTTCCCGGCCCCGCAATTCAGCGACCGTTTCCCCTCGGCGAGCGAGAGCCTGCTGCAGCGGCAGATGTCGGACTTTTCGCCCAGGCGCGCCATGCGGCCGGAGCCGGCGCCCTACAAGGTCGCCTCGCTCGAGCCGCAGGTTCCCTACAAGCGCCCGCCGCGCGAGGACCTGACGACGCTCGTGAGCATGAAGTCGTCCGCCTTCCCCTATTACGGCAACAATCCGGCCTCCGAGGCGCCCTTCCTCAACATTTCCAAGGGCGACCGCCGTGGCCACCGCAGCTATTCCGGCCGCGTCTACTGGCAGGACGAGACCTACAACGACAATCGCGTGCTGATGCACGTGCCCGAGCATTTCGACGCACGCAAGCCGGGCGTGATCGTGGTGTTCTTCCACGGCAACGGCGCGACGCTGGAGCGCGACGTGCGCGACCGGCAGCTGGTGCCGCAGCAGATCTCGGACTCCGGCGCCAACGCCGTGCTGCTCGCGCCGCAATTGGCCGTCGACGCCCGCGATTCCAGCGCCGGCAAGTTCTGGCAACCCGGCGGCTTCAAGCGCTTCATGGCGGAATCGGCCGAGCAGCTCGCCCGTCTCTCGGGCGACCCGAACAACGCGCGCGCCTTCGCCCAGATGCCGATCGTGATCGTCGGCTACAGCGGCGGCTTCCTGCCGACGGCCTGGAGCCTGGAAGTCGGCGGCATCAGCGATCGCGTCCGCGGCGTGGTGCTGCTCGACGCCGTCTATGGCGAGCTCGACAAGTTCGCCTCCTGGATCGAAAGCCACCGCTCCGGCTTCTTCGTCAGCTCGTATACGCATTACACCGCGCGGCGCGACCGCGAGCTGATGAGCATGCTGAGGCAGAAGGGCATCGGCGTCTCCGAGGACATGGACGCGCCCTTGCGTCCCGGCAGCGTGGTGTTCGTCGAGACCGGCGACGGCATCACCCATCGCGACTACGTGACGCGCGCCTGGACGCAGAATCCGCTCAAGGACGTGCTGGTGAAGATGGCCGCAACCCCCTCGCTCGCGCTGACGCGGGTGGCGGCGACCACGCCATCGACGGCGAGCCGCTAGACCTCTCCGTCCCGCTCAGTGCTTGGGCAGCTTCGGAATGCTCTCGGCAAAGCCGTTGAAGCAGGCCAGCCGTTCGTCCTCCTCCTTGAGGAAGCGGCAATCGGCGACGCCCTTCGCCTTCGGCGCCTTGGGCTTCGGGGTCGGCGGGATCACGGCGTCGAAGCAGTTGAGCCGGTCCTTGGTGCCGTCGTCGATGTCGAGGCAGGCCTGCAGCCGCACCGCAGTGGATTGCGGCTTGCCCTTCGGCGCCGCCGCTTCGGTCCCCTTGGCAGCGGCCGTCCCCTTGGCCGCGTGGGACGTCCCCTTGGGCTTGACCTGCACCAACGGCTTGTCCCCGACCATCGGCGGCTTGTCCGTCTGTGCCAACGCGGCCCCCGAATAAAGCACCGCGACGAGCGCCAGGATCGTCCTCATTTCGGTCAACTCTCGTTTGTCCCCACGCCTCGACTTCTAGCGCCCTCCTGCGCGGTTTGCCAAGCTCCCGTTGGCGGGAAAACCGGTCCTCACCGCCGGCATTTTCTTGGAAATGCCGGATTGCGCGGGCCGAATCGCCTGATATATCGCTCGTTCCCCCGCTTACCTGCGCCCGTTCGCAGGAGTGAGCTTCAGGAGAAAAGCATGTCCGACGACCACAAGTCCGAATCCGGCTTCCAGTACAGCCTCAGCAATTTGAAGCCCGTGACCCCTGCCGCAAAAGTCACCCTCACCTTTCCCGACGGCGCCAGGCGCGAATACGACAAGAGCATCACCGGGCTCGAGATCGCCAAGGGCATCTCGCCCTCGCTCGCCAAGCGCACGGTGGCGATGGCGCTGGACGGCGCGCTCGCCGATCTCAACGATCCGATCGAGGCCGACGCGAAAATCGAGCTGGTCGGCCGCGAGGACCCGCGCGCGCTCGAATTGATCCGCCACGACTGCGCGCATGTGCTCGCCGAAGCCGTGCAGGCGCTGTGGCCGGGCACCCAGGTCACCATCGGCCCCGTGATCGAGAACGGCTTCTACTACGACTTCTTCCGCAACGAGCCGTTCACGCCGGAAGACTTTGCCGCGATCGAGAAGAAGATGCGCGAGATCGTCGCGCGCGACAAACCTTTCACCAAAGAGGTTTGGGACCGCGAAAAGACCAAGCAGGTGTTCCGCGACAAGGGCGAGGCCTTCAAGGTCGAACTGGTCGACGCCATTCCCGGCGACGAGCCGATCAAAATCTATTACCAGGGTGACTGGTTCGATCTGTGCCGCGGCCCGCACATGACATCCACCGGCAAGATCGGCAGCGCCTTCAAACTGATGAAGGTGGCCGGTGCGTATTGGCGCGGCGACAGCAACAATCCGATGTTGACGCGCATCTACGGCACCGCTTTCGCCAAGCAGGAAGAGCTCGACGCTTACCTGAAGCAGATCGAGGAAGCCGAGAAGCGCGATCACCGCAAGCTCGGCCGCGAACTCGACCTGTTTCATTTCCAGGAGGAAGGTCCCGGCGTGGTGTTCTGGCACCCGAAGGGCTGGACCATCTTCCAGGAGGTGATCGCCTATATGCGCCGGCGGCTCGCCGGCGAATACAGCGAAGTCAACGCGCCGCAGATCCTCGACAAGGCGCTGTGGGAGACCTCGGGCCACTGGGACTGGTACCGCGAGAGCATGTTCGCGGCGCAGTCGGCCGGCGACGAGGCCGAGGACAAGCGCTGGTTTGCGCTGAAGCCGATGAACTGCCCGGGCCACGTGCAGATCTTCAAGCACG
>NZ_JAGWUA010000242.1 GCF_028868675.1 Bradyrhizobium sp.
TTGGTCGGAGCGAGAGGATTTGAACCTCCGACCCCTAGTCTCCCAGACTAGTGCGCTAACCGGGCTGCGCCACGCTCCGAACGCCGATCCATTAGCTAGGATCAGGGCTTTGCGCAAGGCGCGGCACGCCGAAGCCGCACCGGAACACCTAGGAGCCCGGCAGGCCGCCCCGGCTCAGCCCTCGCCCAGCGCCTGGTCGAGCAACTGGCGGCAGGCGACGAGATCGGCGAGCACCCGTTCCAGCCGCTCGCGCTCGGCTGCGCCGAGGCCGGCGCGCTCGCTGCCGCCACGGCGGAAGGTGGTCAGCACCTCCTCGTCGTCGATCTCCGCAAAGCGGAAATCGATGCCCTCCTCCTCCTCGCCCTGGTAATCGTCGTCGTCGCTGTCGACGCCACGGATTGCCGCGGACTCCGCCTCCTCCTCCATCAGGCTCTGCCCGATCGCGTCCTCGATCGCGCCGAAGGAGACGGCTGCCGACGAATCGGCAAGCCCCTGGACCGACTTGACGCCGTGCTCCTTGAGGATTCGCTGCACGCCGCGGATGGTGTAGCCCTCGCCGTACAGCAGGCGGCGGATGCCCTTGAGCAGGTCGACGTCGTCGGGGCGGTAGTAGCGGCGGCCGCCGCTGCGCTTCATCGGCTTGATCTGCGAGAAGCGGGTCTCCCAGAACCGCAGCACGTGCTGCGGTATGTCGAGGTCCTGCGCGACCTCGCTGATGGTGCGGAATGCGTCCGGCGCCTTGTCCAAAAGCCGGCTCCTTCTGGAGAGCGATTACGCCTCCGGTTGTGCCTTGCCGTCGTCGCCGCCATTGCCCCGGTGCTGGGCGTTGATCCGCTGCTTCAGGATGGCCGACGGCTTGAATACCATGACCCGGCGCGGCGAGATCGGCACCTCGGTGCCGGTCTTCGGATTGCGGCCGATACGCTGGCCCTTCTTGCGCACCATGAAGGAGCCGAACGAGGACAATTTCACCGTCTCGCCCCGCTCGAGGCAGTCGGTGATCTCCTTCAGTACGAGTTCCACGAACGCGGACGACTCGGTCCGCGACAGGCCGACCTTCTGATAGACGGCCTCGCAGAGATCAACACGCGTTACGGTTTTACTAGTATCGGTCATCGCCCTGCCCCACATCACGGCGAACAATTGTCGTCTGAAATTATGAGGTTACGATACGATGGTCAACAGCGCTCATCAATGCGGGCACATCGAAAATGCCTGCAAAACGGGCAAAACTTTACGCAATGCGCTACCAGCGCACGAGCGCCGAACCCCAGGTGAAGCCGCCGCCCATCGCCTCCAGCAGCACCAGATCGCCCTTCCTGATGCGGCCGTCCTTCAGCGCCACCGACAGCGCCAGCGGGATCGAGGCGGCCGAGGTGTTGCCGTGCCGGTCGACCGTCAGCACCACCTTTTCCGGCGCGATGTGCAGCTTGTGGGCGGAGGCGTCGATGATCCGCTTGTTGGCCTGGTGCGGCACGAACCAGTCGATGCTCCCGGCATCGAGGCCGGTGGCATTGAAGGCATCCACGATCACGTCGGTGATCATGCCGACGGCGTGCTTGAACACCTCGCGGCCTTCCATGCGCAAATGACCGACGGTCTGGGTCGAGGATGGCCCGCCGTCGACATAGAGTTTCGACTTGTGCCGGCCGTCCGAGCGCAGATGCGTGGTCAGGAGGCCGCGGTCGGTTGCGGCATTGCCCGGCTGCTCCTGGGCCTCCAGCACGATCGCGCCGGCGCCGTCGCCGAACAGCACGCAGGTGCCGCGATCGTTCCAGTCGAGGATGCGCGAGAAGGTCTCCGCGCCGATCACCAGCGCGCGCTTGTAGGCGCCGGTGCGCAGGAAGTTGTCGACGGTGGCGAGCGCGAAGACGAAGCCGGAGCAGACCGCCTGCAGGTCGAAGGCCGCGCCATGGTGGATGCCGAGGCCGTGCTGCACGGCGACCGCGGTCGCGGGAAAGGTGTTGTCCGGCGTCGAGGTCGCCAGCACGATCAGCTCGATCGACTGCGCGTCGACGCCGGCATCGGCGAGCGCCGCCTGCGCCGCCCTGATCGCGAGATGCGAGGTGAACTCGCCCTCGGCCGCCACGTGCCGCTCGCGGATGCCGGTGCGCTGCACGATCCATTCGTCGGAGGTGTCGATACGCGCGGCCAGCTGGGCATTGGTCACGACCTGCTCCGGCAGATAGGCGCCGCAGCCCAGCACGACCGAACGAATCTTGGTCACGAAACAGCCTCCTGCGCGGTCGGCACGGACCGAAGCGCGCCACCGTCGCGGTTGAGCATCTGATTGATCTTGGTCAGGAGATCGTAGTGGACCATCTCATAGCCAACATCGATCGCATAGGCAAAGCCTTCGGCGCTGATTCCGCCGTGGCTCTTGACCACGACCCCGTTCAATCCCAGGAACACGCCGCCATTGGACTTGTTGGGGTCCATCCTGTCGCGGAGCGCCCGGAAGGCGCTGCGCGCGAAGAGATAGCCGAGCCTGGACATCCAGCTCCGCTGCATCCCGATACGGAGCAATTCGGCCATCTGCCGTGCGGTTCCCTCGGCGGCCTTGAGCGCGATGTTACCGCTGAAACCTTCGGTGACGATGACGTCGGCGAGCCCCTTGCCGATGCCGTCGCCCTCGACGAAACCGACATAGTCGAGCTGCGGCAGGTTCATCGCGCGCAGGGTTTCGCCGGCCTCGCGGATCTCCTCGTGCCCCTTGATCTCCTCGACACCGATGTTGAGCAGGCCGACGGTCGGACGCGGCTTGTTGAACAACACGCTCGCCATCGCCGAGCCCATGACCGCGAGCGACACCAGATGGCGCGCATCGCCGCCGATGGTGGCGCCGAGGTCGAGCACGACGGAATCGCCGCGCCTGGTCGGCCAGACCCCGGCAATCGCCGGGCGGTCGATGCCCGGCAGCGTGCGCAGGTGGAAGCGCGACATCGCCATCAGCGCGCCGGTGTTGCCGGCGGAGACCGCGACGTCCGCCTCGCCCTTCTTGACCGCGTCGATCGCTAACCACATCGAGGAGGTCTTGCGCCCGCGCCGCAGCGCCTGGCTCGGCTTGTCCTCCATGCTGACGGCGACATCGGTGTGGACGATCCTGGAGGCGGCCTCGAGCGCAGGGTGCTTCTCGAGCTCGGGCTCGATCTTCGCGCGGTCGCCGACGAGAAGAAACTCGATGTTGCGATGCCGGGCGAGCGAGATGGCGGCGCCGGGAATGACGACGGGGGCGCCGACGTCGCCTCCCATGGCGTCAAGCGCAATTCGAACCTTGCTTGGCATAAATTACCCGGAAACCTGGTCTCTTGCGGTCTGTGCTGCGGGCCGCGACGTCTTGCTCGCCATGAACTTGGGCTCGCCATGGACATGGCGATCGGCCAGGCGCCACACTGCACCCGGACCGGGCCGCGACAATAGCGTCTCCCGGCCGTGACACAACCTCTTGACCCCAGCCTTTTGCAGGGGGTTCGAGGAGGGAATCGCAGTCCGGGCAAAGACCGATATCCATCAACGAGATATGGTGGAATTTCGATCCGTCCCGGCAACCGGTTCACGCCGCGTTGGAGGAACCCTGCCCAAGGCCGAATCTCCAAGGCCGAATCTGCAGAGCCGGGCCTTCGCGAGGCAACCGCCTACTTGCCTTTCGGCTTGCCCTTCCCCGCGCTTTTTGCGCCCCCGGCCCCCTTTTCCCCCTTGGGTTTCGGCTGCAGCGCCTTCAGCGCCGCAAACGGGTGGCCCTCCGGGTCGGGCACCTCGACCTGCGGCTCGAAAACCGCGCCTGGCTTGCGCGGATAGGGATCGATCGCCAGGAACAGCGCATCGGTGGCGAGCCGGCCGAGATCGATCATACCGTTGACGATCGCCTCCGGCGGCTCCTCGCCGGCCACGTCCTCGCGGTCCTGCCCCTCTTCAATGAGGTCGGCCAGCCGCCGGACCTCGGCCTCGGGGGCGAACATCAGCTCGATTTCCTCGTCGAGTTCGTTCTCGACGGGATCGAGCGTCACCACGCAGGTCTGGCCGACGCTCGCCCGGACGCGACCGGTAACAACCACGCGGCCGCCGCTTTTCGGCATCACGTCGAAGGAAGCGTGGGCGGACGCCACCTCGCGCAGGCCCGCAAGCTCGGCCATGGCCGCGCGTTCCCGCGGCGAGGCCTCGATCTCGCGATGCAGGCCGGTTTCCGGAATCTGCGCCACCATGACGGGCACCCGCCAGGGATCGGCATGGGGAACGGTGTCGGGTCGGGTCATGGCGTCATATCCTCCCGAAGCGGGGACGGAAACGTGAAGGACGCGCCGAGCAGGACGGCGGCGTCGGTGCGCTCGAGTTCGGCGTCGGCCGCCCGCGCATAGGCGGCCAGCCGTCGCGCCTCGGCCGGCGCGCCGCCATCGAGGACGTTCCTGGACAGCAGATTCCTGGAGATCGCCGCCGCCAGGGCCTCGCCGCCCTCGTCCATCGCCTGGTCGTAGGCCATGCTGCGGCCGTAGAAGGCCTCGCCGAAGGCGCGCATCCGCTTCGGCACCGTCTGGTCGCCGACCCCCATCTCGCGCAAATTGTCGTCCATGTCCTCGCAGAAGCGGTCGAACAGGGCCTGGGCCAGCGCGGTGCTGTCCGGAGCCGTCCGCAGGCGGCGCAACAGCAGCCACAAATGCAGCAGCAACAGGTCGAATCGGCCGTTAACCGTATCCGGCACGCCCAAGTCCCGGTAAAATATGGGTTCTCGCGCCTGCGTCACGATCATGCCATAGATGGCTTCAATGGTGCCGCGCGGGGCGAGCCGGGGTTTCCTGAAGTGACTGAACGGCCAGAGCATTGTGGGCATCCGCAAGCGGGCGGGCGCGTTGCACTCGCCGCTTCCGCCCGTACTTCAGCGGCTCGCGCGACGCAAGGGGACGGGACTAGTTCCGCCATGACCGACTTAAGCCAGAGCCGCTCACGCGGACGTCCGCACCGCGGCCTTCAGGCGCGCTGGAAAACCTTGCGCGGGCTCGCCGCTGCAGCCCTCGTCGGCGTGACGCTGGCTGCCTGCACCGGCGAGCAGTTCCAGAAGGGCTACATCCTGCCGCCGGGCGCGCTCGAGCAGATTCCGATCGGCGCGAGCCAGGACCAGGTGCTGATCGTGATGGGCACGCCCTCCACCGTCGCTACCCTGGACGGCGAGGTGTTTTATTACATTTCCCAGCGCGCGGAACGCCCCGTCGCCTTCATGAACCAGAAGGTGGTCGATCAGCGCGTGATCGCGATCTATTTCGACAAGAACCGTCGGGTGCGCAGGCTCGCCAATTACGGCATGCAGGACGGCAGGATCTTCGACTTCGTCAGCCGCACCACGCCGACCTCGGGCCAGGAGCTCAGCTACCTGACGCCGCTGTTCAAGCTACTCAGCTTCAACTAACTCCGCTGCGGCGTCGTGCCGCCGTCTGCGACTTGCCGAGGCGCGATCCGTTCCCTACGGTTCCCTGCAACAACAAGAAGCAGGGAGTGGATTCATGACCAAGACATTGTTTTCCCGCCGCAACGTGCTCGTGGGTACTGCCGCCTTGTCGACGGCAGCGATCCTGCCGCGATCGAGCCTTGCGGACTGGAAGCCCACCGAGACCGTCAGGATCATCGTGCCGGCGGCGGCGGGCGGCTCGACCGACGTCATGGGCCGGTTGCTGGCGGCGCATCTGCAGAGCGCGTGGGGCCAGTCGGCGGTCGTGGAGAACCGCTCGGGCGGCGGCGGCACCATCGGCACCGCCGAAGTCGTCCGCGCCAAGGGAGACGGCCACACCATCCTGATCGGCAATCCCGGCCCCAACGCCATCGCCTACAGCATCTTCAAGAACCTCAGCTACAAGCCGGACCAGCTGCAGGCCGTCTCCAACATGATCCGGATCCCGAACATCGTCTCGGCGCATCCGAAGACCGGCATCAAGTCGATCCCCGAACTGATCGCCTTCCTCAAGGCCAATCCGGACAAGCTCAGCTACGCCTCCTCCGGCGTCGGCCAGAGCCCTCACCTCACCGGCGCCTGGTTCCTGCAGCTGACCGGGTTGAAGATGACGCACATCCCGTTCCGCGGCGCGGGGCCTGCGCTGCAGGCGGCGCTCGCCGGCGACATCCAGATCCTGTTCGACAACCTCTACCCGTCGCTGCCGCAGGTGCAGAACGGCACGCTCAACGGTCTCTGCGTCACCACGACGGAGCGCAGCGATCTCACTCCGAACCTGCCGACCATGCGCGAGAGCGCGCCGGAGCTTGCGAGTTTCGACGTCTCGTCCTGGTTCGGGGTGTTCCTGCCCAAGAGCGCGCCCGCGCCGGTGGTCGAGGCGCTCAATCTCCAGGTCAAGGCCTGCCTCGAGCGCGAC
>NZ_JAGWUA010000243.1 GCF_028868675.1 Bradyrhizobium sp.
TTCGAGATTGAAGGCGAGCTTGAGCTCGCCGATCACCACGACCGGCGGATCGCGGTCGCTCAGCCCGACGAGATCGCAGCCGCCGATCTCGCCCTTCACGGTGAATCCGAGCTTTTCCAGGAAGCGTTTGACGGGCAGATAGAGCGCGGTTTCCACGGGAGGTTCCGGAGTGGGCTTCGGTCGGAGAATCAGTGCGGGCAGTCTATCACTCGCTGTTGCGTCGGAGGCCGCGCCAGCCGGAGAGGTGCACCTAGCCGATCAGACGATCGTACTCGGCGTGGGATCCGATCCAGAACCAGACGAAGGCACCTTCGACCTCCACCGCCAAGGCGCGATAGCGCAGCCCAACCCTGGCCCAAAATCGTCCGACCTTCTTAAACTGAAGGGACGGATGGGTCGGGTCGCTCTTCAACAGTGCGAAATTCGCATCCGCCAGCCGCCGGACCTCGGCAGGCAGCGCGTCGTAGGCTTTCCAGAACCTAGATGAGGCCGTGTGCTTCACAGGTCGCGAGTTCGCCCGGCACGATAGTCAGCCAGTGCTTCCTCGGCGAATGCGTCGAGGCGGCCGGCCTTTGCATCCGTGGCCACCGCCTCATCGAAGCGATCAGCTTCGAACTGCCGGTACCACGCGCGAAAACGTGCCAGCTCTCTTGGCGGAAGTTGCTCGATTGCCTTCTCGATCTCTTCGGCAGTCATAAAGAATAGTATATCAACAATGGTCCTCCGTGGATAGACGGGACCACAGCTACGTTACACCCGTCCGCTCACCGGGATCAGTGCGCCGGTGACGGCGCTCGCGGATTCGCCGGCGAGGAACAGGATCACCTCGGCGAGCTCCTGCGGCGCCACCCATTTGGCGAAATCGGCATTCGGCATGCCGGCGCGATTGGCTTGCGTATCGATGATCGAGGGCAGCACCGCGTTCACGGTGACCTTGCCCTTCCACTCGCTGGCGAGCGCCTCGGTGAGGCGATGGACGCCGGCCTTTGACGCCGCGTAGGGGCCCATGCCGGACCCGGCCTGCTGCGCGGCGAGCGCGCCGACATTGACGATGCGGCCGGACTTCGACGCGGCCAGATGGGGAAGGGCGGCGCGCGAGGTGTTGAGCGCGGTCAGCACGTTGCGCGCATACATGCGCTGCCACGTCGCGACATCGCCGTCGGCCACCGTCTCGAAGGCAAAGCCGCCGGCGATGTTGAGCAGCGCATCGAGCCGGCCGTAATGCTTTGCGGCCGTCTCGATCGCCGCCTTCGCTTGCGCCGCGTCGGAGAGATCGATACCGCCGAGCTCGATGCGATCCGGCGTTGCTCGCCCCGTAGACGGCGCATGGTCGAGGCCGGCGACGCGCGCTCCGCGCGACAGCGCCGTCTCCGCGACTACCCGGCCGAGCGCGCCGAGCGCACCGGTGATGACGAGGACGCGTCCGTTCATGATAGGCTCCGGGGTCACGATTGCAGGTAGCGCGCCTTCAGGGCGCTGCGCTCGGGCGAACCGAGCTTCAGCCCGTCGCGCAAATAGGCTTCGATGTCGCCATATTCGGCGCTGACGGCGTCGAAACCGGCGGCCAGATACGACGCCTCGACCGCGCCGATCGCATCGCGCACGTCGTCGGGAAGATCGGAGGCCGAGGAGCTGTCGCGCCGGTAGCAGTGGTTGGTGAGCAGATAATCCTCGGCGACGACCTCGTCGGCGACGCCGAGCGCGTGCAGGATCAGCGCGCTGGCAAAGCCGGTGCGGTCCTTGCCCGCCGTGCAGTGGATCACCAGCGGCGCGTGATCCTCGAGCAGGTGGGCAAACAGCGCGCGAAAGCTGTGGGTGTTGTGCCGGACGTAGTTGCGGTAGGAGTCGCGCATGATCTCGAGCGCGACGGGCGCGGTCAGCGTACCCTGGACCATGCGTTCGCGCAGCGCGGCCACCACCGTCGGCTCGATCGGCAGCGAATGCACGGTGATCTCGCTGACACCGCAGACGCCGCCGGTCCGTTCCTCGACGCCGCGGAAATCGAAGGCGCTCCTGATCCCGAGTTCGCGCACGACGGCGACGTCGCTTGGCGTCAGCTGGCCGAGATGGTTGGAGCGGAAGATCTGCCGCCAGCGCGTGAGCCGGCCGTCGGCGGTCGGGTAGCCGCCGAGGTCGCGAAAATTGCTGGCGCCTTGCAGGTTGAGGTGACGGGCAGGGGAGTCGGACATTGGATCAGCTTGGGTTATGTTGCAGGCGGACAGCGTCGCGCCGGGCGCGTGGGCTATTACAGGGGGCGAAGATGAACCGGCACAAGGCCATTGTTGTGGCCGTCGTCATTCTGGCTGGTGGAACACTGACCGCGCGGCCGGCGGGCGCGCAGACCTTCCAAAACTATTACTGTGCCGACGGCACGCAGTTCATCGTCGGATTTTATGACTACGACAAGCGCGCCTTCTTGCAGATCGACGGCAAGGCCGTGCCGCTCGCAAAACGTCCGACGTTGTCGGGGGCGCGCTATTCCGGCGCGGGGATCACGTTGAGGATCGGCAAGACCGGCATCACGGTCCAGCACCTCAAGCGGCCGGTCACGGCCTGCGAGTTGATCTGAGGCCGGAGTCGAGAAAGGGCCGAAACGCAGTGGTTTCGACCCTTTTTCAAACCTCCGCTCGGCGGCACAGACGATGTGGTGGCAGCGGACCGAACGGCATCAGCGATCCCATGTCGGCTTGGCTTCTTCGATCGCCTCCTGGTGGTACCAGGAACCGCTGCAGATCGTCTCGGTCACGGGTGTCGCGAGGTGATCGGCCGGCAGTCTGGTCTCGCCATAGCGGCGCCCGCCGAGAGCCGCGCGGCCTCCGACCGGGAATTGAACGATCTGGGCAGATGATTGACCCAAACTATTGTTGACCATTGCGATATCTCCTACGTCCGGAGCGCTTGACCTCCATGGTGCGTCCGACTCGTTCGCTTAGAGTTACTGGGTCTCCCGATATTGGCGGCGCTCACGAAAATGCAATGTGCTGAAAACAAAATCACCCTTTGCCTAATTTGTGGGCAGAACTTGCTCTGCATCCTGCGAGGCAGCGGCCGCCGGGCTAATGCGCGAGCCGATACGAAGGTTGCGGGGTAGCGGCCGCGCGCTTGCCGAAAGTTGCGAGCGGCTGGCGCCAGCTTAATCGGCCCTCGAAGCCGGGCCCGCAATGCCGCAGAATTGAGCGTTTTCCGCGAGTTTTTTGCGATGCGGCGGGAACCTCAGGCTGCGCTGCTTTGACGCACCCGCCCAGCGGGAATCGAGCGCCGTCCGTCCTGGTCGAAAGCCGTGGAGAACCTGCCGCAGTGCGGTGTTCTGGCACGCGACATGCTTGGAAGCGCTCGGCCGATGATGGCCGGGTAGCTGCGGGGACCGCCCGGTCCCCACCTTTCGCATCGTCTACAGAGAGGCTCAATGACCAAATACAGGCTCGAGTATATTTGGCTCGACGGATACACGCCGACTCCGAACTTGCGCGGCAAGACTCAGATCAAGGAATTTGCGTCGTTCCCGACGCTCGAGCAGCTTCCGCTGTGGGGCTTTGACGGCTCGTCCACCAATCAGGCCGAAGGCCACAGCTCCGATTGCGTGCTGAAACCGGTCGCCATCTATCCGGACGCCGCGCGCACCAACGGCGCGCTCGTGATGTGCGAAGTCATGATGCCCGACGGCAAGACTCCTCACCCATCCAACAAGCGCGCCACCATTCTCGACGACGAGGGCGCCTGGTTCGGCTTCGAGCAGGAATATTTCTTCTACAAGGACGGCCGTCCGCTCGGCTTCCCCGACGCCGGCTATCCGGCGCCGCAGGGTCCGTACTACACCGGCGTCGGCTACAAGAACGTCGGCGACATCGCCCGCAAGATGGTCGAAGAGCATCTCGACCTGTGCCTCGCGGCCGGCATCAACCACGAAGGCATCAACGCGGAAGTCGCGAAGGGCCAGTGGGAGTTCCAGGTGTTCGGCAAGGGCTCCAGGACCGCGGCCGACCAGATGTGGATCGCCCGCTATCTGCTGCTGCGCATGTGCGAGAAATACGGCGTGGACATCGAATTCCACTGCAAGCCGCTCGGCGACACCGACTGGAACGGCTCGGGCATGCACTGCAACTTCTCGACCAGGTACATGCGCGAAGTCGGCGGCAGGGACTACTTCGAGAAGCTGATGGGGGCCTTCGAGAAGAACCTCATGGACCACATCGCGGTCTACGGGCCGGACAACGACAAGCGCTTGACCGGCAAGCATGAGACCGCGCCGTGGAACAAGTTCAGCTACGGCGTGGCCGACCGCGGCGCTTCGATCCGCGTGCCGCACTCCTTCGTCAACAACGGCTACAGGGGCTATCTGGAGGACCGTCGTCCGAACTCGCAGGGCGACCCATACCAGATCGCTTCGCAGGTGCTGAAGACGATCGCGAGCGTGCCGACCGACAAGAAGGCCGCCGCCTGACGACCTCCCGGCCCGGACTGGGGCTGGCCCGGGTTGGCAATCAAATCCGCCGGAGCCTCGCGGCTTCGGCGGATTTTTGCATTTTCATGACGGCGCCCCGGCCGCTTTCTTCGTGCAAACCATGTTCATCTCAACCCAAACGGGGATAAACTACAGGTGGATGCGCGCAGGCCGGGGACACGGCTGGTGTTTGAGGGCTTCTACAAGGTGCGGTATCAGCTCGGCGAAGGCGTGGGCCGGAGCGTCATGCATGTCGGCGACGGCAAGCTGCTCGGCGGCAACTCGGCCTTTGCCCATATCGGCAGCTACGAGAAGATCGGCGACGAGGTCGCGATCGTGGTCAGGACGGTCCGGCACAATCCGGATCCGACCTATCGCGCCATGGCCGGCACCGACGACGCGACGCTGATCGCGACGGGACGGGCGGACGGCGATCTCTACCGCTTCAAGGGCGAGCTGAAGGAGCTGCCGGGTGTGCCGTTCCAGTCGGTGATGACGCCGATCGGGGAGGACGAGGTGCCGGTCGCGGGCCGCGTGGGCGAGGGCGGCATCGTCAACGGCCTCTATTCGATTCATTTGCAGATGCTTGACGGTCTTGACGGCGGACTCACCGGCGTCATGCTGCTCGACCGGGGACGCATCCTCGGTGGCGATGCCTCGTTCTATTATCTCGGCAGCTATACGGCGGCGAACGGGCGCTGGAAGGGCCAGATCCTCAACCAGGAGCACACGCCGGCGAGGGACGAGAATGCGATCTTCGGCGGCCACGAGATCGGCATCGGCTTCTCCGGCAGCTATGACGACGAACGGGCCGTGCTGGAGGCGACGGCGCTCGCCGGCAAGCGCAGCCTGCGCCTGACCGCGGCGCTGAAGCTGATGCACCGCGTGTGATACGACCAACTCACGGGATCGACATGGATGACGTCCGCCTGCTCTCGACGCTCGGCCTGCTCGGTGCGATGCGCCGCGTGACCGCCGCCTGCGAAGCCGCAACCGGCGTCCGCATCGACGCCGATTTCGCGCCGACACAGGCGCTGCTGCCGCGGCTGCGCGCCGGCGAAATCGCCGATATCGCGATCCTGACCCGCGAGGGCCTCGATGAGATGATCAAGGAGGGGCGCGTGGCGGCGGACAGCGCGGTCGATTTGGCACGCTCCTACGTCGGTCTCGCCGTCAAAGCCGGCCGGCTGCATCCGGACATCTCCAGCGAAAGCACGCTTCGCCAGACGCTGCGCGAGGCGCGATGCATCGCCTATTCGCGGCTGGGCGCGAGCGGCATCTACTTCGCAGAGCTGATCGAACGACTGGGCGTCGCGGCGGACGTCAACGCCCGCGCCATCGTCGTGCCGCAGGGGCTGACCGCGGAACGGCTGCTGACGGACGAGGCCGATCTCGCCGTGCAGCAGATCAGCGAGTTGAAGCAGGTTGCGGGCATCGAGATCGTCGGGCCGATCCCGCGCGAGCTGCAGACGCCCTCGGTGTTCTCGGCCGGCCGCATGAATTCGGCGAGGAATGTCGCGGCAGCCGACCGCCTGCTGCGCTACCTTGCCTCGCCGGAGGTCGCGCCGGTGTTGCGGGACTCGGGGCTCGAACCTTGAATTCGCCGATGCTCGGACGCCGTGTCATGCTGAAAGCGCGCCGTACCCGAAAGGATCGTGCTCAACGACGTCCAGGCCTCTTTAATTTGGATCAAAGCGCAGCCGGTGCAGCCACTTAAGTTGGCGGGCGATTGCCGTCGCAAGCGATGGACGCATGGAGCATGAAATGACGTTACGGAAGTGGACGGTTGGCCTGGCGATGCTGTGTGCGTCCTCCTCGCCGGTGTTTGCCCAGGATCTGAAATCGCCATCAG
>NZ_JAGWUA010000244.1 GCF_028868675.1 Bradyrhizobium sp.
GCGGGCCTTCCCAGACGATCCTGGCGTGGTCGAGCACGTAGACGCGGTCGGCATGCGGCAGGGCGAACGTGACGTTCTGCTCGCCCAGCAGGACCGTGATCCTGGTCGTCTCGCGCAGCCGGTCGAGCGCCTTCGACAGGGTTTCGAGAATGACCGGCGCGAGGCCCAGCGTCGGTTCGTCGAGGATCAGGAGCTTCGGCCTCATCATCAGCGCGCGCGCAATGGCGAGCATCTGCTGCTCGCCGCCCGACAGCGTGCGCGCCAGTTGCGATTGCCTGCTCTTGAGGATCGGGAAGAGTTCGAACAGCCATTCGAGATGCTTCAGCCGCTCGGCATTGTCGAGCGCGTTGCCGCCGAGATCGAGGTTCTCGCGCACCGTCATGTCGCCGAACAGTTCGCGCGTCTCCGGGCATTGCACGATGCCCGAGCGCGCAATCTGCGCCGCCGTTCCGCCGGTGAGACTCCGGCCCGCCCATTTCACGTCGCCCGTATGCGGCACGAGGCCGGAAATCACGTTGAACAAGGTGGTCTTGCCGGCCCCGTTGAGCCCGACGACCGAGACGAATTCGCCTTCGTGCACGTGCAGCGACACGTCCTGCAGCGCCAGCGCCTTGCCATAGACGACCCCGACGTTCTCGACCTGTAGCGCCGGCGTCTTGTCGGCGAAACTGGATTCCGGCCGCGCGGTCGAGACCAGCGCGCCGCCGAGATAGACCCGCCGCACGGTTTCGTTCTGCATGACGTCGCTGGCCGCGCCCTCCGCGATCCATTCGCCGAGATACATCGCGAGCACGCGGTCGACCAGCGCCGACACGCTCTTGACGTTGTGGTCGACCAGGAGGACGGCGTGGCCGTCATCGCGGAATTCGCGGATGAGATCGGAGAAATCGGCGACCTCGGACGCCGTGAGCCCGGCAAAGGGCTCGTCGACCAGCACCAGCTTCGGACTGCGCGCCACCGCCTTGGCGAGTTCGAGGCGGCGGAGGTCCGCAAAGGCGAGCGTCGGCGGCTTGCGGTCGATGACCCGGCCGAGCCCGACGCGCTCGGCGATCTCGCGTGCCCTCGCCTCGACGTGCTTGTCGGCGATCAGGCGCGTCAGCTTGTCCGGCAGCAACGCGACCTTGATGTTCTCGAGCACGGTCTGGCGGGCCAGCGGACGCGAGTGCTGGAACACCAGACCGACGCCCATGCGCGCGATGCGGTGCGACGGCAGGCCGGCGAGCTCGACGCCGTCGAGCTTGACGGAGCCTGCGGTCGGCCTCTCGACGCCGATGACGCATTTCATCGCGGTCGACTTGCCCGAGCCGTTCGGCCCGATCAGCCCGAGGATCTCGCCGGGACGAATCGAGAAGCTCAGGTTCTTGACGGCGACGAGCCCGCCGAAACTCTTGGTCAGGTTGGCGACTTCCAGCATCGGCGCGCTCATGCCCTCGCCCCTCCCCGCAGCATGCCGAGAAAGCCGTCCGGAAAGAACAGGATGACCGCGAGCGCGATCACGGAAACGATGAGCGTGGCGAGTTCGCCGAGCGGTCGGAGCAGCTCGCCCATGGCGATGAGGAAGATGGCGCCGATGGCCGCGCCGATCACCGTGCGCCGTCCGCCGAGCACGGCGGCAATGATGATCTGCACGCCGACGCCGATATCGACGAAGGTCGTCACCGACGCCGTGCCCATGTAGAAGACCATCAGCGCGCCGGCGAGCCCGGAAAAGAACGCGCTGACGACGAAGGCGGCGAGCTTGTGCTTGGTGACGTTGAAGCCGAGCGCGCCGGCCTGGATCTTGTCCTGCCCGCTGGCCTGCAGAATGAGCCCGATCGCGCTGCGCGACAGGCCGACCAGGATGGCGCCGCTGACCAGCATGAAGCCGAAGGCGATCCAGTAATTGGCCTTGGCGTCGATCGTGATGACGTCGGGAACCGCAAGCCCGATCTCGCCGCCGGTGAGCCCCGCGGCGACCACGATGAAGTTCTGCAGCATGAGAACGGCCACCAGCGTGGTCAGCCCGAAATAGGGGCCGCTGACGCGCAAGGCCGGCAGCGCGAGGACGACGCCGGCGATCACGGCCGCGAGCGCGCCTGCGGCGATGCACAGCCAGATCGACAGATCGGGCGAGAAATTCGCATCGAGGATGCCGGCGGTGTACGCGCCGACGCCGATCAGGAAGGTCGGCCCGAAATTGACCTCGCCGGCGAAGCCGAACAGCAGGTCCCAGGACATGGCGAACACCGCCGTGTAATAGGCGACGGTCAGCAGGCCGAGCACGTAGCCCGAGACGTAGCCCGGCAGGACCACGGCCACCAGCAACGTGGCGAGGCCGATCCACGCCAGGCGGGATTGCAGGATCTTCGGCATGCTCACCTCCGCCCGAACAGCCCTTGCGGGCGCAGATACATGACGACCACGAGCAGCAGCAGCGCCGGCACCGTGCGATAGGCCGGCGAGATCAGATAGGCGGTCGCCGTCTCCAGATAGCCGACGACATAGGCCGCGATCAGCGAGCCGGAGACGCTGCCGAGACCGCCGAGCACGACGATCGAGAAGGCGCTCGCGGTCAGCGGACCGACGCTGTAGGAGCTCACGCCGAGGAACATGCCGAGCAGGATGCCGGCGACGCCTGCGAGCAGCCCGTAGATCGCCCAGACCGTCAGGTAGATCGACGACAGTTCGATGCCGAGCAGCGTGACGCCGCGCGGGTTCATCGACGCCGCCATGACCGCCTTGCCGCGCCTCGTGCGGTTGACCAGAGCCCAGAGCAGGCCGATCGCAACCCAGCAGACGACCGCCGTGAAGTATTCGTTCTTCGGCGTACGCACGCCGAACAAATTCGTCACCCCCTCGACGATGGGCAGCACGGTCTTGGCGTTGTTCGTGAAGAGATAGGCGATCGCCTCCTGGATGATGATGCCCCAGAGCAGCGTCGCGGTCAGGATGAAGATCTCCTTCTCCGACTCGGCGATCGCCCTCGACCGCTGAATCGGCCGCACCGCGATGAAGTAGGTGGCGAAGGACAGGAGAAGCCCCATGAGGACGCCGATCAGCGCACCGGTATAGGGCCCGACGCCGAGCTCGCTGGCCGCCGCCCAGGCCGCCACCGCGGCGCCGACCATGATGGCGCCGTGCGACAGATTGAGGACGCCCGAGACGCCGAAGATGAGCGTGAATCCGGTCGCACCGAGCGCGTACAGCGCGCTGATGGCGAAACCGTCGATCAGGATTTGCCAAAAAAGCATCTAAAATCGAACCGGGAAGTTGGACTGGCGCCAAAACAAAGGGGCCGCTCGTGGGAGCGGCCCCCGGCAGGACGTCAGTTGCTGGCCGCCTTGAGCTTGATGAAGGACGGCCAGATGATCGAACCCGCGGCCAGTTCCTTCGGCCATACGTTCACCTGCTTGCCGTTCTGCCACTGCAGCATCAACCCGGTAATGTAGCCCTTGCCCGTCCTCAGCGCATGGGGATTCGGATCGCCCTTCGGCTTGAAGGCGATACGCCCGATGGTGCCGACGTAGTCGGTCTTCTCCAACGCTTCGACCATCTTGTCGGAATCGGTGCCGCCGGCCTTGTGAATGGCTTCGGCGATCATGTAGACGTCGTCATAGGACGTATAGCCGGCGTAGGAGGGGAAGTTGCCGAACTTCTTCTGATAGGCATCGACGAAGGGCAGCGTCCTCGGCGTCACCGCGACGCCGGGTCCGGAAACCGCGTTGTAGAACACGCCTTCGACCGCGCCGTTGGTATCCTTCCAGAAGGTCGAGTTGGTGGCCTGGGAGGAGATGCCGAACATCGGGATCGGCACCTGCTGGCTCTTCCATTGCACGGTCGGCTGCGTGCCGACGTGCGAGATGCCCGTGATCATGACGTCGGGCTTGGCGCCCTCGATCTTGTTGAAGATCGGGGTGAAGTCGGTCGTATCCGGCGACATGCGGATGTGATCGACGACCTTCAGCCCGATTTCCGGCAGGCACTTCTCGTAACCGGCGTCGAGCGGCGTCGTCCAGGCCGCATCCTCGCTCATGATGACCGCCGTCTTCATCTTGTAGGGACCGACGAGCAGGTCCTTGGCGGCATCGCAGACGAGACCGGCGAGCGACGACGAGGTCAGATAGCCGTGGAACGTGTATTTGAGGTGGTCATAGTCCTTGGCGATGTTCTGCGTGATGACGTCGGACGCCGCGCCGGGCGTGATCATCACGGTCTTGAGACGCCCCGCCCAGGGTTCGAGGGCAAGGACCACCTCGGATATGTAGCTCGCGATCACCGCGTTGACGTGATCCTCGCTGACGGCGCGCTGAAAGGCGCGGACCGACTCCGCCGAGGATGAATGATTGTCATAGACGACGATCTCGATCTTGCGTCCGTCGACGCCGCCCTTGGCGTTGATTTCTTCGGCGGCGAGCTGCGCGGCCGGCGCGATCGACGAGCCTGCGACGGCCTGGGCTTCCGCGATCACCCCGATCTTGATCGGATCCGCCGCCCAGGCGGCTGACGAGACCAGCGCAGTCGCACAAGCCGTCAGCATGAAAATCTTGAATGAAGCCATGAAACCAAACCTCCCGTGTTTTGATTGCGCCTCTCACGGGCGCCGCCGCACGGGATAGTGATCGCTCGCCTCTGGAGTGGCAAGCTGCTCCGAACCAACCCCGTCCTGCGTTCGGCGCATGATCTCGACTAAAGTCGAAGCGTTCCGCAGCGCGCGTCGCGCCGATGCGAGCCAGCCTAGCAGCCGAGCTTGTCGGCGATCCCGCCAAAGTCCTTCGCGACGACGTCCCACTGGCCGGTGGCCTCGAAATCCACCTTCTGCAGCGGGCCGTACTCGGTCGGCCGGGCGACGAAGGCGGTCTTCAGGCCGTTCGATTGCGCGGCCTTGAGGTCGTTGTTGTGGGCGGCGACCATCATCACCTCGCCGGGCTGCAAGCCCAAGAGCCGCGCGGCGCCGAGATAGGTCTCGGGATCTGGCTTGTAGTGCTCGAACAATTCCGCGGACATCACGAGGTCCCACGGCAGTTTTGCAAATTTCGCCATGTTGGTGAGCAGCGCGACGTTGCCGTTCGACAGCGGCGCGATCACGAACTTCGTCTTCAGCCGCGTCAGGCCTGCGACGCTGTCGGGCCAGGGATTGAGGCGATGCCAGCCTCTTGTCAAATGGTCGAGATCGGCGTCGGTCAATCCCTTGATCGCGAACTTCTCGACCAGCTTCTCCAGCGAGCGGCGATGCAGCACGTCGAGGATGACGTAGCCGCGCTCGGGATGCCTGCGCACCTCGTCCATCGAGGCCACGTACATGCCGCGCCAGCCGTCGACCAGGGCGATCCAGTCGGCGGCGATGCCGCGCTGCCTGCCCCACCACATGAAATCGGTGATCAGGCTGGTGCGCCAGTCGACGACGGTGCCGAACACGTCGAACACCAGGGCCTTCACCGTGGCGAGGTCGGACATCGTGCCGTCAGTCCAGGTGGAACTTGGCGAGCTCGCGGTGCTCGGCCTTGATGGTGCGCACGGTGCCGGTGACCGAGCGCATCACCACCGTCTCGGTCTCGATCACGCCGTCCTTGCGGAACTTGACGCCCGACAGCAGCGAGCCAGTGGTGACGCCGGTGGCGGCGAACAGGCAGTCGCCCTTGGCCATGTCCTCGATGCCGTAGATCATCTTGGGGTCGTTGACCCCCATCTTCGCGGCGCGCTCGCGCTTCTCGTCGGAATCCAGGATCAGGCGGCACTGCATCTGGCCGCCGATGCAGCGCAGCGCAGCCGCCGCCAGCACGCCCTCGGGCGCGCCGCCGGTGCCGAGATACATGTCGACGCCGGTGTTGTCGGGATCGGCGCAGTGGATCACGCCGGCGACGTCGCCGTCCGTGATGAGACGCACGGCCGCGCCCGTCGAGCGCACGCTCTGGATGATGTCGGCATGGCGCGGACGGTCGAGCACGAGGACGGTGATCGCCTCGGGCGCGACGCCCTTGGCCTTGGCGAGCCGCCGCACGTTGTCGGCGGGCGAGGCGTCGAGCTCGACGACGCCCTTGGCATAGCCCGGGCCGATCGCGAGCTTCTGCATGTAGACGTCGGGGGCGTGCAGGAGCGTGCCGCCGTCGGCCATCGCCATGGTCGCGATCGCGCCCGGCATGTTCTTGGCGCAGAGCGTGGTACCCTCGAGCGGGTCGACCGCGATGTCGACCTGGGGGCCCGCCTGCAGGCCGACCTTCTCGCCGATATAGAGCATCGGCGCCTCGTCGCGCTCGCCCTCGCCGATCACCACGGTGCCGTCGATCGCCAG
>NZ_JAGWUA010000245.1 GCF_028868675.1 Bradyrhizobium sp.
TTGGCGGATTTCGGGGGCTGTCTAGAGCATTTTCGTCCCGCTGGGAAACCCGTTTCTGCATGGAAAACTGCGGCATCATGCATCCCTGAGGACCTCACGCCGTCTTCGGCAGGGCTTGCGGCCGACGCGCGAGCAGCATCACCGCGATGCCGAAGATCACGGTCAGCATGCCGGCGAGGCGCAGCGGTCCGAATTTCTCGCCGAACACGAGGCTCGAGGCCGCCGAGCCCACGAACGGCACCAGCAACGCGAACGGCACCACCTGGGCGGCCGGGTGGTCGTGCAGCAGCCGGCCCCACAGCCAGTAGGCGATCGAGGTCGAGAGGCCGCCGAGCACCAGCATGCAGACGAGCCCGGTGAGCGACATGTGCAGCAGCGACTGCAAGGTCGGCCCCGGGCCGTCGGCGATCAGCGCCAGGGCGAACAGCGGCACGGCGGACGCCAGGCACAGCCAGGCGAACAGGTCGAACATCGGGACGCCGCGCGCGCCACGCAGCAGCAGATTGCCGACCGCGAAGGAGACCGGCGAGATCATCAGCACGGCAAAGGCGCCGATGCCGAAATCATAGCCGACGGTGCCACAGATCATCAAAAGGCCGACGCCCGCGATGCCGACGCCGAGCGCCTGCACCGGCGTCGGCCGCTCGCCGAATGCGACCGCGGCGAAGGCGATGGTGAACAGCGCCTGGCTCTGCACGATCACGGAGGTCAGCCCCACCGGCACGCCGTGCGCGATGCCGTAGGCCTGCGCCAGGAACTGGCCCAGAAACAGCGTCAGGCTGGTGGCGATCAGGAGCGGCCAGGCGACCTTCGGCCTGCGTACGAACAGGCAGGGGACGGCGGCGATCGAGAAGCGCAGCGCGGTCATCAGTTCCGGCGAGAACTCGTCGAGCGCGATCCGGCTCGCCACGAAGGCAAGCCCCCAGATGACCGCCACGAGGATCGCGACGAGGATGTCGGCCGGCTTCATCGTTGTTCTTCGGCTCTGCCGTCTGGCTTCCGTCTCTAGCTCTGCTCGCCGGCCCTGGGCTTGTGCAGCAAATAGGTGCCGTGCATCGGCGCGTGATAGTCGGCCGAGACGAGCGTGAATCCGACGTCGGTCAGCATGCGCTCCATCACCCAGCCGAAGGTCGAGTACTCGTCGCGCATATGCGTCACCACGCTTTCCTTCGAAAAATCGTGGTTCTTGATGTTGAAGTCGGCCCATTGCTCGACGTCGCGCTCGCCTCCATCGGGCGTCGAGACATAGACGATGTCGCGCAGGTAGAAATTGGCGCCCGGCTTCAGCGCGCGGTAGATGCGGCTCAGCGCCACCGCCTTCCAGAAATCCGGCAGATGATGCAGCGTGAACTCGCTGACGATCAGGTCGTAGGAGTCGGGGCGATAGGTGAAGCTGAGCAGGCCCGCCGACTGGGTGCGGACCTGCGCCTTGCGGTCGCGCGCGTAGATCTCGGCGAGCGCCAGCATCGCCGGCGAGATGTCGACGGCGTCGACCTCGGCACCCATCAGCGCGCCCTCGGTCGCCAGCACGCCGTTGCCGCAGCCGATGTCGGCGATCCGCCAGCCCGGCCTGACGCCCAGCATCTTCAGCGCGGCGCGGGCGCGCAGGTCGCTGTCGTCATGGTTGTCGTAGATCGAGGCGACGGCAGGCTCGAGTCCGATCCGGTTGCGCTCGTTGTAGTACCAGTCGCGCGCCAGCATGTGTCACATCCCTTCGGGCCCGCGGCCGATCGCTGCGACGCCGGTGCGCGACACCTCGACGAGGCCGAGTGGACGCATCAGGTCGATGAACTGGTTGATCTTGTCCGTGCTGCCGGTGATCTCGAACACGAAGCTCTCGGTGGTGGCGTCGATGACGCGGGCGCGGAACGCATCCGCGAGCCGCAGCGCCTCGACGCGATGCTCGCCCTGCCCGCGCACCTTCACCATCGCGAGCTCGCGCTCGATCGAGCGCTTGGTCAGCGTCATGTCGACGACGCGGTAGACCGGGACCATGCGGTCGAGCTGATGCTTGATCTGCTCGATCACCATCGGCGTACCCGTGGTGACGATGGTGATGCGCGAGAGATGTTTCTGGCTTTCGGTCTCCGAGACCGTGAGGCTCTCGATGTTGTAGCCGCGGCCGGAGAACAGGCCGATGACGCGGGCGAGCACGCCCGGCTCGTTCTGCACGAGCACCGAGAGCGTATGCGTCTCGTTGGGATCGTGACGCTCCTCGATGAAATAGGCGGATGCGGGCTGGTTCATGGTCGTCCCCTTCATTCTCTCGTCACGCCACCGCCATGCGGGCCATCGGCGCATCCGCCATCACCCATTTGCGGAACAGGTCGAAGTCGATATTGCCGCCGCTCAGCACGAGGCCGACGCGCCTGCCCTGCAGCCTGCTCTTCTCCTGAAGGGCGGCTGCGAGCGGCGCTGCGCCGGCGCCTTCGGCGAGATTGTGCGTGTCGGTCCAGTAGGCGCGGATCGCGGCTGCCACCTCGTCGTCACTCACCTGCACGATGCGCGTGGCGCCCTTGCGGATGATCGCGAAGGCGTCCGCATCCGGAATCCGCGTCGCCATGCCGTCGGCGAGCGTGTTGCTGGTCTCGGTGGTCACGATCCTGCCGGCCGCAAAGGACAGCGCGTAAGACGGCGCTTCGGTCGACTGCACGCCGACGATCTCGGTCTTCAGGCCGAGCAGATCGCGCGCCATGATGCAGCCGCAGATGCCGGAGCCCTGCCCGATCGGCACGTAGAGCACGTCGAGGTCGGGTGCAGCGCGGAACAATTCGAGCGCATAGGTCGCGACGCCCAGCACCAGGTCCGGATGGAACGACGGCACCATGTGCAGCCCTGCGAACTGCGCGCGCCGCTCGGCCTCCTCGCGCGCGGCCTGGAAATCCTCGCCGTGCTCGACCAGCTCGGCGCCGAAGGCCTTCATCGCGCGGTTCTTCTCGACCGAGTTGCCGCGCGGCACGCAGATCACCGCCGGCACGCCGTGCCGGCTCGCAGCAAACGCAAGGCTCTGGCCATGATTGCCGCGCGTGGCCGAGATGATGCCGAGCACGTTGGGCCGCTCGCGCTTGAGGCGATCGAGATAGACGAGTCCGCCGCGAACCTTGAAGGCGCCGATCGGTGTGTGGTTCTCGTGCTTGACCACGACACCCGTGCCGAGCCGCTCGGCGAGCAGCGGCCAGGCATGCGCCGGCGTCGGCGGCACCGCCTGCCCCACGATTCCCTGCGCGCGCTCGAGCTCCTTCAGGTCGAACATGGCATCACACCAGCGCCTTGCCGGAGGCGAAGGCCGCCGCGGTCGCCTCGTCGTTGGCCTGCTCGGGCAACAGCATCTCGTTGTGCGCCTTGCCGGACGGGATCATCGGGAAGCAGTTCTCCAGCGCGGCGACGCGGCAGTCGAACAGCACCGGGCGCTTGACCGCAATCATCTCCTCGATCGCGCCGTCGAGATCGGCCGGCTTCAGGGCCTGGATGCCGACGCAGCCATAGGCCTCGGCGAGCTTGACGAAGTCGGGCAACGCCTCGGAGTAGGAATGCGACAGGCGATTGCCGTGCAGCAATTGCTGCCACTGGCGCACCATGCCCATGTACTGGTTGTTGAGGATGAAGATCTTGATCGGCAGCTCGTACTGAACCGCCGTCGACATCTCCTGGATCGTCATCTGCACGGAGGCGTCGCCCGCGATGTCGATGACGAGGCTGTCGGGATGGGCGACCTGGACGCCGACCGCCGCCGGCAGGCCGTAACCCATGGTGCCGAGACCGCCCGAGGTCATCCAGCGGTGCGGCTCCTCGAAGCCGAAGAACTGCGCCGCCCACATCTGGTGCTGGCCGACCTCGGTCGTGATGTAGGTATCCCTGCCGCGGCTCAGCTCGAACAGGCGCTGGATCGCATATTGCGGCAGGATGATGTCGTTGTTCTTCTTGTAGTACAGCGAATTGCGCGCGCGCCATTGCGCGATCTGCTGCCACCACGCCTTGACGTCCGGCTTCTTCGCCTCCGCCTTGAACACCTGCAGCATGTCGCCCAGGACGTTGCCGGCGTCGCCGATGATCGGGATGTCGACGCGGATGTTCTTGTTGATCGAGGACGGGTCGATGTCGATGTGGATCTTCTTCGAGTTCGGCGAGAACGCGTCGATCCGCCCGGTGATGCGGTCGTCGAAGCGCGCGCCGACGCACAGCATGACGTCGCAGTCATGCATGGTCATGTTGGCTTCGTAGGTGCCGTGCATGCCGAGCATGCCGAGCCAGTTCTTGCCCGAGGCCGGATAGGCCCCTAGCCCCATCAGGGTGGAGGTGATCGGAAAGCCCGTGATCTCGACCAGATCGCGCAGCGCCTTCGACGCCTCCGGGCCGGCGTTGATGACGCCGCCGCCGCTGTAGATCACCGGCCGCTTGGCGCGGGCGAGCAGCGCCACGGCTTTGCGGATCTGCGCCGCCTCGCCCTTGACGCGCGGGGCGTAGGAGACGTGGACGTCCGACTTGCGCGGCGGATGATAGGTGCCGGTCGCGAACTGCACGTCCTTGGGCACGTCGACCACGACCGGGCCGGGCCGGCCCGTGGTCGCGACGTAGAAGGCCTCGTGCAGCACCTTTGCGAGATCGTTGACGTCGCGCACCAGCCAGTTGTGCTTGGTGCAGGGACGGGTGATGCCGACGGTGTCGCATTCCTGGAACGCATCGTTGCCGATCAGGTGCGTCGGCACCTGGCCGGTGATGCAGACCAGCGGGATCGAATCCATCAGCGCATCGGTGAGCGGCGTCACCATGTTGGTGGCGCCGGGACCGGAGGTCACCAGCACGCAGCCCGGCTTGCCGGTCGAGCGCGCATAGCCCTCCGCGGCATGACCCGCGCCCTGCTCGTGCCGGACCAGGATGTGCTGGACGTCGCTCTGCTGGAAGATCTCGTCGTAGATCGGAAGCACCGCGCCGCCGGGATAGCCGAAAATGTGCTGCACGCCGTGATCCCTGAGCGCGCGAACGATCATCGCGGCGCCGGTCATCTGGTTCGGATCGTGGCTCTCGTTGCTCATTGGCTTGCTCCGGATGCGCTGTTGCCAGCGGCTTCTTTCGGTTGTGGTTGAGGGCAATAAAAAAGGGCCCCAAGAGGCCCCATGCACACCGCCTGGACTTGGATGGCCGCTAGCCATCCCCGGCGGTGTGCCTGGGTACGACGGCGATAATGAGTTTTGCAATAATATTGCGCATGGGGCAGGCCCGACTTCCCAAAGGTTGCGCGAACGATAGCGGCCAGACGCCGAATGTCAAGGCAAAGCGGCCACATTTGCGCGATTTGGGCAATGTAGCGGGGTTGATGCCGTTCGGCGAGAGGTAATTTGCTGCAGATGCACAAAATGGCGGCTTTCAAGGTGCCGGGTCCGGCCAAGCGCGCCCCTGAACGGCTTGTGTGAGCCATCCCCTCGCCGCCTCCGGCTTCACCCATTCGAACTCCTTCAGCTGGTGCCGGAACCAGGTGAACTGCCGCTTGGCGTAATGGCGGGTGTCGGCTCGGCCGATGTCGGCGGCCTCCTCCAGGCTGATCTCGCCCTTGAGGTGCCGGATCAGCGCCGGCACGCCGTGCGCCTTCATCGCCGGCAGCAGCGGATCGAGGTGGCGGGCGGCGAGGTGCGCGACTTCATCGAGTGCGCCGGCCGCCAGCATGGCGCCGAAGCGCGCATCGATCCGGGCATAGAGTTCGTCGCGCTCCGGGGCGAGGAACAGCGCGCGAAAACTCTCCGGCGGCAGGAGCGGCGGCAGGCTCTCGCGATGCCAGTCGAGCAGCGAGCGCCCGGTCGCCTCGATCACTTCGAGCGCGCGCGCGATGCGGGCGCGATCGCGCGGCCTCAAGCGCTCGGCGGCGCGGAGATCGCTGCGCGCGAGTTCCGCATGCAGGGCCTCGACGCCGTCGCGCTCCAGCCGCGCGCGCACGGCCTCGCGCACTTCCGCGGGAATCGGCGGCACCGCCGACAACCCCGTCGTCAGCGCCTTGAAATAGAGCCCCGTGCCGCCGACGAAGATCGGCAGACGCGCTTGCGCGCGCGCTTCGTCCAGCGCCCGGGCCGCGTCCGCGAGCCACGCGCCGGCGGAAAAATTCACGCCGGCATCGACATGGCCGTAGAGCCAGTGCGGCGCGCGCGCCTCGTCCTCCGGAGTCGGCCGCGCCGTGATGATACGGAGGTCACGATAGACCTGCATGGAATCGGCGTTGATGACGATGCCGCCGGTTGCCAGCGCAAGTTCGAGCACGAGCGCCGACTTGCCGCTGG
>NZ_JAGWUA010000246.1 GCF_028868675.1 Bradyrhizobium sp.
GGGCGATCGAGCATGCGGTGATCCCCTGGTGCGAGCGGCACGGCGTCGCGGTGGTGGCCTATTCGCCGTTCGGCCATGATGATTTTCCGGGGCCGCGCTCCAGGGGCGGCGAGGTGCTCGCGCGCATCGCCGATGCCCACCGCGCCACGCCGCGCCAGGTCGCGCTGGGCTTCCTGACCCGGGCCAATCCGGTGTTCGCGATCCCGAAGGCCGGAAGCGCCGAACATGCGGGCGAAAATGCGGCCGCCGGCGACTTCGCGCTCGCCGCAGACGACGTCGCGGCGCTCGATGCGGTGTTTCCGCGCGGCCCGAAGCCGCGCGGTCTGCCCATGCTGTAGCGCAAGGGTGCCTCGTTAAGGGAGCGTTGACCGGCGTGGCGGTCCGCGCATATCGGCATCCTGTTTTCTGAAGTTGTGAGGCGGGCGCTTTTGTCGTTTTTTACCGGCTCACCCGATTCGTCTTTCGTCCGAGTTCCCGCCGTGACCCCGCCGCCCGCCGCAGCCGCAAGGCTGGACAGTGTGTCGATACCCGTGCCCGAGAAGAAGCCGGCCGCCCGCCGCGTGCCGGCGCGCACCGACCGACCGTTCAAGGGCATCGCACTGATCCTGCTGTCGACGGTGTTCCTGGGCTCCTCAGACGTCACCGCAAAATATCTGTCGTCGAGCCTGCCCTCGATCGAGATCACCTGGATCCGTTTCCTGACGTTCGCGCTGATCATGGTTCCGGCGATGATCCCGGCCTCGCCGCTCTACGCGATGCGGACCGAGCGGCTGCGCTTCCAGTTGATGCGCGGCGCGGCACTACTCGGCTCCTCGCTGTTCTTCATTACCGGCCTGCGCTTCCTGCCGATCGCGGAGGCCTCCGCCACCGGATTCGTGTCGCCGCTGTTCGTCACCGCGCTCTCGATCGTGTTCCTCGGCGAGAAGGTCGGCCTGCGGCGCTGGATCGCGACCGGCGTCGGCTTGCTCGGCGTGCTGATCATCCTGCGGCCGGGCACCAGCGCGTTCCATGCGGCCGCCTTCTTCCCGATCATCTCGGCCCTGTCCTGGGCGACGACGCTGATCATGACCCGCATGATGAGCGGCCGCGAGGATGTCATCACCACGATGACCTATTCGGCGCTGACCGGGCTTGCCATCCTCACGCTGCTCGTGCCGTTCGTCTGGGTCGCGCCGACCTGGCAGGCCATCCTGTTCGGCATCTTCATCGGTTTTGCCTCCACCGCCGGGCAGTGGATCGTCGTGCTGGCCTTCCGCTACGGTGACGCCTCGGTGCTCGCGCCGTTCTCCTACACGCAGTTGCTGTGGGTCAGCATTTTGGGCTTCCTGGTGTTCGGGGAAGTGCCGGATGTCTGGACGGTGACGGGCGCTGCCTTCATCGTCGCCAGCGGCCTCTACATCGCGCACCGCGAGCGCGTCCGCCGCTCGCAGCTCCTGATTCTGGAAGAGCGTTCGCCGAACGCCTGACGCGGTCGCGCAAGTCCGTCGCGGCGGTCGCCAAGGCCTTTGCCGACCTCGCCAATCCCGAGGCGGATACGAAGATCATCGTCGAGCCGTGGCGATGAGCTACACCGGCAGCGCGATCGAGTACTTCACCTGGCTCAGCGCAAAGCTCGACTCGATCGAGGCGATGCCGTCGAGCCGGGTCAGCTTGTTCTTCAGGAACGCCTCGTAGGACGACAGGTCCGCCGCAACCACGCGCAGCAGGTAGTCGCGGTTTCCCGTCATCAGATAGCATTCCAGCACCTCGTCCCATTTCGAGATCGCTCGCGCGAAGCGGTTGAGGTCCTCCTCCTTCTGCCGCGCCAGTTTGATCGAGATGAAGACGCTGACGTGCAGTCCCAGCGCCTTCTGGTCGACGGTCGCGACATAGCGGGTGATGACGCCGCGCTCCTCCAGCAGCTTGACCCGGCGGTGGCAGGGCGACACCGACAGCCCGACCTTGTCGGCGAGCTCCTGCATGGTCAGCCGGCTGTCGGTCTGCAGCAGCGCGAGGATTTTGCGGTCGATGGCGTCGAGGTCTGACATTGGGATGGAACCTGTGCGGTTAGCATGTTCGTTGGTAAATTATCCCAATCGTGGCGGGTGCGGCGCGAAAATTTGAGAATTTCAGCGGACTGCCGAGGGGTATGATGCGGCATCGAATTCCGGAGCATCGCCATGCCCGTTGAGCCCGCCCGCCTCGAAACCCTGTCCGCCCTCAGCCGCAAGGTGCTGTGGCTGTCGTCGTGGACCATCCACCACGCCAACCACATCCGTCCCAATGCGGATGGGCTGAAGGTCGGCGGCCATCAGGCCTCCTCCGCCTCGCTCGCCACCATCATGTCGGCGCTCTATTTCTCGGTGCTGCGGCCCGAGGACCGCGTCGCGGTGAAGCCGCATGCGAGTCCGGTGTTCCATGCCATCCAGTATCTGTTCGGCCGGCAGAGCCGGGAGAAGCTGGAGAACTTCCGCGGTTTCAAGGGCGCGCAGTCCTATCCCTCGCGCACCAAGGACACCGACGACGTCGACTTCTCGACCGGCTCGGTCGGCCTCGGCGTCGCGCAGACGCTGTTCTCCTCGCTGGTGCAGGACTACGTCAAGGCGCATGGCTGGATGAAGGATCGCCGCCAAGGTCGGATGATCGCGCTGGTCGGCGATGCCGAGATGGACGAGGGCAACATCTTCGAGGCGCTGGTGGAGGGCTGGAAGCATGGCCTGCGCAACACCTGGTGGGTGGTCGACTACAACAGGCAGTCGCTCGACGCCGTCGTCCGCGAGGGTCTGTGGGAAAAATTCGAGACCGTGTTCCGCAATTTCGGCTGGGACGTGGTGATCGTGAAATACGGCCGCCTGATGCGCGACGCCTTTGCCGAGCCGGGCGGGGAGGCGTTGAAGAGCTGGATCGACAACTGCCCGAACGCGCTCTACGCGGCGCTCTGTTTCCAGGGCGGGGGAGCCTTCCGCAAGCATCTTCAGGACGAGATCGGCGACCAGGGGCCGGTCACGAAGCTGATCAATCGCCGCAGCGACGACGAGCTGCTGGCGCTGATGTCCAATCTCGGCGGCCACGACATGGCGAGCATGCTGGAGGCCTTCGAGTCCATCGACCACGACCGCCCGGTCTGCTTCATCGCCTACACCATCAAGGGCGTCGGCTTGCCGTTCCAGGGCCACAAGGACAACCATGCCGGCCTGATGACGGTCGCGCAGATGGAGAAGTATCGCGACAGCCAGAACATCCGGCCCGGGCATGAATGGGACAGGTTCGAGGGGCTCGCGCAGGATGAAGCTGCTCTCGAAGCGTTCCTCGTCCGCGTGCCGTTCAATCGGGACGGCCGTCGGCTCAGCGCGCCCGTGGTCGAGGTGCCGGCTCAGCTCGCCTTCAAGCCATCGGCCCAGATGTCGACCCAGCAGGGCTTTGGCCTCGTGCTCAACGAGATCGCGCGCAGCGACAGCGAACTGGCCCGGCGCATCGTCACGACCTCGCCCGACGTTACCGTCTCGACCAATCTCGGTCCCTGGGTCAACCGGCGCGGCCTGTTCGCGCGCGCGGAGAAGGCGGACTTGTTCCGCAGCGAGAAAATTCCCTCGACGTTCAACTGGGCGGCCTCCCCCAAGGGCCAGCACCTCGAGCTCGGCATCGCCGAGATGAACCTGTTCATCATGCTGTCGGCGCTCGGCCTGTCGCACCAGATCAACGGCGAACGGCTCCTGCCGGTCGGCACGCTCTACGATCCCTTCATCGAGCGCGGCCTCGATGCACTGAACTATGCCTGCTACCAGGACGCCCGCTTCATGGTGGCGGCGACGCCATCCGGCATCACGCTCTCGCCGGAGGGCGGCGCGCACCAGTCGATCGCGACGCCGCTGATCGGCATGGCGCAGGACGGGCTCGCCTCGTTCGAGCCGGCCTTCGTCGACGAACTCGCCGCGATCATGGCGTTCGGCTTCGCCCACATGCAGCGCGAGGCAGGCGAGGGCGGCTCGGTCTACTTGCGGCTCTCGACGCGGACCATCGAGCAGGTGCAGCGGATCATGACGCCTGAGCTGGAGAAGGCCATCACCGACGGCGCCTATTGGCTGCGCAAGCCCGGGCCCAATGCCGAGGTCGTGATCGCCTATGCCGGCGCGGTCGCGCCCGAGGCGATCGAAGCCACCGGCTTCATCGGCGAGAGCCGCCGCGACGTTGGCCTGCTCGCGATCACCTCGGCCGATCGCCTGCACGCGGGCTGGACCGCCGCGCGGAAATTGCGCCGTGATCGCCGGGGCGTGCAGCATCTCAGCCATATCGAAAGACTGCTGGCGCCGCTGCCGCGCGACTGCGGCATCGTGACCGTGCTCGACGGCCATCCGGCGACGCTCGGTTGGCTCGGCAGCGTCCGCGGCCAACGCGTCGAGGCGCTCGGCGTCGAGCAGTTCGGCCAGACGGGCACGATTGCCGACCTCTACCGCCAACACGGCCTGGACGCCAACGCCATCATCGATGCGGCGGAAAGCCTCACCACCGGCGCCCCGGTCCTGCATCGGAAGATGGCGGTATGAACGCGGCTGAAGGGTAGGCCCCGGCGCAGCAGCGCACCGCTGAAGAAGCGCTGCGCTGCGTCCGGGGCACGAGAATGATCGGGCTCGGCACAATTTCGTGTCCCGGACCCGGCGCGGCATGAAATGACGCGACGCTGAGCCGGGACCAAGCCACGCGGGACCCAGAGCCGCGCTTGCCCCCGGCGTCGATGCGTCCCATATTCCGCCTTCGTCCGCCGCAACGCTGGGCCCACATATGGCGGGTTCAATTGCCGGCGCTTTCGTGCAAGGATGCCTGCCGAAACGCCCCCACCAGCTTCCGAAGAAGAGGTTTTACGATGGTCAATCGCTCGCAATTTTACATCGATGGCGCCTGGGTCGATTCCGCCGTCAAGAAGTCCATCTCCGTGGTCAATCCGGCGACGGAAGAGGCGATGTACGAGATTGCGCTGGGCTCCAAGGCCGATGTCGACAAGGCCGTCGCCGCCGCCAAGCGCGCCTTCGAGACCTGGTCCCAGACCAGCCGCGAGGAGCGCGTTGCGCTGCTCTCCAAGATCGTCGAGATCTACAAGGGCCGCATGAAGGACATCGGCGCAGCCATTTCCGACGAGATGGGCGCGCCGCTGCCGATGGCCGAGAAGCTGCAGGCCGGCGCCGGCCTCGGCCACCTCATGACCACGCTCGAAGTGCTCAAGAACTACCATTTCGAGGAACAGGTCGGCACCGCGACCGTGCTGCGCGAGCCCGTCGGCGTCGTCGGCATGATCACGCCCTGGAACTGGCCGATGAACCAGATCGCCTGCAAGGTGGCGCCCGCGCTCGCCGCCGGCTGCACCATGATCCTGAAGCCGTCGGAGTTCACCCCGACCTGCGCGCTGATCTTCGCGGAAATCCTCCATGAAGCCGGCGTGCCGAAGGGCGTCTTCAACCTGGTCAACGGCCTCGGGCCCGAAGTCGGCGCCGCCATGAGCGAGCACCCGAACATCGACATGATCTCCTTCACCGGCTCGACCCGCGCCGGCATCGACGTCGCCAAGCGCGCGGCGCCGACGGTCAAGCGCGTCAGCCAGGAGCTCGGCGGCAAGTCGCCGAACCTCATCCTCGAAGGCGCCGACCTCAACAAGGCGGTGGCCGGCGGCGTGATGCACATGTTCAACAACTCCGGCCAGTCCTGCAACGCGCCCTCGCGCATGATCGTGCCGCTGTCCAGGATGAAGGAAGTGGCCGCGATCGCGAAGGCGGTGGCCGACAAGACCAAGGCCGGCGATCCGCGCGGCGAGGGCACCACCATCGGCCCGGTCGTCAACCGCGGTCAGTGGGACAAGATCCAGGCGCTGATCAAGAAGGGCATCGACGAGGGCGCTACCCTCGTTGCCGGCGGTCCGGGCCTGCCCGAGGGCGTCAACAAGGGCTTCTACGTCCGCCCGACCATCTTCGCCGACGTCACCAACGAGATGACGATCGCGCGCGAGGAAATCTTCGGGCCGGTGCTGACCATCATCGGCGCCAAGGATGAAGCCGACGCCGTGCGCATCGCCAACGACACGCCCTACGGACTTGCCGGCTACGTCTCGGCGGACACCGTCGAGCACGCCAGGAAGGTCGCGCGCCAGATCCGCGCCGGCAACGTCAACCTGCAGGGCGTGCCGAACGACCGCACCGCGCCGTTCGGCGGCTACAAGCAGTCCGGCAACGGCCGCGA
>NZ_JAGWUA010000247.1 GCF_028868675.1 Bradyrhizobium sp.
GGCAACCGTCTCCGCAAGCGGATAGGAGCCGCGCCAGTGCAGGAGATAGCAGTCGAGCCGGTCGGTCTTCAGCCGCTTCAGGGAGCGCTCGCAGGCGGCGATGGTGCCGCGACGCGAAGCGTTGCTCGGCAGCACTTTCGAGACCAGGAACACCTCGTCGCGGCGGCCGGCGATGGCGTCGGCGATCACGAGCTCGGCGTCGCCATACATCTCGGCGGTGTCGATATGGCTCATGCCGCGGTCGAGCCCGCGTCTCAGCGCGGCAATCGCCTGCTTGCGGTCGCCATGGTCGAGATACCAGGTGCCCTGCCCGATCATGGAGACGTCTGCGCCGGTGCGGCCGAAGGGTTTTGTCTGCATGGTTGATCCAACGCGTATCGACTAGTTCAGTTCACCGATATCGGCGACCAGCACGCTGCCGGTCGCCGATTCCGTGATGTAGAGGCGGTCCCTGTTGGCGCCGCCGATCGCGACGTTGGTGCAGCTTGGTCCCGCGCAGGATTTGATCCGCGCGATCATCTCGCCGTTCGGTGCGAATACGAAGACGTGGCCGAGCGAGGCGTGGCCGACGAACAGCCGCCCCGTGGCATCCATCGTCATGCCGTCCGGGCCCGAGGTGCCGAACAGCGAGCAGAAGCGGCCAACCTTGGAGACGCTGCCGTCCTTCATGAACGGCAGCCGCCACACCGCATTGTCGCGCGTCATCGCGACGAACAGCACGGTCTCGGTGGGATCGAGCACCAGGCCGTTCGGGCTGATGCCGGTGTGGATCAGGCAATCGAGCCGGCCGGACGGCGTGAGACGGTAGACCCGCCCGCTCGGATCGTGCAGGCCCGTTTGGCCCTGGTCGGTGAAATAGATGTCGCCGTTCGAGGCAAGATGCAGGTCGTTGCAGCCGCGGAAGGATTCCGAATTGCGTGCGGTCAGCACCGGCGCGACGCGGCCCGCTTTGGCGTCGAGCTCCATGATGCCATGCATGTAGTCCGCGACCAGGATGCGGCCGTCGGCCGCGATCTTCAATCCGTTCGGCCATCCCTCATACTCGATCACCAGCGACCACTGCCCGTCCGGCGCAATGCGAAAGATGCGGCCGAAGGGAATGTCGACGATGTAGAGATTGCCGCTCGCGTCGAACGAGGGGCCCTCGATGAAGCTGTCGGTCGGCACGCCCGGCCGGTTGGCGTCGGCCCAGTCGCTGCGCACGCCCTTGCGGCGGAAGCGTTCGGGCATCGCGGAGAAGAGCTTGGTCTCGATCGGTCGCGGCGGCGTTTCCAGGTACATCATTGTCGTTGATTGCTTGGTTGCGGATGGATCGCGGGCAGCTTAGAGGACATTGTCGATGGCGTCGATTGGCGCGGGCATCATGACGGAAATGGAATTGTGATGGCGTAGCCCGCATGCAGCGAAGCGGAATGCGGGATGGCGCGGTCCCGGATTTCGCGGCTCTCCATCCGGGCTACCCGCGGCTAGCGTCCCCGCAGCACGCGCAGCGCGTTGAGGATCACGGCGACGTCGATCGCCTCCTGCAGCAGTGCGCCCTCGACCGGGGTGAGGTAGCCGAGCGCGGCGGCGATCATGCCAAGCGTGGAGAGGCCGATGCCGGCATAGACGCTTTCGAGGGCGATGAAGCGCGCGCGCCGCGCGATCTCGATCGCCGGCACGATGCGGTCGAGCGTATCGACCAACAGCACGGCATCCGCCGCCTCCGCCGATGCCGCCGCCCCGGTCGCACCCATGGCGACACCGACATCGGCGGCCGCCAGCGCCGGCGCGTCGTTGACGCCGTCGCCGACCATCATCACCGGGCCCACCTTGCGCTCCGACAGCACGACCATCACCTTCTGGTCCGGCGTCAACTCGGCGCGGACGGCGTCGAGGCCGAGACCGGCGGTGACGGCGTCGGCGACGTCGCGGCGATCGCCGGTGGCGAGCACGATGCGCTCGACGTCGAGGCCTCGCACCTTCGTCAGCAGCTCCTCGATGCCGGCGCGCAGTTCGTCGGCGAGCACGATGCGGCCTGCGAACCGGCCGTCGACCGCAAGCCAGACGGCGACGGCGCCCGGCGCGTGCTGCGGCGCCGATTCATCGAAGTCCGCAGCCTGCTCCGGCCGCGCCAGATGCATCTTCACGAAGCGCCGGCCGCCGACCGCTACGCTGCGTCCCTCGACCTTGCCGCGGATGCCCTCGCCCGGGATTTCCATCACCTCGGTCGGGATCGCAAGCGACAGGCCGCGGCGCCGCGCCTCCGTCACCAGGGTTTGCGCGATGACATGCTTGGAAGCCTGGTCGAGCGAGGCGGCGATACGGATCGTCTCGTCCTCGGCGAATCCGTCGGCGGCGTGGACCGCGACCACCCTGGCCTTGCCGGCGGTCAACGTACCGGTCTTGTCGACCACGAGCGAGCGGACGCGCGCCATGGTCTCCAGCACCTTGCCGCCCTTGATCAGAATGCCGTGGTGGGCGGCGCGCGACAGGCCAGCGACGATGGCGACGGGCACCGCGAGGATCAGCGGACACGGCGTCGCCACCACGAGCACCGCCACCATGCGGATCGGATCCTGCGTCCAGAACCAGGCCGCACCCGCAATTGCGAGCGTGGCGACGAGAAAGAGCACCGCATAGCGGTCGGCGAGTCGGACCATCGGCGCCTTGGAGCGCTGCGCGGCCGCGACGAGACGGACGATGCCGGCATAGGTGCTCTGCGCCGCAGGGCGCGCCGCGACGATGTCGAAGGCGGCACCCGCGTTGGTCGAACCGCTCATGACGGCCTCGCCGGCCTTGCGCTGCACCGGCAGCGATTCTCCCGTCAGCGCCGACTGGTCGAGCACGGCAACCTCGCTCGCCAGCGTGCCGTCGGCCGGCACGATCTCGCCCTGGCGGATCAGGAGCCGGTCGCCGGCCGCGACGAGATCGACCTCGATCTCCTCGAGCCGGTCGCCGCAATGTCGCAGCGCCGTGCGTGGCGCGCGTGCGAGCAGTGCCGTCATCTCGCGCCGCGCATGACCTTCGGCAAGATCTTCCAGATATTGCCCGCCGGCATACATCAGCGCGACGACCACGGCGGCGAGTTGCTGACCGACCGCGAGCGCCGCCGTCATCGAGAGGGCCGCCACGATGTCGAGGCCGAAATCGGCGCGGCGCAAGCACCGCACGATCTCCACCAGGAGCGCAAGCAGCACCGGCAGCGTCGAGATCGCCCAGACCGGGTCGGCCCAGGAGTCCCAACCGCTCGCACGCAGCACGAAGCCGAGCGCGAGGCCCGCGGCTGGAAAGCCGATCAGGAAGGGCCGAATGGGAACGTCGGAATGGGACGCGGGCACGGAGACGCCGGGCGGGTTGCTGAAAGACCAGTGTGGCGAAGGCGACGCGGCGAGTGATGACCTAGATCAAGCGCTTCTGCGAGGTGTTCCGAGTTGGCAGACACACCCGTCATTGCGAGCACCACGAAGCAATCCCGGAATCTCTCCGGGGGAAGGACTCTGGGCGTCAGCTCGCAGCGCCCGCGAACACCGCCTCCTTCGCGCCTGCGCCGCCCGCCTCCGCGATCAGGCGATTCAGCTCGGGGATGCAGGAGCCGCAATTGGTACCAGCCTTCACCCTTGCGCCGATCTCGGCGGCGGTGCCGGCGCCGGCCTCGAGAATCCGGCGGCGGCTGAGGCGACGCGCGGCAGGCTTGGTCGTCTTCAACATGGATCCGGTCGTCCTTCAGATGGAGGAACAGGGCCGTCTATCCCGTGCCGCCGCCGCGCGTGAGGGCGCGTGTCGGGGAAGCCCAGCCGGACGGCTGCACAATTCGGATAGGAGGTCTCGATGGACTGCATCGGTGGCGTCGAAGAACACCAATTCAAGCTTCGTGCCAGCCGCCTCGATCAGAACATCTTCAGCAACGGCAGCCGCTTCGTGTTTCGACCAGTCGACACGCTCCGGATTCGAAGGAGCCACACGCATCGAAATTCGGCGTCACGCACAACAATTGTGCGACGCGCAATCGTTGTGCAGATCAGCCCTTTGGAGGTCAATTTTGTCGGTTCGCTGTGCATCGGCTGAAGCCCGATTGTGCAACCGCCTCTTGCGGCAACAAGAGCCGCGCGGATCGATCTCCGGCTAAGCCATTGGTGAAAAGAGATTCGTTCGCAAAGAGCGAATTGGCACGGAATCTGCTTTTCAACCGAGCGTCAATGATGACTGCGGCATGCCGCAAAGTTGGAGCCGCCGGCGGCGCCAACACTGGAGAGTTCAACAGCTTCGCGTGGCCGTCTCACGCATGGTCATCGTGACGCGATTCCCAATTGGCTGAGCTTCTCCGGTTCTCGTCTGCGGCGGACTCATTCGCACGGCCGCCTGCCGTGCGGCCGCGCTCTTCGGCAACGGATGGCGCGTCCATTCTTCTACGAGCAAAGGAAACTGTTGATGTCGTATCTCGCACCTTCGGAGTTCGTCACCAAGATGGTGGACGCGGGCGAATCCAAGATCTTCATGTCCACCCGGGATACGGTCATCCGCGCCTACATGGCCGGCGCCATCCTCGCGCTCGCGGCCTGGTTCGCCGTCACGATCAACGTGAACACGGGACAGCCGATCGTCGGCGCACTCTTGTTTCCGGTCGGCTTCGTGATGCTCTATCTCCTGGGCTTCGACCTCCTGACCGGCGTGTTCGTGCTCTCGCCCCTCGCCCTGATCGACAGGCGCCCCGGCGTCACGCTCGGCGGCGTCTTGCGCAACTGGGGCCTCGTCTTCCTCGGCAATTTCGGCGGCGCGCTCACCGTGGCCTTCATGATGGCTTTCGTCACGACGTTCGGCTTCACGCAGGAGCCGGATAAGGTCGGCACTCTCATCGGCAACGTCGGCGAAGCCCGCACGCTCGGCTATGCCGCGCACGGCGCTGCCGGCATGGCAACGTTGTTCCTGCGCGGCATGCTCTGCAACTGGATGGTCTCGACCGGCGTCGTCGGCGCCATGATCTCGACCACCGTGCCCGGCAAGGTGATCGCGATGTGGATGCCGATCCTGGTGTTCTTCTACATGGTGTTCGAGCACTCCGTGGTGAACATGTTCCTGTTCCCGTCGGGCCTGATGCTCCATGCAAAATTCTCGATCATGGACTATCTCATCTGGAACGAGCTTCCGACCGTACTGGGCAATCTGGTCGGCGGCCTCGCCTTCACCGGGCTGACGCTGTACTCGACGCATGTCATGACCGCGCCGAAGCGCAAGGCGACCGCGGCGGCCCCGACCCGCGTTGCAGCCTGATCGACGACACCTCGACAAGGGAGCCTCGCCCGGACAAGGTGAGGCTCCCCTTCCATTCGTGGCGCGGATGAGCCGCGGACTGCAGATCTCGGTCGGCCAGCATTCCGACAGGGGCCGCAAGCCGATCAACCAGGATTTCCACGGCGTCCTCATTCCGGACGAGCCGCTGCTGAGCCTGAAGGGCATCGCCGCGGTCCTCGCCGACGGCATCTCCTCGAGCGCCGTGAGCCAGATCGCGAGCGAATCCGCGGTCAAGAGTTTCCTGACCGACTACTACTGCACGTCCGAGTCCTGGAGCGTGAAGACGTCGGCGCGGCGCGTGCTCGACGCCACCAATTCATGGCTGCATGCCCAGACGCGCCGCAGCCAGTACGCCTACGACCGCGACAAGGGCTATGTCTGCACCCTGACCGCGATGGTCTTCAAGTCGGCCACCGCCCACATCTTCCACGTCGGCGACTGCCGGATCTACCGCGTCGCCGGCAAGGCGCTCGAGCAGCTCACCGACGATCACCGCGTCATCATCTCATCCGAGCAGACCTATCTCGGCCGCGCGCTCGGCATCAATCCGCAGATCGAGATCGACTACCATTCCGTCCAGATCGAACAAGGCGACGTCTTCCTGCTCGCGACAGATGGCGCCTACGAATTCGTCGACCAGCGCTTCATCAATGGCGTGCTCGACGCCCACGCCCATGAGCTCGACCATGCGGCCAAGGTGATAGTCGAGGAAGCCTATCGCCGCGGCAGCGACGACAACATCACCGTGCAGATTTTGCGTATCGACGCGGTGCCGCAGAGCCGGTCACCCCTGATATTTGCCCAAACCCCAGAATTGCCCCTGCCGCCGCTGCTGGAGCCGCGGTCCCTGTTCGACGGCTACAAGATCGTTCGCGAGATTCACGCGAGCTCCCGCAGCCACATCTATCTCGCCGTGGAC
>NZ_JAGWUA010000248.1 GCF_028868675.1 Bradyrhizobium sp.
CCGACATCCCCTACGGCTCCGGAGAGCGCCAGCGCCTCGACCTCGTGCTGCCGGACGGCGACGCCAGGGGTATCGTCGTCTTCGTGCATGGCGGCTACTGGATGCGCTTCGACAAATCGTCATGGACCGATCTTGCCGAGGGCGCGCGGCGCCACGGTCTTGCCGTCGCGCTGCCGAGCTACACGCTGACGCCGGCCGCGCGCATCTGCGACATCACTGCGGAGATCGTCGCCGCGATCACGGCAGTCGCGGCGCTCGTTCCGGGACCGATCCGGCTCGCCGGCCATTCCGCCGGCGGCCATCTCGTCACGCGCATGCTCTGCGACGATACGCCTCTCCCGCCGGCTGTCTTCGACCGGATCGTCTCGACGTTGTCGATCAGCGGCCTGCACGACCTCCGTCCGCTCTTGAAGACGAAGATGAACGCGACCCTCGGTTTGACCATGGAGGAGGCGACGGCGGAGAGCGCCGCGCTGCGCACGCCGCGCGGCACCTCGCCCCTGATCGTCTGGGTCGGGGGCGAGGAGCGGCCCGAATTCATCCGCCAGGCCGAGTTGATGGCCAACGTCTGGACCGGCTTCGACGTGCCGACACGGCTCGTCGTCGAGCCCGGGCACAATCATTTCTCCGTCATCGACGGGCTCAAGGATCCGTCGTCGACGATCACCCGGAGCCTGGTCGGAGCGGAGTGAGAGGGCGTGTCATGACGAGCAGCGACTATGACCCAACGGCCGAAGGCGCCGAGACCGACTTTGCCCGCAAGATGTCCTACGGGAATTACCTGAGCCTCGACGCCATTCTCGGCGCGCAGCATCCGCTGTCGGACTCCCATGACGAGATGCTCTTCATCATCCAGCACCAGACCTCCGAGCTCTGGATGCGGCTCGCCATCCACGAGCTCTCGGCCGCCCGCCGCGCGATCGCGCGGGACGACGTCGCGCCGGCGATGAAGATGCTGGCGCGGATGTCGCGCATCTTCGAGCAGCTGAACAACGCCTGGGACGTGCTGCGCACGATGACGCCAAGCGAGTATACGCGTTTCCGCGGCCGGCTCGGGCAATCCTCCGGCTTCCAGTCGTTCCAGTACCGGCTGATCGAATATCTCCTCGGCAACCGCAACCACGCCATGCTGAAGCCGCACGCGCACGACGCCGAAGTCACGAAGCTGCTGCAAGCGGAGCTTGCGACGCCGAGCCTCTATGACGAGGTGCTGCGGCTCGCCGACCGCAAGGGGCTCGCGATGCCCAGGGCGGTGCTGGCGCGCGACGTCAGCGAGACGCATCGCTTCGACGACGGTGTGCTGGAGGCGTGGCGGCAGGTCTATGAGGCGCCGGAGACGCACTGGATGCTCTACGAGCTCGCCGAGAAGCTGGTCGACTTCGAGGACTATTTCCGGCGCTGGCGCTTCAACCACGTCACCACGGTCGAGCGCGTCATCGGCTTCAAGCGCGGCACCGGCGGCACCGGCGGCGTCAGCTATCTCAAGCGCATGCTGGAGGTCGAGTTGTTCCCCGAACTCTGGCGCGTGCGCACCGTTCTCTGACGTCTGCGAGGGCAGCCGAACATGACCGGAACCCGACTGCGCGTCTACGACGACACCAGGGCGCTGTTTCACATGCCTGATGGCGTGATTTATCTCGACGGCAACTCGCTGGGCGCGCTGCCGCTCGGTGTCGCCGAGCGCGTCGCGCGCGTCATCACGGCGGAGTGGGGCGACGAGTTGATCCGCGCCTGGAACAGCGCCGGCTGGTACGAGCAGCCGCGCCGCGTGGGCAATCGCATCGCCGCGCTGATCGGCGCGGAACAAGGCTCCGTGATGATGGGCGATACGCTGTCGCTGAAGGTCTACCAGGCGCTCGCCGCGGCGCTCGACATGACCCGGCGTAAGGTCGTGCTGTCGGACACCGGGAATTTCCCGACCGACCTCTACATGGCGGAAGGCCTGATCGCGACGCTCGGGCGCGGCCACCGATTGCGGCTGGTGGCGCCGGAGGAAGTCGAGGCGGCACTGTCGGAGGAGATCGCGGTTCTCTACCTGACCGAGGTCGACTACCGCACCGGCCGCCGGCATGACATGGCCGCTCTCACGGCGAAGGCACGGGCGCTAGGCATCCTCACCGTCTGGGATCTCGCGCATTCGGCCGGCGCGCTGCCGGTCGACCTCGCCGGCGCCGGCGCCGATTTCGCCGCCGGCTGCACCTACAAATTTCTCAACGGCGGCCCCGGCGCGCCGGCCTTCCTCTACGTCGCGCCGTGGCATGCCGAGGTGGCGCGGCCGGCGCTGTCGGGCTGGATGGGGCACGCAAAACCGTTCGCCTTCGATCTCGGCTATCGGCCGGCCGGCGGCGTCGAGCGTATGCGGGTCGGCACCCCGCCGGTGCTGGCGATGGCCGCGCTCGAGGCTTCGCTCGACATCTGGGACCGCGTCGATCTCGGCGAGGTCCGCGCGCGCTCGCTTCGCCTCGGCGATCTCCTGATCGCCGAGGTCGAGCGGCGCTGTCCGTCACTGAAGCTGGTAACGCCGCGCGCGCACGCCCAGCGCGGCTCCCAGGTCTCCTTCGCCTTTGCCGACGGCTACGCCGCGATGCAGGCACTGATCGCGCGCGGCGTGATCGGCGATTTCCGCAGCCCCGACATCATGCGCTTCGGCATCACGCCGCTCTATGTCGGCGAAGCCGACATGCTTCGCGCGGCCGGGATCATCGAGGAGGTGATCGCGGGCGAGGTGTGGCGCCGGCCGGAATACCAGGTGGTGAACGCGGTGACGTGAGACGCGCAAGTCGCCGCGGCCTGGAGGCCGGCTCTAGCGAGGTCCGTGCTCAGGCGACGTCGGCTCGAGGTATCGTCTCGCTCTCCGTGCGAGCGGCGAGGGCGTTGAGATCAATGAATTCCGAATCGTCGGGAGGGTCATCGCCGTCGATTCCGCCGCTGCCATGGACCTGGATCAGGGTTTTGACCCGCCTGGCGCTGAGATAGTCGACATGCTGGTGTTGCAGGGCGATCGGCAGCAGCGTCTTCGGCAGTTCGACCAGCGCAAAGGCAGTCGCTTTGCGCATCTCGGTTCCGTCCTGCCATTTGAGCGGACTGAGCGTGTAGATCAATTGCCGCTCGATCTCCGGAAGCTGTGAGCTCGCGGCCCCGGGCGACGGCAGCAATGCGGCGTTGGCGTTGCCCACCCGCGTCCGTGCGGCGAGCGTCCTCAGCTCCCAGCAGACGAGGTCCGCGGCCGCCAGTACCTCGCGACTGACCTGGCCGACGTTGGTGGAAAAGCCGCTCGCCTCCGCCACCGTCACCGCTGCCTTCGCGACGGCATCGACGAGCCCGGCGGCGCCGGCAGTAAAGCCTGGAACGGCCTGATCGATCGCCGCGGCCAGTGCCTCGATGCGATCCGCGAGCAGTTCGCGGTCGCGTTGCGCAACGGCGTCGGCAAGGGCGCGCTCGGTTGCGAAGACCTGTTCGTTGGCTTCCCCGAGCGCGGCGCGCAACGCGTTGGCACGGTCCTCGACCGAACGCAGCATGGCCTCGGCGCGCGCCAGCTTGGCGTTGCCGGCCCCGGCCTTTGCCAGTTGTTCGGCGGCTGCGCGCTTCTCTGTAACGAGGGATTCCGCAAGACTGAGCCGCGCGGCGAGCTTCTGCCGTTCCGCCTGCTTGCCCTTCAGCGCACTCTCGAAGCGCTCGATCGGGCCGAGCTTACGTCTGAACAGTGCCATGGCAATATCCTTGCCGATCGCGATGCGTCGGCGAATCAGCTGGCAGCTCCAATGTGCAAGCCCTAGTTGGAAATTTGGCTAAGATTGCGGCCCGGTGAAAACGCACAAGCCCGCCCGTCGTCGCCGCGGCCATGACCTCGGAGGTCATTGCTTTGCCGCACGGAGCAATTCAGGTTGCACCGACAGGACATTGGGAGGAGATTCGATGACGCCGCTCGAGAAACTTCATGCGATGAAGATGCCGTTTGCCGAGCTCAAGGGCGTGCAGTTCGTCGAGGCGGAGAAGGAGCGGGTGGTGGCGAAAATGACGGTGCGCCCCGACCTCTGCACCCTCGGCCACATCGCCCATGGCGGGGCGATCATGGCGTTCGCCGATTCCGTCGGCGCTGCCGCGACCGTGCTCAACCTGCCGGAGGACGCCAAGGGCACCACGACGCTGGAGAGCAAGACCAATTTCATCGGCGGGGCGAAGGAGGGAACCACGGTGATCGCCACCGCGACGCCGATTCACCGGGGCCGGCGTACCCAGGTATGGCAGACCCGGCTGGAGACCGAGGACGGCAAGCTGGTGGCCCTGGTGACCCAGACCCAGATGGTCCTCGTATGACTACGAAGCCTTGATTTCGTTAACGAATTGGTCGCAACCTCTGTCTCTTATCCTGGGTAATGCCCCGTCTTGAAAAATATATTGCGATGCACAATATAGGGACCCTAGGGATTCGAACGCCTCCTCGAGGGACACCAAGAGGAGTTTGACGTGGCTAGCAAAGAAACCATCCAAGAAACCGCCCATGCCGACCCCGGTGCGACCACCGGCTGGGGCTATGTGCGGACCTTGATCCAGCAGGAGGAACTGCCGCTCCTGCGCGATCACCTGCTGAGGCTCGATCCCGAGAGCCGGCACGACCGCTTCAACGGATTTCTCGACGACGGCTTCATCGAGCGCTACGCCGCCCGCTGCGCGGACGACGGCACCGTGATCGCGGCCTACATCGTCGACGGCGTGGTGCGCGGCGCGGCCGAGCTGCACCCGCCGGAGGGCGATGCCCTGCCCGAGGTGGCGTTCAGCGTGGAAGCATCCGTGCGGCGCCGGGGCATCGGCACCATGCTGTTCCGCCGCCTGGTCGCGGAAGCGCGCTGGAAGGATTTCAAGCAGCTTCGCATCACCACCGGCGCGGACAACCACGCGATGCGCGCGCTGGCGAACAAGTTCGGCGCGCACCTGTCGTTCCGCCACGGCGAGTCGACCGGCACGATCGATCTGACCAAGACGCCCGAGGCCGAGCTCGCAGAACTCGCTGCCGCGCCGTTCACCGCCGGGCGCGCGATCCTGAGCTTCAACAGAACGTGCTGGAAGCTGCTGTCCAGCATGTACAACCGCGCGGCCTAAGAAAAAAGCGGACCGGCATCGCCGGTCCGCTTTCTCGCTTGTTCGTGCTGAAAGATGCGCGCGGGCTCTAGGTGCCGGTGCGCTTGTCGTTGCCGAAGCGGCGCACGACGCGGCGCTCGACCACCACCGAGCGCTGCGCGCCCTGTTCGCCCGTAATCACGCGCGTGGCCGTGATGCGCGCATTGGCGCGCGCCTGCTTCTTGACCTCGGCCTGCACCACATCGAGCGGCATGCCCATCAGCGACGCCGCGATCTCGGCCTGCGCCTCCTGGTCGTCGGTGATGCCGATGGCTGCGAAAATCGCCTCGTCCAGGGTGGGCGGATCGTGGCGGACGCGCCGCGGGCCATATTTGGTATTCCAGTCTGCGCTCATGGGAGGCCTCGTTTCGATCCGGGATACCTAGTGCCGCTCATGTTGCATTGCAATATGAATTTGATGTAGCAATCCAGCCATTCACATCATGCATTGGGCTCAATCGCATTGAGCCACGTCACGGCGATGACGGCGCAGCCTCGGGCTGCAGCCGGTATTGCGGCCAGCGCTTCAGCGCGGCGTGGCCGGCGTCGGTGAGGCCGTAGATGCCGCGCTCGGCGCGCGCGAACCAGCCATAGACGTTGTGCAGCAGAATTTTGCCGGCATCCGGGCACCGGGCACGGAGGTCGCGCACCCGCTGCGGGCCGTCAGCAAGCGCCGACGCGCAGGCCAACGCCTGCTGGCGGTAGGCCGTCATGATCGGAGCGCGCGTGCTGCCGCCCTTGACCGGATCGCCCTGGCGGCGCTGGTGCTCGGCGACCAGTCGCGAGCGTTTTTTCGGCTCGCGGCGCGGACTGGCCGTCGGCGGCTTGACCAAGACTTCCACCTGGCCGCGCTCGCTCACTCCCAGCATGCCAAAACCGAGGCGACGACACAGATTGCGATAGCGCGCGTCGCTCTCGCGGCCCTTGCCGCGCGCCGACATTCTTGCGGCGATCCAGACCTCGTCGCCGGCCGGCGCGCGATCGACCGCCTGCAGGATCAATTCGAGATTGAAGGCGAGCTTGAGCTCGCCGATCACCACGACCGGCGGATCGC
>NZ_JAGWUA010000040.1 GCF_028868675.1 Bradyrhizobium sp.
TCGCCGCCGAGCAGCATGTTGGGCCGCACGCGCGCCAGCGCGGCGGCCGCCACGCCGATCGTGGAACTCCGCTCTGACAGTCCCGTGTCCTCGAAGCGTGTCCATTCCGGCTGGTAGACGAGATTCAGCGCGCCGATGGCGAAATTCGGGATGAGCTCCCGGTCGATCGCGAGCTTGAACTCGGTGCCGTAGCTCCGCCCCTTCACGGCGGTGGTCTCGTCGATGCGGTCGGCATGGCTCTCGGCCGCAACGGTCAGGCCGAACGGCGCCTTCTCGCGATCGAGCAGCCGATAGCGCAGGTCGAGCGAGACGCCCTGAAAGTTGAGCTGGCGCCGATCGCCGATGTCGGGAACGCCGCCGATGTCATGCAGCGCGGCGGTGGTGCCGAGCTCGATGCGGAAGTTCTGCAGCGGCACGACCTCGATCTCGAACTGCTGGCCGAGGGCGCGATAGGTGCCGCCGCCCTTGCCGAACCGCCCCGTGGTATCGCTCTGGAATTCACGTTCGCCGGGCGTGCCGACATCGGTGCCGATCATGAAACCGAAGATGTGCTCGGTGTCGAATCCCTCCTCGGCTCGCGCAAGGTCCGGCGCCAGCGCGACACAGCACGCGCCGATGGCCAGGACGCCGCGCACCAAGCCTCTGAGCAAACCGACGGGCATCCCGGCTCCATGAGCATCCGCTGCGGCAAAGCGGCAGCAGCGCTGACCGAGACCCAGCGTAACACATGGTGCGCGGAGGGGCGAGATTTCGGAATGGCGCCGCCGCAGTCGCCTGTCGAATGCGCTGTGTCGCGGCCAGGAGGAGGATCGGCTGGGGAAAACTAGTGCTGCGAGACGGTCAAGTCACCGCCACGGCCCCGATGGCATTGGCCATCGAGGCCGCGGCAGGTCGTCGTTCTTACTTGCGCGCAGCGCAGGCGTACATGTTGATTTCCATGCCCACCGGCACTTCCACGATCTTCGGAGCTTTCCAAGCCATTCGGGGTCTCCCAAGTACTTTGAGCGCGACATCGCGCCCGCCAAAACCTAGGGCTGCATCGGAGACAGCGCAAGTCTGGAATCCGCTCGCGCACATGCCTGCGCCGATTCTTCGCGCCGCAATTTCACTCTCGGACAAAAGGTGTTCGCTCTTGGGCAAACGGCTCGACGAGAGACTCGATAAGAGACTTCGCCATGTGAGTGCCGTCCCCGGACTCGCCGCGATCGGCTCCGGCACCGAATGCCTGACGTCCTCAACAGCCCCCGGACAAGCGCGGAGCGGGATCCCGGCCGGGCGCTTGCGCCGACCTGCTCACCAACCAGCGCGTGCGGCTCACTCGTTGCCGCTTTTGCCCGCACGGATGGGGCGCAATCTTCGCGTCGCGGAATTTGCTGCTCCTGCGCCGCAATAGCGAGGATATCGAACGGCTTGCAAAGCGGCGAGCCTGCTACCCGGCGCCAACAATTGCAGCGCGTTGAGGCGCCCGCTTACGACTTTCGTATTGACGCGTTTTGCTTTCCGGCGGAGTGTTGCAAGTGCAGCGTCAAAAGGCGCGCACTTTTGGAGGAACGGATGAAACGCTTAGCGATGGCCGCGAGCCTCGTCTTATTTGCATGTGCGAGTGCAAATGCCCAAACCACCGAACAACTCAACAAGGGCGCAACCGACACGTCGAACGTGCTGAACTACGGCATGGGCTACAACCTGCAGCGCTTCAGCACGCTGAACCAGATCAACAAGGACACCGTCAAGAATCTCGTTCCGGTCTGGAATTACAGCCTCAACGACGACCGAAGCGAGGAATCCCAGCCGCTGGTCTATCAGGGCGTCGTCTACGTGACGTCGCACAACGCCACCATGGCGATCGACGCCAAGACCGGCAAGCAGCTCTGGAAGACCAAGGTCGAATATCCGGCCGAGACGCCGCGGATCGTCTGCTGCGGCATCATCAACCGCGGCGCCGCGCTGTTCGACGGCAAGGTTTTCCGCACCACGCTCGACGCCAACGTAATCGCGCTCGACGCCAAGACCGGCAAGGAGCTGTGGCGCCAGAAGGCCGCCGACATCAAGGAAGGCTATTCCATGACGGTGGCGCCGCTGGTCGCCGACGGCGTGGTCATCACCGGCATCTCGGGCGCCGAGTTCGGCACCCGCGGCTTCATCGACGGCTGGGAGCCGGCGACCGGCAAGCACCTCTGGCGCACCCACTCGATCCCCTCCCCGGACGAGCCCGGCGGCGACACCTGGAAGGGCGATACCTGGAAGCTCGGCGGCGGCTCGACCTGGATCACGGGCTCCTACGATCCCGAGCTCAACACCGTCTATTGGGGCATCGGCAACCCGGGCCCGTTCAACGCGGCGGTGCGTCCCGGCGACAACCTCTACACCTGCTCCGTGCTGGCGATGGATCCCAAGACCGGCAAGATCAAGTGGCACTACCAGTTCTCGCCGAACAATCCGTTCGACTATGACTCGGTCGCCGAGATGGTGCTTGCCGACATGAACGTCGAGGGCAAGCCGACCAAGGTACTGATGGACGCCAACCGCAACGGCTTCTTCTACGTGCTCGACCGCACCAACGGGAAGCTGCTCGCGGCCAACCCTTACGTGAAGGTCAACTGGGCGACCGGCATCGACATGAAGACCGGACGTCCGATCGAGACCGACGTCGCCAAGGACGCGCGCGAGGGCAAGAAGGTCACGGTCTTCCCGTCGATCCTCGGCGGCAAGAACTGGGAGCCGATGTCGTTCAATCCGCAGACCGGCCTCGCCTACGCCAACACGCTCGCCTTCGGCGGCCACTACAAGACCGAACCGGCGACGTTCAAGCAGGGCGAATGGTATCTCGGCATGGACCTCACCGACCTCTGGGAGTGGGGCACCGGACCGCGCGGCCACCTCAAGGCCATCGATCCGATGACCGGCAAGGCCAAGTGGGAAGCGGCTAGCGACATCCCGCGCTTCTCGGGCGTGCTGTCGACGGCTGGCGGCGTCGTCTTCACGGGCTCGCTGACCGGCGAGTTCGAGGCGTTCGACGCCGAGAGCGGCAAGAAGCTCTGGCAGTTCCAGACCGGCTCGGGCATCGAGGGACAACCGGTGACCTGGCAGCAGGATGGCGTGCAGTACGTCGCCGTGACCAGCGGCTACGGCGGCGTCTACTCGCTGTTCTCCGGCGACGAGCGGCTTGCCAACGTGCCGCCCGGCGGTTCGCTGTGGGTTTTCGCGGTCAAGCAATAACCCCCGGGTCAGAATGCCGAGAGACGTAACTCACAGGACGGCGGCGATCTTCGCCGCCGTCGCCGTGCTGGCGGTTGCCCCTGCGGCGGCCATCCGCGCCGCGGATGAAGCGAACGGCAATCCCGTTCAGGCGCAGATCGACCTCGGCAAATCGACCTATGCGTCGAAATGCTCGCATTGCCACGGTCCCAACATGGTCAATTCCGGCACCATCACGCCGGATTTGCGCGGCTTCCCCGACGACAAGACGCGGTTCGTCACCACCGTGAAGAACGGCAAGAACAACAGGATGCCGCCCTGGGGAGACATCCTGAGCGACGACGACATCGCCAACCTCTGGGCCTTCATCTCGAGCCGGAGGCGGCCATGAACATGACCCTTGCGAAGACGATTCTCGCGGCGTGGAGCCTTGCAGCCGCGCTGCTGTCCACCGCGGCGACGGCCGCCGATGCGCCGCTCAGGATCTGCCTCGATGAGGACCGCCCGCCTTTGTCGGTGCACCACCGCGGCAAGCCGGGCGGCGGTTTCGACGTCCTGCTGGCGCAGGCGATCGCCGAGCGACTCGGCCGGCCGCTGCAGATCCAGTGGTTCGAGAGCAAGCTCGACGAGGATTCGAGCCCGCCGCTCGAGGCCAATGCACTGCTCTCGGACGGACGCTGCGCGCTGCTCGGCGGCTACGCGCTGACCGAGGATTCGCTGGTCGTGCCCGGCATGAAGACCGCGAGGCTACCCGATTTCGACGGCGCCACCCGCGACGACCGCCGTCGCCGCGTCGCGCTCGGCGTGCTCGCACCGAGCCAGCCCTACGTCTATTCGCCGATGACGGTGGTGCTCGGCCCCAAGGCGCGCGGGCGCAAGATCGACGGCATCGGCGACCTCGCCGGCATGCGTCTCGCGATCGAGAGCGGAACGCTCGGCGATGCGATCCTGATGAACTTCGACAAGGGCCGGCTGATCGACAGCATCACGCATCTGGTGCCCGGTCGTGACGACCTGCTCGGCGCGCTCAACCGCGGCGACCATGACGCGACATTGCTCGACCTCGCACGCTTCGACGCCTATCGCGCCGCGCATCAAGACACCGCAATATCGGCGAGCGGCTATTACTATCCGATCGGCGCCAATCGCGGCTACGTCGCCCTTGCGAGCGACCCGGCGCTGTTCGTCGCCGTCAACAAGGCGCTGACGGAGCTGATGGCCGAAGGCAAGATCGCCGAATTCGGCAAGCAGGCAGGGCTGACCTACCTGCCGCCGCGCGAGCCCGCGATCCTCGGCAATGTCTGGAAGCAGATCATCCAGCGGTGACGGCCCGCTGTCATTGCGGGTGAAGCAATCAAGAGTGTTCCGCGGAAATGGTCTAGATCGCTTCAGGAGCTCCGGCTCCCCACGATCCAGACCGGCCTACGGCTCGTCCGAGGCGACGGCGGCCTGCTGCGCCTTGTGGATCGAGGACGGCACGACGCCGAAATACTTCCGGAACACCCGGCTGAAATGCGACGAGCTGGAGAAGCCCCAGGAGAACGCGACGTCGGTGATGGTCTTGCCGGCGTGCGCCTCGAGCTCCTGGCGGCAGTTCTGCAGGCGCGCCTGCCAGATATAGTCGCTCACCGTGGTGCCGCGCTCGCTGAACAGCATGTGCAGATAGCGCTTGGAGCAGCCGAGCTCGGCGGAGATCTGGTCGATGCACAGATCGGGATCGCGCAAGTGCTCGCGAATGAAGAACTGCGCACGCACGTACATCGCCTCGGGCCCGACCCGGTCGAACATCGTGTCCGCCTCGCGCAGCGGCAGCAGCAGCAGATCGATCAGGGAATCGGCGACGCCGACGGCGCTGTTCGCCGACAGCTTTGCGGCCTCGTCGAACGTGGCGTGGACGAAATCGTGCGCGATCCGCCCCGTGCCGGTGCGCGCCGAGAGCTTGCAGGCCGGCATGCGCTGCGACGGAAAGCCGCGATCGCGCAACAGGGCCTTCGGCACGATCACCACGTCATGGCGCGTGAAGGCCGGGCTGATGATCGAATGCGGACAGGAGACGTCGTAGGCGAGGACGTCGCCGGGTGCGAGCTCGATGTGGCGGCCCTCCTGCTCGAAATAGGACACGCCGTAGGTCTGGAAGTGAATCTTGATGTAGGGGTGCTCGTTGGACCTGGCGCGCGCGAGCGTGTGCGCGATGCGGTGCTGGCTGACCTCGATCTGGCAAAGCTTCAGCCGCGAGACGGTCGTGTAGTCGATGCGGCCTTCGAGTGAGGAAGCCTCGAGCGGATCGACATCGAACAGGCCGCACAGGCTGGTCAGCCCGTCGATCCAGCTTTGGATCTGTTTCTTCGGCGTCAATCCGGTGGTCGAGAGCTTTTGGATTGTGTCGGACATGATCCAGCCACTGAGTTGAACCGAGTCGCGACAGGGCGGCGATGAAGCCCTACCCCCACGACGAATGCGACATTTACCTCAAATTTGGGCGGACTTTTGAAGCGAGCGCCATCGCTTCGGCCGCCATCCCGTCACGATCCTCCGCCTTAGTTACAGCGCCGTCAAGGGGAACCTAAACGCAGAGGTTGCAAGCGACAGGCAAGGAAGCCGCTGAATTCGCTAGTGCAAAATCAAAAAGTTCGCCGCCGTGCGCTGTCGAGCAAAGCGCCTTCCCTCTTGGGCAAGTTTCCCCTTGCCGAAGGCGCTAGGGATGGCGGCAGGAACAACAAGAAGCGGGCCGCTGCCCAAGCGGACCCGTGGCGCACATGGGGAGGAGGAAACAGCACAGCATCGTTTCTGGTCCCAACAGTGACCGCCCTGCACGAGCAGACGCTGGACGTCAAAGCCCAGCGGCGAGCAATGCTTCGGAAACAATAAACGAGACCAACGGAGGAATGACTATGCGCAAGGTGCTACTGGCGACTTATCTTGGCTCTGCTGCGGTGCTTGCCGCCGGCAGCGCTTCAGCCAATGACGAGTTGATCAAGATGTCGCAGAACCCGAAAGACTGGGTGATGCCGACGGGCGACTACGCCAATTCCCGGTATTCCAAGCTCAACCAGATCAACGCATCCAACGTCGGCAAGCTGCAGGTCGCCTGGACCTTCTCCACCGGCGTGCTGCGCGGACACGAAGGCGGACCGCTGATCATCGGCAACATGATGTACGTCCACACGCCGTTCCCGAACAAGGTCTACGCTCTTGACCTTTCCAACGAGAACAAGATCGTCTGGAAGTACGAGCCCAAGCAGGATCCGAACGTGATCCCGGTGATGTGCTGCGACACGGTGAACCGCGGCCTGGCCTATGGCGACGGCAAGATATTCCTGCATCAGGCCGACACCACGCTCGTGGCGCTCGACGCCAAGACCGGCAAGGTGGCCTGGACCGCGACCAACGGTAACCCGGCCAAGGGCGAGACCGGCACGTCGGCGCCCATAGTCATCAAGGACAAGGTGCTGATCGGCATCTCCGGCGGCGAATTCGGCGTCCAGGCTCACATGACCGCCTACGACATCAAGACCGGCAAGCTGGTCTGGCGCGGGTATTCGGAAGGACCCGATGACCAACTTCTGGTCGACGACAAGACCACTGCACTCGGCAAGCCGATCGGCAAGGATTCCAGCCTGAAGACCTGGCAAGGCGATCAATGGAAGATCGGTGGCGGCGCCACGTGGGGCTGGATCTCCTACGATCCCGAGCTGAACCTCGTCTATTACGGGTCGGGCAATCCCTCGACCTGGAATCCGAAGCAGCGTCCCGGCGACAACAAATGGTCGATGACGATCTGGGCGCGCAATCCGGACACCGGCATCGCCAAGTGGGTCTATCAGATGACGCCCCATGACGAATGGGACTATGACGGCGTCAACGAGATGATCCTCTCCGACCAGACGATCAACGGCCAGCCGCGCAAGCTGCTGACACATTTCGACCGCAACGGCCTCGGTTACACCCTTGATCGAGCCACCGGCGAACTGCTGGTCGCCGAGAAGTACGATCCGAAGGTGAACTGGACCTCCGGCGTCGACATGGACAAGAACTCGCCGACCTATGGCCGCCCGAAGGTTCTCGACGCGGCGTCCACCGACAAGGCGGGCGAGGACCACAACGTGAAGGGCATCTGCCCGGCCGCGCTCGGCTCCAAGGACGAGCAGCCGGCGGCCTACTCGCCCGACACGCAGCTGTTCTACGTGCCGACCAACCACGTCTGCATGGACTACGAGCCGTTCAAGGTGAGCTACACCGCGGGCCAGCCCTATGTGGGCGCGACGCTCTCGATGTATCCGCCCGCCGGCGAGAGCAACATGGGCAACTTCATCGCCTGGGACGGCAAGACCGGCAAGATCGTCTGGTCCAACAAGGAACAGTTCTCGGTCTGGTCGGGCGCGCTCGCAACCGCCGGCGGCGTGGTGTTCTACGGCACGCTCGAAGGCTACCTGAAGGCGGTCGACGCCAAGACCGGCAAGGAGCTCTACAAGTTCAAGACTCCGTCCGGCATCATCGGCAACGTCACGACCTATGAGAACAACGGCAAGCAATACGTTGCCGTGCTCTCCGGCGTCGGCGGCTGGGCCGGCATCGGCCTCGCGGCAGGCTTGACCGATCCGACGGCCGGTCTCGGCGCGGTCGGCGGCTATGCGGCGCTCAGCAACTACACGGCGCTCGGCGGCACGCTGACCGTGTTCTCGCTGCCGAACTAGCCTCACCCCTGTCTCGTTCCGGCGCGTGGATTTCGTCCACGCGCCGGCTCGTCTCCATCGCGCGCTTCGAGGAACACTCTCTTGCGTAGAACATGCTTTGTGGCCGCCGCGATGATTCTCGTCGCAACCGGAGGAATTGCGTTCGCGGCAGGTCCGGGCGACCCGACCGCCGTCAAGCAAAACGAAAACGGCGAGTGGCTCGATAAGAACGGCGATCCCACGTACAAGATTTCGGCGGATGGCACCGTGGACTGGTACACCTATTCCGGCTACCGCCGCTATCACTCGGACTGTCACGTCTGCCACGGACCGGACGGCATGGGATCGAGCTACGCGCCGGCGCTGAAGGACTCGGTGAAGACCATGAGCTACGCCGACTTCCTCGGCGTCGTGGCCAGCGGCCGCAAGAACGTCTCGACCGCGCAGGAGAACGTGATGCCGGCCTTCGGCGACAATCCGAACGTGGCCTGCTACATGGACGATCTCTACGTCTATCTGCGCGCCCGCTCCACCGATGCCTGGGGCCGCGCGCGGCCCAGCAAGCATGAGGACAAGACGGAGGCCTACACCAAGGCGGAAGACTCCTGCATGGGAAGACATTGAACGTATGGGGCCGCCCGGCAGACCAACGCCGGCAGCCGCCATGAAGGAATTGAGGAGCTTGCGATGAAGACACGCGCCGCCGTCGCTTTCGAAGCGAAGAAACCGCTCGAGATCGTCGAAGTCGATCTGGAGGGGCCGAAGGCCGGTGAAGTCCTGGTCGAGATCAAGGCGACCGGCATCTGCCATACCGACGCCTACACGCTCGACGGCTTCGACAGCGAGGGAATTTTCCCCTCGATCCTCGGACACGAGGGCGCCGGCATCGTCCGCGAGATCGGCGCCGGCGTGACCTCGGTGAAGGCCGGCGACCACGTCATTCCGCTCTACACGCCCGAATGCCGCCAGTGCAAGAGCTGCCTGAGCCAGAAGACCAATCTCTGCACCGCGATCCGCGCCACCCAGGGCAAGGGCGTGATGCCCGACGGCACCAGCCGCTTCTCCTACAAGAGCAAGCCCATCTACCACTACATGGGCTGCTCGACCTTCTCGAACTTCACGGTGCTGCCGGAGATCGCGGTGGCGAAGATCCGCGAAGACGCCCCCTTCGACAAGAGCTGCTACATCGGCTGCGGCGTCACCACCGGCGTCGGCGCCGTCGTCAATACCGCCAAGGTCACGCCAGGCTCCAACGTCGTGGTGTTCGGCCTCGGCGGCATCGGCCTCAACGTCATCCAGGGCGCCAGGATGGCCGGCGCCGACAAGATCATCGGCGTCGACATCAACGACGGCAAGGAGGAATGGGGCCGCAAGTTCGGCATGACCCATTTCGTCAACCCGAAGAAGGTGACCGGCGACATCGTGCAGCACCTCGTCGGCCTGACCGACGGCGGCGCCGACTACACCTTCGACTGCACCGGCAACACGACGGTGATGCGCCAGGCGCTGGAATGCTGCCATCGCGGCTGGGGCACCTCGGTCATCATCGGGGTCGCGGAGGCCGGCAAGGAGATCGCGACAAGGCCGTTCCAGCTCGTCACCGGGCGGGTCTGGAAGGGCACCGCCTTCGGCGGCGCCCGCGGCCGCACCGACGTGCCGAAGATCGTCGACTGGTACATGAACGGCAAGATTCAGATCGATCCGATGATCACGCACGTGCTGAAGCTCGAGGACATCAACAAGGGCTTCGACCTGATGCACGAGGGCAAATCGATCCGTTCCGTCGTCGTGTACTAGAAGAACATCACACCCAAGGAGGATTGACCATGACTGTTCAGCTCCATCCGTCGATCGACAGCGGCCTCAAGCAAGGAAGCGGTCACTTTGCCGGCGGCACGCTCGTCTGCAAGTGCAAGGATCGCCCCGTCAAGGTCGGCATCAAGGGCGACGTCGCGCACAACCACGCCTGCGGCTGCACCAAGTGCTGGAAGCCGCAGGGCGCGATGTTCTCCGTGGTCGCGGTGGTGCCGCGCCAGAACGTGACCGTGCTGGAAAACGGCGACAAGCTCGCGATCGTCGATCCCTCCGCCGTGATCCAGCGCCACGCCTGCAAGGCCTGCGGCACCCACATGTACGGCCGGATCGAGAACAAGGGGCATCCGTTCTACGGCCTCGATTTCATCCACCCCGAGTTGTTCCAGGAACAGGGCTCGCAGGCGCCGCAATTCGCCGCGTTCGTCTCGTCGGTGATCGAGTCCGGCGTCAAGCCGGAACAGATGGGCGCGGTGCGCGCGCGGCTGAAGGAGATCGGGATCGAGCCCTATGACTGCCTGTCGCCGGCACTGATGGACGCGATCGCAACCCACGTCGCGAAGGCCAAGGCCGCCTGAGCGGGCACCTCGTCCGGTTTGAGGACCAGCGGCTCCCTCACCCTGGCCTCAATGACTGCGCGACGCCGCGGGCTTCACCTTCGAAGCCCGGGCGTTGCGCTTCTCCCTCCCTCGACTGAGGGTCCTTGAGCTTCGTCCGCATCTACCCTGGCGGACGAAGCTTTTTTTGCGCCCTGCTTTTGACAAATCGCGGATGCAGCCTAGGCTAGAAAACCCGCCTCCGATGCCGGCGCACGGCCGAGGTCTGCCGGCATCCGGGCGTCACGATGCCGCGCGATTTCAATCGATCGCGATCTCAATCAAACAAGAAGAATGAAGGGAGGTATCGAGCGCATTCCAGAACATCATCGCCGCGTTGCGACCGTCCGGCCGGGATTTGCCCGATGCGGGACGACCGGGTCGCGCGCGGACGAACCACGATACGTCGATGCCCAAACGGTTCATCAAGCCTAGGAAGAGCGAGGGACGATCATGATCAAGTTGAAAATCAACGGTCAGGAGCAGAGCTGGGATGGCGATCCGGATCTTCCATTGATCTGGTTGCTGCGCGATGAAATCGGGTTGACCGGCACCAAGTTCGGCTGCGGCCAGGCGCTGTGCGGCTCCTGCACCGTCATCGTCGACAAGGAGGCGGTTCGTTCCTGCATCACCTCGGTGAAGGACGTCGCCGGGCGCGAAGTCACCACCATCGAGGGCCTGCATCCGACCGGCGATCACGCCGTGCAGAAGGCCTGGCGTCAGGCCAACGTGCCGCAATGCGGCTTCTGCCAGGCCGGCCAGATCATGCAGGCGGCGGCGCTGCTGATGGACAATCCAAAACCGTCGCACGACCAGATCCGCGAGGCGATGTCCGGCAACATCTGCCGCTGCGGCTGCTACCAGCGCATCGAGAACGCCGTCCATCTCGCATCGACGGGAGTGTGATCATGAATTTCATCCAGAATCCCGGGAAGCTTCGCGGCTTCGAGAAGAGCATCAGCATCGAGAAGATCACCCGGCGCAACATCCTGAAGGGACTTAGCGCCGCCGGCGGCTTCGTGCTCGCCGCGCCCGTGATGTCGCGGCAGGCCTTCGCCTACCAGACCGGCGCGGGCGCGATGCCGCATGGCATCGTGCTGGATCCGCGCGTCTTCGTCGCGATTGCGCCCGACGGCATCGTCACCATCGTCGCGCACCGCTCGGAAATGGGCACCGGCGTCCGCACCAGCCTGCCGCTGGTCGTGGCCGAGGAGATGGATGCGGACTGGTCGAAGGTGCGCGTCCAGCAAGCGCATGGTGACGAGGTCCGGTACGGCAATCAGGACACCGACGGCTCGCGTAGCACGCGACACTACCTGGTCCCGATGCGCCAGATCGGAGCCGCCGCGCGCACCATGCTGGAGCAGGCCGCGGCCAGGCGCTGGGGCGTGCCGGCCGCCGAGGTGAAGGCCGTCAATCACGAGATCGTCCACGGCGCGAGCGGCCGCAAGCTCGGCTTCGGCGAGTTGGCCTCCGACGCCGCCAGGGAATCCGTGCCGGGCATGGAGGGCCTCAAGCTCAAGGAGGCGAAGGATTTTCGCTATCTCGGCAAGGGCCAGGTCGGCATCGTCGATCTGCACGACATCACCACGGGTGCTGCGCGCTACGGCGCCGACGTGCGCCTGCCCGGCATGAAATACGCCGTCATCGCCCGCCCGCCCGTGACCGGCGGCAAGCTCGTCTCGTTCGATCCGGACGCGGCGCTGAAGGTGCCCGGCGTCGAGAAGGTGATGCAGGCCCGCGGCTGGCCGTGGCCCTCGAAATTCCAGCCGCTCGGCGGCGTCGCGGTGATCGCGCGCAACACCGGCGCCGCGATCAAGGGCCGCGACGCGCTGAAGCTCGTCTGGGACGACGGCGCGAACGGAAAATACGATTCGGTCGCCTATCGGAAGGAACTCGAGGAGGTCGCGCGGAAACCCGGCCTCGTCGTGCGCAAGGAGGGCGACGCGGATAGCGCGCTGAAGAACGCCGACAAGGTCGTCGTCGGCGAATACTACCTGCCGCATCTCGCCCATGTCAGCATGGAGCCGCCGGTGGCAGTCGCCGACGTCAAGGGCGATAAATGCGAGATCTGGGCCCCCGTACAGAGCCCGGGCGGCACGCGCGAGGACGTCGCCAAGACGCTCGGCATTCCCGAAGGCAACGTGACGGTCAACGTCACGCTGCTCGGCGGCGGCTTCGGCCGCAAGTCGAAATGCGATTTCGCGCTGGAAGCGGCGCTGCTGTCGAAGGAGATCGGCGCGCCGGTCAAGGTGCAGTGGACGCGGGAAGATGACGTCCGCCACGACTTCCTGCACACGGTCTCGGTCGAGCGCATCGAGGCGGGGCTCGACAAGAGCGGCAAGGTGATCGCCTGGCGCCACCGCAGCGTGGCCCCCAGCATCGCCTCGACCTTTGCGGCCGGCGCGGTCCATCAGGCGCCGTTCGAGCTCGGCATGGGCCTGATCGACATGCCCTTCGAGATCGCCAACATCTCTTGCGAAAATCCGGAGGCCGCGGCCCACGCCCGCATCGGCTGGTTCCGCTCGGTGTCGAACGTGCCGCGCGCCTTCGCGGTGCAGTCGATGGTCGCCGAGATTGCGCAGGCCACGGGCCGCGACCCGAAGGACATGCTGCTCGAGCTGATCGGCTCGCCGCGGATCGTCAACCTGTCCTCGGTGAAGGACCCCTGGAACTACGGCGAGCCCTATGACAGCTATCCGATCGACACCGCGCGCTTGCGCAAGGTCGTCGAGCTGGTCGCCGAGAAGGGCGAATGGGGCCGCGCGGTGCCGAAGGGGCACGGGCTCGGCATCGCCGTGCACCGCAGCTTCGTCAGCTACGTCGCGACCATCGTCGAGGTCGCCGTCGACGACAAGGGCAAGCTGACCGTGCCGCGGGTCGACACCGCCATCGACTGCGGGACCTACGTCAACCCCGAGCGCATCCAGTCGCAGATCGAGGGCGCTGCGATCATGGGGCTGAGCTTGGCCAAATATGGCGAGATCAGCTTCAAGGACGGCAAGGTCCAGCAGAAGAACTTCGACGACTTCCCGGTGGTCCGGATCGACGAGTCGCCGCAGGTGACCAACGTCTACATCGTGCCGCCGGGCCCGGACACGCCTCCCTCCGGCGTCGGCGAGCCCGGCGTGCCGCCGTTCGCGCCGGCGCTGATCAACGCGATCTTCGCGGCCACCGGCAAGCGCATCCGGAGCCTGCCGATCGGCAAGCAACTGGAGGCGTAGGGGCTCGCACATGCGGAATGCGGCGGACATCTCTGCCCGCCGCATTCCGGCCGTACCGCCGCTTGGTCGATCCGCCGGCAGATCTACTTCTTCAGCGCGAAGACCCAGATGACGCCGCCCTGCGGCACGTTGGCCTCGATGCCGATGTTGTTGGTCGCGAGCGCATCCTGGATGCGCTGCGCGTCGACGCCCCAGCCGGACTGGATCGCGACGTATTGCGTGCCGTCCACCTCGTAGGACACCGGCATGCCCATGATGCCGGAGTTGGTCTTCTGCTCCCACAACAGCTTTCCGCTCCTGGCGTCGAAGGCGCGGAAGTTGCGATCATTGGTGCCGCCGGCGAAGACGAGATCGCCGGCCGTCGCCGTCACCGAGCCGAACAGCTGCGACTTGGGGAAGTCGTGCTGCCACACCTTCTTGCCGGTCGACGGGTCCCAGGCCTGCAGCTCGCCGAAATGATCGGCGCCGGGCTTGGCCTTCAGCCCGATGTCCTCGGGCTTGGTGCCGAGCCAAAGCTCGCCGGGCTTCAGCGCCACCTTCTCGCCGGTGAAGCCGCCGCAGAAGTTCTCGTTGGCGGGGACGTAGACGAGCTTCGTCCGCTCGCTATAGGCCGCCGACGGCCAGTCCTTGCCGCCCCACAGCGACGGACAGAACTCCACGCGCTTGCCGATGACCGGCTTGTGCGCGGGATCGACGACCGGCTTGCCGCTCTCGTCGATGCCCTTCCAGACGTCGGTGGCCACGAACGGCCAGCCGGCGACGTAGTTGATCTTGGTGGGTGCGCGCTCCAGCACCCAGAAGATCGCATCGCGTCCCGGGTGGATCAGGCTCTTGATGGTGCGGCCGTCGCGTTGCAGGTCGACCAGGATCGGCGCCTCGACCTCGTCCCAGTCCCAGGAATCGTTCTGATGGTACTGATGGTGGGTCTTGATCTTGCCGGTGTTGGGATCGAGCGCGAGCACCGACGAGGTGTAGAGATTGTCGCCGGGATGCGCATCGCCGGGCCACGGCGCGGCGTTGCCGACACCCCAGTAGATCGTCTTGGTGTCCTTGTCGTAATTGCCCGTCATCCAGGCCGAGCCGCCACCGCTCTTCCAGTCGTCGCCCTGCCATGTGTCATGGCCCGGCTCGCCTTCGCCGGGAATGGTGTAGGTCCGCCACAGCTCCTTGCCGTCCTTGGCGTCGAAGGCGGCGACATAGCCGCGCACGCCGAGCTCGCCGCCGGATCCGCCAACGATGACCTTGCCGTCGACGATCAGCGGCATCAGGGTCATGTACTGACCCTTCTTGTAGTCCTGGACCTTGGTGTCCCAGGCCACCTTGCCGGTCTTGGCATCGAGCGCGACGACGTGGTCGTCGGTGGTTGCGAGATAGAGCTTGTCGTCCCACAGCCCGACACCGCGGCTGGTCGGATGCAGCTGGAACAGGTCGTCGGGGAGCTGGCGCTTGTAGCGCCAATATTCATCGCCGGTCCTGGCGTTCAGCGCGATCACCTGCCCCATCGGCGTCGCCACGAACATCACGCCGTTGTTGACGATCGGCGGAGCCTCATGGCCCTCCACCACGCCGGTGGCGAAGGTCCAGACCGGCGTCAGGTCCTTGACGTTGCCCGTGTTGATCTGGTCGAGCGGGCTGTAGCCCTGGCCGTCATAGGTCCGGCGATAGAGCATCCAGTTGCCGGGTTCGGGGTTTTCGAGGCGGGCCGAGGTGACCGGGCTGTAGTTCTCGATCGGGCCGGCGCCCGCGGATGTCGAGACGAGACAGGTAAAGGCGACAAAGCCGGACAATAACCATTGCTTTCTGGTCATGGACGTTTCCCCTTTGATTCATCCGTTTTGAATTCTTGTCTTCTTGAATTCTTGTCTTGGAGAGTCTTGCCGTGCTTCCGGCCCCGCGCGCTGGCGGAGCGGCCTCTTGCGGCACGCGGGCGCGACCCGCGGCTCCCGGTCATCCCTGCTGCTGAGCACCTACCTTTCCAATGAAGGCGCCCGCGACGGTGAGCGCACCGTCATTGAGCGCCAGCGGCAATGCCGCAAGGCGCCGCGGCGCCGGCCCGAACACGACCTGCGCGCTTTCGCGGGGATCGTATTCGGAGTTGTGGCACATGCACTTGAACACCACCTTGTCGCCGGCGTCGCTCTTGACCCAGCCGGTGACGGGACATCCGGCATGGGCGCAGATCGCCGAATAGGCGACGATGCCGTCCGCGGCACGCGACCGCGTCTGCTCGTCGAGTTCGGCCGGATCGAGCCGGACGATCAGGATCTCGTTGAGCCGGGAGCCGCTGCGCACCACCGATGTCCTGGGATCCTTCGGCCAGGCATGCACCGGCGGTCCGCCGAGCGACAGATCGGCGGACCTCACCACGGCGCCTTCGCGATCGCCATCGGTGAATACCAGGATGTCGCCCTTCTGCGGCCGCTCGTCCGCACCGGGCTGATCATCCTCTGCGACGGCCTGCCTGGAACCGGCGAGGCACGCGGTGCCGGCGAGTGCGCCGAGCAGGAGCGAGCGCCGGGTCTGCACCGCAAGACAACCGGAGTCAGGGTCCGCAACGTTGTCGGACGACGGAGACGACGTGATGTCGAGCTTCGGGTTCGTCATCGCACAAGGAGGCGCCGCAACTCAGCCGAAAACAAGGCGGCGGCTTCGCACCGCAGTGCATCATTATCGATATGCTCGTTTTGATTGAGCCGGAATTTGCGCCGACAGGCGCATTTTTTCCGACGCAACGTCACGATGCGCGATTGGCATGATGATTTCGCAGATCAGATCGGACATGCCGGACATGGCGCGGCGTGCCGTCGCACCGCGCGACTTGCCATCAAGCGGAGAGGCTACGTCGCGAGCCAGCACATGGCATTTTCAGGATCTGAGCACGTGGCGCGGCGAGGAGATGCGCCCGGCCTGGGTCGCCGACGCCATCTCGAAACTGTCGGCGATGCGTCGCGCCTTGTCGATGAAATGCGCGGCCGCGGCCGGCGGGCAGACCTCGCGCGCCGTCTGCTCGAACAGGTCGAGCCAGCGATCGAAATGGTTCCCGATCAAGGTCAGCGGCAAATGCGCCCGCATCGGCTGACCGTGATAGCGCCCGGTCGTGAGCACGACGGACGACCAGAAATCGCGCAATTTCGCGAGATGCTCGTCCCAGTCCTGCACGACCGCGAAAATCGGCCCCAGCAGGTCATCCTGCCTGACCCGACCGTAGAACTTGTCGACGAGTTCCCCGATCATCGCTTCCGTGATGCCGGTTCGCTCCATGACTTCCTGGGCCAGCAGGCCCCGCCGCATCGCCGCCTCGTCCCGGTCATTTCTCGCGCGATCTGCCATGTCTCTCCCGTAACTCTTCCAGACGCTCAGCGCGCCACAAACCTGTCGGAGGCCGACAGCACCGTCCGGCCGGTCTCATCCCTGGCGATGAAGACGACGTTGGCGTCCTTCGGAACCGCCATGGTCAGGGTGACCCGCAGCGATTCCGACCCGTCCGCCTCGACGGTGATGGGGGATCCATCGTCGTTTCCAACAATGGTCATGCTGGCATCTATGCCTTGAATGGCCAAAGTGTAGTGGCGAGGGACGGCCGCCTTGTTGAGGAGCTTGACGGTGTAGGCGTTCCTGACGGAACCATCCGACAACGTGACCGCGAGGGGATCGCGATCGTGCAGCACCGCTATAGCGCCGGTCGACTTGGTTGCCAACAGGACGGCAAGCCCGGCCGCCAGTCCCACCGTGATGGCGGTGAGGGCCACGGTCTTGGGACGCAACAGCCGGGAAACGCGCGCCTCGTCGCGCCGGCCCCGCTCGATATTGTCCCAGCTCTCATAGTCGATCAGGCCACGCGGCCGGCCGAGCCTGGTCATGACGCCGTCGCAGGCGTCGACGCACAGCCCGCAATTGATGCAGGCGAAATTCGGCCCTTCGCGGATGTCGATGCCGATCGGACAGACGTTGACGCAGAGGCCGCAATCGACGCAATCGCCGGCCCGTTCGCCGCGCGCGCGGACTTCCACGGCCTTCTTGGCCGACATCCGCTGCTCGCCGCGATAGTCGCGATAGTTGACCGTGAAAGCCTCGGGATCCCAGATCGCACCCTGCAGCCGCGGCCAGGGACACATGAAGGTGCAGACCTGCTCCCGGGCGAAGCCGGCAAGGCCGTAGGTAGTGCCGGCGAAGACGGCGATCCAGGTCAGCGCGGTCGTCGAAGCTTCGCCGGTGGCAAGGGCGCGAACCAGCGCCGGCGCATCCGTAAAATAGAAGATCAGCGTTCCGCCGGTGGCGAGCGAGATCAGAATCCAGGCGGCGTGCTTGGCGCCGATCTGGACCACCCGCATCGCGTTCAACGGGGTCTCCATGTTCTTCAGCCGCTGCCGCCGGTCGCCCTCGATCAGGCGCTCGACCAGCAGGAACAGATCGGTCCAAACCGTCTGCGGACAGGCAAAGCCGCACCAGACCCGCCCCGCGAACGCATTCGCCAGGATGAGGATGACGGAGGCCAGGATCAGCAGCCCCGTGACGAGGTAGAGATCCTGCGGCCATATCTCGATGAAGAAGGCGTAGAGCCGGCCGTGGGCGAAATCGAGCAGGACTGCCTGGCCCGGCGCGTTGGGACCGCGGTCCCAGCGCAGGAACGGCGTCACGTAGTAGATCGACAGCGTCAGGACCAGGATCGCCCATTTGATCCGCCGCATAGGGCCAGAGACCGACTGCGGCACCACCCGCGCCAGCCCCTTCGCCCCCGCCTTGTTCAGACGAGGCTTGTTCAGGCTCGGCTTGTTCGGGCTCTGCTTGTTCGGGCTCTGCTTGTTCAGGCCTTGCTTGTCCTGGCCCTGCGTCGATCGCGTGCGGGAATGGTCGATTTCGATGACGGTCATTGCGGAGGCGGGTCCAGGTCGGCAATCCAGGTCGGCAGTCCAGGTCGGCAGTCCAAGTCAGCGGTCTGGTCGGCAGTCTTCTTCAATTCAGCTCGGCGAAGCCGAGCTCGGCTTTGACCTCCGGCGCGATCATCGCCGGCCGCCATGGCGGATCGAACGTCATCGTGACGTCGGCCGAGCCGATGCCTTCGACCTGCATCGCGCTGCTGGCGACGCCTTCCTTCAGAAAACTCGCGGCCGGGCAGCCCGGCGTGGTCGCGGTCATCGTGATGTGCGCGACGTCGCCGTCGATGGCGATGTCGTAGACGAAGCCGAGATCGACGATGTTGTGCCCGAGTTCGGGATCGATGACGTTGCGCAGCGCATCCCTCACCGCTGCAATGAGATCGTCGCGATCGGTCATGACGCACCCGTTCTGATCGTGAGCTCGTACGTGCTGCCGTCGGCCGCAAAACCGCCACGCCATTGATGGCCGCGCTTGGTCAGCTCCCGGAACAGGAACACCGGCTCGCGGCCGAGCCGGGCCGAAAGAGTCTGTCCCGGCACGAGCTGCTCGATCGCAGCGAGGATCCTCACCATGGGTTCGGGCGGATCGAGTTCGCGGACGTCGAGCTGTACGGTGGCGGCCGGCCAGTCGTCCGCCGATGCGGCATTGGCGGGCGGCTCGTTCGCGGGAACTGCTTGTCCGACGGGGCTGAAGCGCACCTCCCACTCGCCGCCGCCGAGCTCGGTTTCCTCGTGGCCGAAACCCTTGCCCGCCATGACGTCGAACAGCGGAACCGGCTTGAACGGCGCGTAGAGCCGCAGGCCCTGCCCCGGCGCGAGCCGCTGCAGCGTGGCCATGATGATCGAGAACGGCTCGCCACCGGCACGCAGGATCGGCCGGACATCCACGTCGATGAACTCGGTCATCTGGTTTTCCTTCTAGGTGCGAGTGATCAGGAGCCGCGGCGCCAGCGCGCCCGCGGGGAGCCGCAGCGGCGCCGCCACGTCGGTCAGACGTCTCGCCCTGATCAACTCCTGGAGAATGCCGAAAGTTGCGACGACGATCACGGCGATCGCGATCCGGAAGCCGAGCGGTTGCCCGAGCATGAGGAGCGCGGTCGCCGCCCAGCTCGCGGCGAAGAACATCACGAACCATTTCGTGGCGCGGCGTTCGGCGACCAGATCGTGCACCCGCGGCGTCGGAGCCTTTCCCATCACCGGGCCGTAGGTCTCGAGCCAGGTGAGGAAGGGAACGATCTTGTAGAGGTTGGCGAGGATCAGTCCGGACAGCCAGCCGAACACGATGAGGAACACCAGCGCGCCGACATGGGCGGCGAGCGAGCCCGTGATCGCCAGCACGGCGCCGAGCGCGACGGCCGCACCGAGGCTCGCAAACGACCAGACGACCATGCGCGTGTTGAGCTCGAGCTTGCGCCGCTTGCGTTTGCGATAGAGTTCAGCGACGTCACGGGCGTAGCAGGCGAGCGTCGCCAAGCCGCACGCCGCCGAGAGCATCAATGCGAGATCAAGCCCCTGCCCGACCAGGACCGCAACCGCGCCGCCGATCACGGCGGCGCCGAGCATGAAGGCACTGAACAGCCAGACCAGCCGGCTCTTGCCGGCATCGACGTCCGGCGCCAGCATGAACATCGACAGCAGCCGGTAGCTGACGCCGATCGCGGTCACCGTCAGCCAGCCCGCCAGTCCCGCAATCGCGTGGATCGGCACGGCGGAGGCGAGGACGCTGGACACCAGCGACCCCGGTGCCGGCTCGAACAGCGCCAGCGCGAAGATGCCGCCGAACGCCATTGTGGCGCAGACGGCGAGGAGGCCGAGGGCGACGAAGCGTGCCGATGCCGGCAGCGGTCGCGACTGCCAGAGCGTCAGGCCGAGATTTGCGGCGACGAGCGCAAAGCCGGCGATCAGCAGCGTTGCGCCGAACGGCAGCAGCCAGAGCCACGGCGGCATGCGACCGCCCAACGCGAGGAAACCGGCAAGAAGCGCAATCAGGCCCGCGCTGAGCAGCACGAAGGCCGGCAAGATCCAGCCTTCCGCATGGAGCGGTCGCGACACCAGCACGGGCACGAACTGGAACAGGGCGCCGCACATCGCCATGCTCAGCCAGCCCAGGCAGATCATGTGAACGAGGACGAGCGTGTCGGGGGCCGCGATGTCGGCGCTCGGAAAGCCGAATCCGGCAACCATCAGCACCTCGGCAGCGATCAGCCAAGCGAGCGCTGCCGCGAAATAGCTGATCGTCCATTTGCAGAGATTTCCGCCCATCCTGCCGCCGCCTGGAACCTGAGACGGGTCCCGGCCGCCGCCGTGGGGCGTTGATATCGCTCCACTTTTCGGCTTCGCCTGGGTATTTCTTCCCGTTGGTAGGAACAATAGGTAGCTACCGGCAGCCCCTCTTTGTCGGGGCACAAACTCCAAAGCAGAATGGGAATAATTCGCGAGAAGCCGCCGCAGCCTCCGGCCGGCGGCGGGGCTGATCGCGCCGCCGGCCGGTTGGCGGGTCAGTAAGCGTAGAAGCCGCGTCCGGACTTGCGGCCGAGATGGCCGGCATCGACCATCTCCTTCAGCAGCGGCGCGGGGCGGTATTTCGGGTCGTTGAAGCCCTCGTAAAATACCTCCATCACCGACAAGAGCGTGTCGAGACCGACGAGGTCGGCAAGCGCCAGCGGCCCGATCGGATGATTGCAGCCGAGCTTCATGCCGGCGTCGATCTCCTCGGCGGTCGCGATCCCCTCCTGCAGCGCGAAGATCGCCTCGTTGATCATCGGACACAGGATGCGATTGACGGCGAAGCCGGGGCTGTTCTTCGCGGTGATCGCGACCTTGCCGACGCGCTTGGCGAAATCCACCGCCTTGGCGTGGGTGTCGTCGGAGGTCTGCAGGCCGCGGATCAGCTCGAGCAGCGCCATCACCGGCACCGGATTGAAGAAGTGCATGCCGATGAAACGGTCGGGGCGATCGGTCGCCGCCGCGAGCTTCGTGATCGAGATCGACGAGGTGTTGGTCGCGATCAGCGTCCGCGGCGACAACGTGGCGCAGAGATCCTTCAGGATCTTGACCTTCAGGTCCTCGTTCTCCGTCGCGGCCTCGATCACCAGATCGCAATCGGAAAGCTTGCCGCGGTCGGTCGTCCCGTCGATCCGCGCCAACGCGGCGTCGCGGTCCGACGCAGTCATCTTCTCCTTCTTCACCAGGCGATCGAGGCTGCCGCCGACGGTCGCGAGCCCGCGTGTCACCGCCGCGTCGGAGATGTCGACCATCACCACCTTCAAGCCGGCTGCCGCGCAGACCTGGGCAATGCCGTTACCCATGGTGCCTGCGCCGATGATGCCAACGGTTTCGATCATGGCTGTTCGTCCTCTTCCTCTCTCGGGCGCGGGCCCGAGGCCTGCGGCTCATTCAACTGAGGCGGCCAATTTGCCGCCGCTCGACGCATAGTTAGCAGGGCGTGGCGGCCGCCGATACGGCGCAGTTGGGCCACAGCACTCTCGCGATCGGTTCCTATCCTTAACGGGGCCTCACCGCGCGGGGCAGCACAGCAAAAATCGCGGTAGCAAGCAACCTCCCGCCGGCGCATGGCACGAAACGGTCTAACCCGCCTTTTACCCGCCCGGTGCAGCATCGGCCTCGTTTCCCGACGTGAGGCGCGTTTTCAATGTCGATTGCGAAGCTGAAATCCCATCTGGCCGCGGCAGCGCGATTGTTTCGCGTGCCCGCCGACAACCCCGACCTGATGCGCGCCCAGTTTGACGCGTTCTCCAAGCAAATTCCGCTGCTCTACGCCATCCTGCTCACCAACACGTTCGCGGTGTCCTACACGCATCTCGCGGTAGCGCCGATCTGGCTGTCCGTCGTGGTTCCGGCCCTGCTATGCGCAGTCGGCATCGCCCGGCTGTTCTGGTGGCAGCGCAAGCGCCATCGCGTGCACAGCGACGCCGAGATCCTGCACAGCCTGCGGGTCACGAACTGGACGACGCTGCCGATCGCTGCCGGTTTTGCTGCCTGGTCCTTCGCACTTTATCCCTACGGCGACTCCTTCGCCCAGGGACAGATCGCCTTCTTCATGGCGGTGACGGTGATCGGATGCATCTTCTGCATGATGCATCTGCGCTCGGTCGCGCTGATCGTGACGATCGTCGTCGACGTTCCCTATGTGCTCTACTTCTTCGCTACCGGCGAGCCGACGCTGAAGGCGATCGCGGTCAACAACCTTCTGGTCACCGGGGCAATGGTGACGGTGCTGTTCATCTACTCCCGCGACTTCGCCGACCTCGTCGCCAGCCGCAAGTCGCTGATGGCGCAGCAGGCGGCGACACAGGCGCTGTCGGACGCCAATTTCCGTCTCGCCAACCTCGATTCCCTCACCGAGCTGCCCAACCGCCGCCGCTTCTTCGCCGAGCTTGCGGACGCCTTCGGCGACGCGCAGCGCAACGGCTCGCGCCTCGCGGTCGGCATCATCGATCTCGACGGCTTCAAGCCGATCAACGACAATTACGGCCACAGCATCGGCGACCGCGTCCTGATCGAGGTCGGCCGGCGCATCCGCGAGGCCTGCGAGGGATTTGCCACGCACCGCGTCGCGTTCGCCAGGCTCGGCGGCGACGAGTTCGGCCTCGTCGTCTGCGGCGACCCGGCCGACCAGGATCTGCTGGCGCTCGGTCAGCGAATCGCGGACCGGATCAGGCTGCCCTATCAGCTCGACACCGCGCATAACGGGCTGTCCTGCTCGATCGGCTTCGCGCTGTACCCGCGCTCGGCCACCAGCGCCGAGGCCCTGTATGAATGCGCGGACTATTCGCTCTATCACGCCAAGCGCCACGTACGGGGACAGACCGTGATCTTCTCCAGCGAGCACGAGGCGGAAATTCGTAGCCGCGGCGTGATCGAGAACCTGCTGCGCACGTCCGACTTCGGCGCCGAGATGGACCTCGCGTTCCAGCCGATCGTGGATGCGACCAGCGAGCGCACCACCGGCTTCGAGGTGCTGGCGCGCTGGCACAGCCCGCGCCTGGGCATGGTCTCGCCCGCCGACTTCATTCCTGCCGCCGAACGGATCGGCCTGATCCGGCAGCTCACGCAGGCGCTGCTGATCCGGGCACTGGCGGCGGCCAGGGCCTGGCCCGACGACATCCGCCTGTCGTTCAATCTCTCGGCGCACGACATCTGCTCGCCCGATGGCATCCTGCCGCTGATCTCGATCATCGAGCGGAGCGGAGTGGCCCCTCGCCGCCTCGATTTCGAGATCACCGAGACGGCCGTCGCGTTCGACTTCCGCAGGGCGGAGGAATCGATCGCGACCCTGAAGGCGATGGGCTGCGGCATCTCGCTCGACGATTTCGGCACCGGCTATTCGTCGCTGAGCCACGTCCATCGTCTGCCGCTGGACAAGATCAAGGTCGATCGCAGCTTCGTCGCCGACGTCAACGCCAATCCCGTCAGCCACAAGATCATCAAGTCGCTGACCGGGCTGTGCGCCGACATGGAGATCGCCTGCGTGGTCGAGGGCGTCGAGACGCATGATCAGCTCGACAGCCTGCGCCGTCTCGGCTGCGACTACATCCAGGGCTATTATTTCGCCAAGCCGATGCCCGTGGCCGCGGTGTCCGACTATCTCGCGCGGGAGCGACGGCGTTTCGGCGGGGAGATGTCGGCGACCGCGGCAGCCGGCGCGTGAGGCGCTATGCCACCGCGCCGCCGCGGGCGCGCCATCGGCTCATGCCTCCGGCATAGTGGCGAACGTCCTGCCGTCCGGCCGCGAGCGCGCGACGCAGCGCCGTGGCGGAGCGGCCGCCGGCCTGACAGATCAGCACGACGGGCCTGCCCTTGGCCATGGCGCCCGGGTCGAACTGCGACAGCGGAAGATTCTGCGCACCGGGAATGTGTCCGCTGCGGAATTCGTGCGGCTCGCGGACGTCGACGACGAGACAGCTCTGGTCGCGATGCGCTCGCACCAGCTCCTCATGCTCGATCGCCGGAACGCTCGTCGACCCCACAAACCTCTTCAATAGTCCGGACAGCATGATGAATACCCCGTTCGTCGGTTGCTGCGGGAACGCACGGCCCTCGGTGGCGGGCCGGCCGCCCAATGCAGCTACATATACATCTTTTCGAATGTATGCAAATGCTCACGAGCGGGGTCATTGGCCAACGCCTGCCGCACCGCGAGTCAATTCTCTGCAGGCCCTGGCGGCGTCCTGACCCGTCAAGCAGCAACCAGACCGGCGTCAGTTCGATCGTTTCCTTGCCCATGCCGAGCGACAATTTGACCGGTCCTGGTCATGATGTTCCGCTCGAGAGGTACGTCGCGCTATTTCGTTCCAGCGATTGCGCGTGTGTACGTTGCCAGGTCGAAGTAGTCGCGCCAGATCTTGATCTTCCCGTTCGTCAACTCGAACACACCACAGCACGGCAGGTCGACATTTCTTGCGCCCAGTTGGGTTCGGTCGAGACGCTCAGCGATCACCACGTCGCCACGGGACACGACGTTCAGCACGTCCCACGTCGTCTTCGTCCAGTCCTTGATGAACCCGCCAATGAATTTGCGCAGATCGTCGTGTCCGCTGACCGGCTTGTTCATCATGTTATGATACGTGCCGTCGGGCGTGAAAAATGCGACGATCTCATCCGCATCCAGGCGAGACCACGCGGCTATGAACTCACTCACGATCTCTTCGTTGCTCTTCATGTCCACTGCCTCCGAATGCGCTGGTCCGCACCATGCACGAGCAATCTATCAGGTGAGAGGCGACTCTCGGCGAAACTTTCGAATGAAGGCAGCCGGCGATCAGCGCTCGCGTCTCGGACCGATGACCCTTCGGCACGCCAATCCGCGTCGAACGTGATCGGAAACTGCTCATATTACGCCGCTGCGTCGGCAGAAGCCGCAGCTTCTGCTCTCGACGTGAACTCGCGGAACAAGCCGGTGCGCATGCTGTGCGCGAGCCCGCGCGCATTCGCCTTGCCGGCTTTCTGAACTTCGCCATGTGAGCGCGCAAGCCATTGACCAACATGGTACGCTGGTACACCAGCAATTCACGCCCCCTTCAGAGCTTCTGACCGCTGTGGTAAGCGAGAAGACGCGGCGAACGCAATCCATGCCAGCGATGCACCGTTTGGTTCTGACATACCCTAAGGACGCCCGAAGACAGCAGCAGCCTCGAGAGACGATTCATGACAGACGCCAACTCCTCGTTTTGGGCCTTCTCGCTAAGAACGTTCGCGAACCCATCAGTTGCAAAGGCGTGCTTGGACCTTCAGGATACCTTCGGCATAGACGTGAACGTCTTGCTCTTCATGCTCTGGTGCGCCCATTGTGGGCGTCGTTTGAACGCTTGCGATGTCGGGAATATCGTCAATCTGGTAGCACGCTGGCAAGCAGATGTTGTCAGCCCACTGCGCCTCGTTCGCAGGGCGCTCAAGCGCCCGACAGCAAACTGGCTTTCGATGCAAACACAAGGACTTCGAGAAACTGTGAAGGCCGCCGAGCTGGAGGCGGAACGTTTGCAACAGGAAATCATGGCGGCGTCAATTCCCGTGACAGAAATTGGACTGCCGGACACAATCGACGCGGCAAAAGCGAGCAATCTGAAATCTTACGCCGAGTTCATGCGAGTTGCTTTCCCCGAGGTCCATATCACGGTCCTTTTGAATGCTTGACGGAATTCCCTTAGCTCATCGTGGAATCCGCGCTTGCAGCGTGCGCGGCTGCCCTCCCCCGCACTGCAAGCCCTGCAATCCATCCACGATTACGTGGAACGCCCCGGCTGTCGCCCGCACAGATCGAACGCTAATGCAAACCCAGGTCGAGTTCGTCGCGATGCCCAAAACCGACTGAATTGTCGATAAAATATGCGCGCTTTGGAGTAACGCGATACCAACGTACGCGGGCCATTGCCCTGACAATAGCCGAAGGCGCTTGCGATATCGTTCCAACTAGAGGGTACTTCTCACCATACAATCTCAGCGCTTGCTTCTCATCGTCGCCTGAGAGTTCGCCTGCCACTCCTTCGAGTTGCAGTCCTTTGATTTCTGACCAGTCAGAATAATCCTCTTGCACGGTCACGGCGACATGCGGATCTCGCGCAATGTTTTCGCAATGGCGGCTCGTCCGAGCGGATAGGAAGTACAGGTCGAAGCGATCGCTGACGTAGAAGACGGCCGCTGCCCATGGTCCACCGCTGCCGGATGTCGCCAGATTCGCGACATGATGTTCGCGCAAGTACTGCAATGCCCTCGCGCTCGGCCCGTGCTCCATCAAGAGGGCTCAACCGCCGGAGGGACCTCGTGGGGCGGCCGGGCGACTCCAGCTTCGTCCGCCTCATGCAGACGCTTTAGGCGATAGGCGAGTTGCGGCCTAGTTATACCAAGAGATCTTGCCGCTGAAGAGAGATTGCCGCGCGCTCTGTCGACTGCTGTTTCGATGAGAAAGCTCTCGACTTCGTCTAGCGTCATCACGCCGTTGAATACCGCTTCACAAAGAGCTTTCGCGCTCTCGTTGCGGTTGGAATTGATGCTCCCATCGGCGCCCAGCTGAAGCTCCCCAGAGTGGTCATCATTGTAGGAAGAAAACAGGTGACTTACCTCAATACGAGTTCCGTTCTGTGCCAGGATGACGCCGCGCTCGATCATATTCTGCAGCTCGCGAATATTGCCCGGCCACGGGTAAGTCAGAAGGGCGCGTTTGGCCTTGTCGGTGAAGCCGCGCAGCTTCTTTCCATTGGTTGCCGCATATTTCTCCAAAAAGCTCTTTGCGAGGAGCGGGATGTCCTCGTTGCGCTCTCGCAACGGAGGAATCGCA
>NZ_JAGWUA010000249.1 GCF_028868675.1 Bradyrhizobium sp.
GCAGGGTCGACGGGTTGATCACCGGGATCAGCGCCGCCGCGAACACCTGCTCGCTCTGATGCGCGAGCGTGGAGGACTGGCAGCCATGGTCGTCGCCGGCGAGCGCCAGCACGCCGCCATGGCGCGAGGTGCCGGCAGCGTTGGCGTGCTTCAGCGCGTCGACCGAGCGGTCGACGCCAGGGCCCTTGCCGTACCAGATGCCGAACACGCCATCGACCTTGGCGCCGGGAAACAGCCCGAGCTGCTGGCTGCCCCACACCGCGGTCGCAGCCAAGTCCTCGTTCAGGCCTGGGACGAAGGCGATGTCGTGCTCTTTCAGGTGCGACTTGGCGCGCCACAGCGCGTGGTCGTACATGCCGAGCGGGGAACCGCGATAGCCCGAGATGAAGCCGCCGGTGGTGAGGCCCTGCTGGCGGTCGCGTTCGCGCTGCAGCATGGGCAGTCGGACCAGGGCCTGGACGCCGGAGAGGTAGATCCGCTTGGATTCGAGCCGGTATTTGTCGTCCAGCTCGACCTGCATCAGCGTCATTTAGCGGCTCCCTGTCCTGATTGGCCCGCGAAGCGAGCCGGCGCAGTGAAAAGCATGTACCGGCGATGTCAATATCGCTGGCCGCATCCTTGTGGCTCCTGCTAGTCATGGCTTCCCCGGAGGCCGCCATGACGTCACGCGCATTCGACACCGAGATCACCGAGACCGCCGACGGCCTGGTCGGCCCGTGGCGCCGGCCGCGCCAGATGCTGCAGGCGCAGGTCTACGATTCCCACGCCTCGATCCACGACGATGCGACCGCGCAAAAACTCGGCTTCAAGGGCGGCACCATCGAAGGTCCGACGCATTTCAGCCAGTTCGCTCCGCTCGGCGAGCGGCTGTGGGGGCAGGCCTTCTTCGAGAGCGGCTGCCTCTCGGTGCACTATCGCGCGGTTTGCTACGAGGGTGAGGAGGTGCAGGCGATCGTCTCGAAGCCGCCGGCCGGCGCGCGGCAATGCCAGATCCAGATGGTCAAGCGCGACGGCACCGAGGTGCTGCGCGGCACGGCCTCGGTCGGCAATCCCGCGGTGCCGACCGCGTTGGAGGCACGCCTCGGCGAGCTCGAGCCGCTCACCGATCCCGTCATCCTGCGCGATGTGGAGCTGGCGCGGACCGGCAAGCGCCAGACCGTGCGGATGGCGTTCGACCAGAACATGGGCGATCTCTATCCCTTCTCGCTGCGCGAGAAGCTCGCGGTCATCACCGAGAACTCGCCGTTCTACGCGACATCGGACAATCCGTGGCGCAGGCCGATCATCCCGATGGAGATGCTGAGCGTGCTGTTCCAGTACCGCTCCAAGGAGGATCCGCTACCGGCGAAGGGGCCGGCCGTCGGCCTGTTCGCCGATCAGGAGATCCGGCTCGTGAAGGGGCCGCTGTTCGTCGATGAGGACTACGAGGTCGAGCGCGAGGTGGTCGCGCTCTCCTGCAGCCGCCGTACCGAAAGCGCCTGGGCGCGCACGCGCGCGTTCGACAGGACCGGCGCACTGGTCGCGACCATGCTGCTCAACATGGCGACCATGAAGGACTCCTATGCCGGCTATCGGGACGAGTACCGGCAATTGTATGGACGGGCGCCGGGCTAGCCTCCGAGGAAACCGGGACCGCTCCCGACAAAATCCGAGGTTCAACCCCATGCACAGTGGCCGACGGGGATGCGAGCTCGCATGGGCGGATCTCCGGCAGGGCGCTGCGCCAGACGACGTTGGTTCCGCGACGCCACCAAGCCTGCGCTGCAGCCATTGACCTAACGCAAATCGACCCCGGCCATCCCGGGATATTCGAAACGTTCGATCGGAAATGGATCGAGCAGGATACAGGATCGTACATGCGCGGCCCCGCCGTCTTTGCCATCGCCGCGGTACTGACGCTCGCCACCGGCGGATACGTCTACTGGACGCACATGAAGGCGGCGCTCACGCCCGAGGGGCTTGCGAGCGCCAACGGCCGCATCGAAGTGACGCGCGTCGACATTGCCTCAAAACTCCCGGGGCGGGTCGCGCAAGTTCGCGTCAGGGAAGGCGACGCGGTCCGGAAGGGCGATCTGATCGCCGAGCTCGACACAGCCGAACTGCGGGCGCAACTCGCCGGCGCCAAGGCCGCGGTCCAGCGCGCCGTCGCCGCCATCGCCCGCGCCGAGGCCGACATCGCCATCCGCAAGGCGGAGCGCGACCTCGCGGAAGCCGAGATGCAGCGCGCGCTCCACCTCGAGCAGACCTCCTCTGGAACCAAGGCCGATCTCGATCGGCGCCGGGCGCAAAGTCTCGTCGCCGCCGCGCAAATCGAAGGCTCGCGCGCGGCGCTGGTCGAAGCCAATGCGGCCAGGGAAGCCGCCGACGCCCAGGTCGCCCAGATCGAGGCGATGCTCGACGACTCCGAGCTGCACTCGCCCGTGAACGGCCGCGTCGAATATCGCCTGGTGCAGCCCGGCGAAGTGGTCGCCGCCGGCGGCCGGCTGGTCACCATCCTCGATCTCTCCGACGTCTACATGACCGTCTTCCTGCCGACCGGCCAGAGCGGCCGCGTCGCGCTCGGCTCGCAGGCGCGCATCGTGCTCGACTCGGTTCCGGATGCGGTGTTTCCCGCGACCGTCTCGTTCGTCGCGGCCGAGGCGCAGTTCACGCCGAAGACGGTCGAGACGCAGAACGGGCGGCAGAAGCTAATGTACCGCGTCAAGCTCGCCATCGATGCGAAGCTGCTCGAGACCTATCGCGACTACGTCAAGGCCGGGCTGACCGGCAATGCCTATGTCCAGGTGATGCCGAACGCGGTCTGGCCCGCCGCGCTGTCCGTCCGGTTGCCCGATGTCGCCGGCTGAGTCCGTCGCGGTCGCGCTCGACGCGGTGTCGCATCGCTACGGCAAGATGACCGCGCTGGCCGACGTCAGCCTGTCGATCCGCGCCGGCAGCGCCACCGCGCTGGTCGGGCCGGACGGCGTCGGCAAGTCGACGCTGCTCGCGCTGATCGCGGGGGTGCGCCGCCTGCAGGCCGGTCGTATCCGGACGCTCGGCGGCGACATCGCCTCGCGCGCGCACCGCGACGACATCATGGCGCGCATCGCCTACATGCCGCAGGGCCTCGGGCGCAATCTCTATCCGAGCCTCTCGGTCGCCGAGAACGTCGACTATTTCGGCCGCCTGTTCGGCCAGTCGGCGGCGGAGCGCGAGGCGCGCATCGCGGAACTGCTGCGGGCGACGGGCCTCGCGCCGTTTCCCGACCGGCCCGCCGGCAAGCTGTCGGGCGGCATGAAGCAGAAGCTGTCGCTGTGCTGCACGCTGATCCACGATCCCGACCTGCTCATCCTCGACGAGCCCACCACCGGCGTCGATCCGCTGTCGCGGCGGCAGTTCTGGCACCTGATCGACGGCATTCGCGCGCAGCGTCCCTCGCTCACCGTGCTGGTGTCGACGGCCTATATGGAGGAGGCCGAGCGCTTCGACCACGTCGTCGCCATCGATGCCGGCCGCGTGCTGGCGCAGGGCGCGCCCGCCGAATTGCTGGCGAAGACCGGCACCGCGCATTTCGAGCAGGCCTATGTCGCGCTGCATGGCGCAAGCGTGCCGGAGGAGGCGCCCGTCGCGCCCTTGCCGCCGGACGAAGGCGGCGCGCCGGCCATCGCCGCGGAGGGATTGACGCGCCGGTTCGGCGATTTCGTCGCCGTCGACCACGTCAGCTTCAGCATCCGCCGCGGCGAGATCTTCGGCTTCCTCGGCTCGAACGGCTGCGGCAAGACCACGACCATGAAGATGCTCACCGGCCTGCTCGACATCAGCGAGGGCCGCGCCGAGCTGCTCGGGCGTCCGGTGGAGGCGGGGGACCTCGCCACGCGCCTGCGCGTCGGCTACATGTCGCAGGGCTTCTCGCTCTACGAGGAGCTGACGGTCCGCGACAATCTCGAACTGCACGCGCGCCTCTACCGCATTCCCGCCGCGGACGTCGGCCGTCACGTCGACGAGGCGATTGCGCGCTTCGGCCTCGCCGAGGCAACCGACGCCAAGCCGCCGAGCCTGCCGCTCGGCATGCGGCAGCGGCTGCAGCTTGCCGCCGCCTGCCTGCATCGTCCCGAAATCATGATTCTGGACGAGCCGACCTCCGGCGTCGATCCCGCCGCGCGCGACATGTTCTGGCGCCTGCTCGGCGAATTGTCCCGGCGCGACCGCGTCACCATCTTCGTGTCGACGCACTTCATGAACGAGGCCGAGCGCTGCGACCGCATCTCGCTCATGCATGCCGGCAAGGTGCTCGCGGTCGGCACGCCGGACGAGCTGCGGCGCGCCAGGGACGCGGCCGATCTGGAAGATGCGTTCATCGCCTATCTCGAGGAGGCCGACCCGAGCGAAGCCGTCGGGGAAGAGCCGCACGCCGCCTGGACGACGGCGCCGTCCACCCGTTCTCTGCCGGCCACCAGCCTGCGGGCGTCGCTGCGCCGCGTGTGGGCCTTCAGCTACCGCGAGATGCGCGAATTGTCCCGCGACTGGGTGCGCATGGGTTTTGCGCTGCTCGGTCCGTTGCTGCTGCTCGTCACCTTCGGCTACGGCATCACCTTCGACGTGGAGAACCTGTCCTTTGCCGTGCTCGATCGCGACCATAGCGCCGACAGCCGCCAGCTGGTCGAGAGTTTTGCCGCCTCGCGCTATTTCCGGCAGAAGGCGCCGTTGCAGAGCGAGGCCGAGGTCGACCGCCGCCTGCGCGCCGGCGATCTGGGCCTGGTGATCGACATCCCGCCGGGCTACGGCCGCGATCTCGTCGCCGGCCACCGGCCCGAGATCGCCTTCTTCCTCGACGGCGCCATGCCGTTCCGCGCCGAGACGACGCGCAACTACGTCGACGGCATCATGCTGTCCTATGTCGTCGAGGATCTCGCGCGCCGCAGCCGCGGCGCGGTGCCGGACCTGCTGGCGGTCTCGTTCGAGCCGCGCTTCCGCTACAACCAGGATTTCCGCAGCGTGTTCGCGCTCACGCCCGGACTGGTCATGATCTTCATGGTGCTGTTTCCCTCGATGCTGGCGGCGCTCGGCGTGGTACGCGAACGCGAGCTCGGATCGATCACCAATCTCTACGCCTCGCCGGCGACGGTGGCCGAGTTCCTGCTCGGCAAGCAGCTGCCCTATGTCCTCTTCAGCCTCGCGAGCTTCGCGAGCCTGCTGGCGCTGGCGGGCCTCGCCTTCGGCGTGGTCGTCAAGGGCTCGCTGCCGGCGCTGGCGCTCGGCGGGCTGCTCTACGTGTTCGCCTCCACCGCGTTCGGTATTCTCGTCTCCGTGTTCGTGCGGAGCCAGGTCGCCGCCATCATCGTCACCGCCATCGTCTGCACCGTTCCGGCGGTCAACTTCTCCGGCTATCTCTATCCGGCTGCCGCCCTGCAGGGCAGCGGACGCTTCATCGGCATGGGCTTTCCCTCGCTCTGGTTCCAGAACATCAGCCTCGGCGCCATCACCAAGGCGCGCGACTTCGCCGATCTCTATCCCAATCATCTCGTGCTGCTCGCCTTCGGCGTCGCCTATCTCGTGGCGGCGAGCCTGCTGCTGCGCAAGCAGGACGGCTGACATGATGCGCTGGCTCTCCAACGTGTTCCGCCTCGGCGTCAAGGAGCTCGCGAGTCTCGCCAGCGACATGGTGCTGGCGTTCTTCGTGGTGTACTCGTTCTCGTTCAGCGTCTACAGCGAGGCGACCGGGATCACGACCGAGGTCGCGAACGCACCCATCGCCATCGTCGATTCCGACCGCTCGGTGCTGTCGACCCGCATTGCCGACGCGCTGCTGCAGCCCTATTTCCGCCGGCCGGTGCTGATCGACCGTTCCGCCGTCGACCGGCTGATGGACGAGGGCCATTATGCCTTCGTGCTCGACATCCCGCCGCGCTTCCAGGCCGACGTGCTGAGCCGGCGCGATCCGGCGGTGCAGCTCAACATCGACGCCACCGCCATGACGCAGGCCGCGGTCGGCGGCGGCTACGTGTCCTCGATCGTGCAGCAGGAGACGACCGGTTACCTCAATTCGCGCGGCATCGCGCAGGAGCTGCCGGTGCGAAGCATCGAGCGCGCCTTCTTCAATCCCAACCTGGAAGGCGTCTGGTACATGGCC
>NZ_JAGWUA010000250.1 GCF_028868675.1 Bradyrhizobium sp.
TCTTGCCCTCGCGGCCCACGACTTGGCCGACGTGTTCGAGCTGCTGCGCCATGCGCTGGTTGGCGGCGACGATTTCATTAAAGGTGTCGGCGATCTTGCCCTCGATGCCGATGTGATCGCCGGTCATCCGCACCGAGAAATCGCCCGCGCGCATTGCCTGCAACGCGTGAAGCAAATCCTGCAGTGGATCGGATGCGCCGTTGGCGGGTTTGGGTTTTGCGACCCGGCGAGTGGAGGGTGATGCTCCAGTGGAAAGTTCACTCATGGTGTTTCCTTGGCCAGGTCGCGCGAATTCTGTCGGCTGAGATGCAGTCGCATCGATAGAACTGCCGCCCCATTGGCAGATCAAGTTGGAACAAGGGTTAGGGTTGTGGAATCAACGACATGGAACCCAGCCCAACCGTGCTCAATGCGGCGGGAACCTAAATGTTCCAACATCGAAGAAATTATCTGGAACCCGAAACGAAAAACGCCCCGGCGAAACCGGGGCGTTGAACGTGTCGGTTGAATGAGAGCGGATCAGGAGCCCTTGGGGTTGATCTCGGCGTAGTTACCCTTGGCGTCCCACTTGTACACGACGTAGTCGATCACCTTGATGTCACCCTTGGCGTCGAAGGAAAGCTTGCCGAGCACGGTGTCCCATTCGCCGCCCTTGATGGTCTCCATGACCTTCTTCGGATCGGTGGTCTTCGCCTTCGCGACCGCCTGCGTCCAGACCTGCATCGCGGCGTAGGTGTAGAGCGTGTAGCCCTCGGGATCGATGTTCTTGGCCTTGAACTTCTCCACGATAGCCTTCGCGGTCGGCTTGTTGCGCGGGTCGGGGCCGAAGGTGAACAGCGTGCCTTCGGCGGCAGGGCCGGTGATCGAGGCGAATTCCTTGTCGTTCATGGCGTCGCCCGCCATCAACACCGTCTTGAGGCCCTGGTCGCGCATCTGGCGCAGGATCAGGCCGGCTTCCTGATGGTAGCCGCCGACGAACACCAGATCGATATTGTCGCGCTTCAGCCGCGACACGATCGCGTTAAAGTCCTTGTCGCCCTTGTTGTAGGACTCGTTCATCTTCTCGGTGACGCCGGCCTTGTTGAGCGCCTTCTTGGTCTCGTCGGCGAGACCCTTGCCGTAGGTGGTCTTGTCGTTGAGGATCGCGATGTTCTTGCCCTTGAAGTTCTTGGCGATGAACTGGGCAGCGATCAGGCCCTGCTGGTCGTCGCGGCCGCAGACGCGCGCCACGTTCCACAGCTTGCGCTCGGTGAACAGCGGATTGGTAGAGGCCGGGGTGATCTGCAGGACGTTGCCGTCGGCATAGGCTTCCGAGGCCGGGATCGAGGACGACGAGCAGTAGTGCCCCGCGACGAACGGAATCTTGGCGCCGGCGATCTTTTCCGCGACCGAGCGCGCCTGCTTGGGATCGCAGGCATCGTCCTCGACGTCGAGCGCGAGCTTCTTGCCGTTGACGCCGCCGGCGGCGTTGAGGTCCGCCACGGCCATTTCGGCGCCGTTCTTCATCTGGCGGCCGAAGGCGGACTCGCCGCCGGTCATCGGGCCTGCGACTGCGATGGTGACGTCCTGCGCGAACGCCGCGCTCGACAGCGCGATCGAAGCGCCGAATGCCAGACCGATGAGCTTCAGTGATTTCATGAGGTACCTCGGGGGTGATCGCCTGTGGGAATTGCCGGGACGCGCCCGGCCCAAACCGGCGCCATTCTTGAATGAATTTGCCGAGAAGTCATCGGCAAAATTCAGCCAAGGCGAAGGATATCTCGCCTTGCCGCGGCCCGCAGCGTGCCACTTTGGTCTCAGGTCCGCCGGCCGCCTTCCAGGTAGGCCGCGCGAATTTCGGCGCGCTGCAGCAACTCGGCGCCGCTTCCGGCCAGCGTGATCAGGCCGTTGACCATGACGTAGCCGCGATGGGCGAGCTTCAGCGCGTGATTGGCGTTCTGCTCGACGATCAGGACGGTCAGGCCGTCTTGCCGGTTCAGGGTGCGGATGGCGTCGAAAATCTGCCGCGCGATCAGCGGGGCCAGTCCCAGCGAGGGCTCGTCGAGCAGCAAGAGGCGAGGCCGGCTCATCAAGGCGCGCCCGATCGCCAGCATCTGCTGCTCGCCGCCGGACAGGGTCCCGCCGCGCTGCGTCATGCGCTCCTTCAGCCGGGGAAACAGCGAGACCACGCGCGCGAGGGTCGCCTCGCGCTCCTCCTCGGTGCACCCGGTTGCGTCCGCGCCCATCTGCAGATTCTCCGCGACGCTCATGCGCGGGAAGATGCGCCGTCCCTCCGGCGACTGCGCGATGCGCAGCCGCGCGATCTGGTGGGTGGGTACCTCGGTGATGTCCTTCCCTTCGAACAGGATCCGTCCCGCGCGGGCGCGCGGCTTGCCGAAGATCGACATCATCAGCGTCGACTTGCCGGCGCCGTTGGCGCCGATCAGCGCGACGATCTCGCCGGCGTTGATCTCGATGTCGACGCCCTTCAGCGCCTCGATCTTGCCGTAGGCGGCGCGCAGGCCCCGGATCGCGAGCAGGGGCTCGGTCACGACCCGCTCTCCATCACCGCCATCGCCTCCTCTTCGTCGGCGCCGAGATAGGCGGCGATCACCCTGGGATCGTCGCGCACCTCGCGCGGCGTGCCCTCGGCGATCTTCACGCCATGATCCATCACCACGATGTGGTCGGAAATCTCCATCACCACGCTCATGTCGTGCTCGATCAGGAGGATCGAGGTGCCGTGCTCGTCGCGGATCGAGAGCAGAAGCTCGCTCAGCGCCGCGCTCTCGCGCGCGTTCAGGCCGGCGGCGGGCTCGTCCAGGCAGAGCAAGGCGGGCTCGGTGCACATCGCGCGTGCGATCTCGAGCCGGCGCTGGTCGCCATAGGCGAGGTTGCCGGCGGCGTCGTCGGCGCGATCCAGCAGCCCGACCCGCTTCAGCCAGGCGGTGGCGAGGTCGATCGCGCTCTTTTCGGCGCTGCGATAGGTGGGGGCGCCGATCAGGCCGAGAAACGTGAAGCCGGAAGCCCGCATCAGCGTGTTGTGCTGCGCGACCATCAGGTTTTCCAGCGCCGTCATGCCGGGAAACAGGCGGATGTTCTGGAAGGTGCGGGCGACCTTGGCCTGCCTGGCGATGCGGAAGTCGTTCAGCCGCTCGAGCGCGATCGTCCGGCCGTCGTCATGCGTCAGGCGGATGGCGCCGCCGGTCGGCTTGTAGAAGCCGGTGATGCAATTGAACACGGTGGTCTTGCCGGCGCCGTTCGGCCCGATCAACGCGGTGACCTTGCGCTGCTCCGCCGAGAACGACAGATCCTGCACGGCGACGATGCCGCCGAAGCGCATGGTGAGCCGGTCGACGTTCAGGATCCGCCCGCCGCTCATCCGTGACCCTCTTTCACGAGGTCGGAGGAGATGGCCTGCGCCTTCGTCAGGTAGACCGTCGGGGCGCGATGGCCGATCAGGCCACGCGGACGCCAGATCATGATCAGCACCATCGCCATGCCGAACACCAGCATGCGATAGGTTTCCAGCCCCCGGAACAATTCGAAGCCGCCGATCATGGCGAGCGCGGCCAGCGCGACGCCGAGCTGCGAGCCCATGCCGCCGAGCACGACGATGGCGAGCACCAGCGCCGATTCTTGGAAGGTGAAGGATTCCGGGCTGATGAAGCCCTGGCGGGTGGCGAAGAAGGCGCCGGCAAAGCCGCCGAACATCGCACCCGTCGCGAACGCGGTGAGCTTGGTGGTCGTGGTGTTGATGCCGAGCGCGCGGCAGGCGACCTCGTCCTCGCGCAGCGCTTCCCAGGCGCGGCCGATCGGCAGCCGGCGCAGGCGGATCGTCACCCAGTTGGTGAGGAGGGCCAGAGCCAGGATCAGGTAGAACAGGAAGATGATGCGATGGGTCGCGGAAAACTCGATGCCTAGCTTGGCGGCGAGCCCGTCGTCGCTGTTGTCGAGGGGAATGCCGAACAGGGTCGGGCGCGGAATCCCGGAGACGCCGTTCGGCCCGCCCGTGAGGTCCTGCCAGTTGATGATGACGAGGCGGATGATCTCTCCGAAGGCGAGCGTCACGATCGCGAGATAGTCGCCGCGCAGCCGCAGCACCGGGAAGCCGAGCATCACGCCCCAGAACGCGGCGAGGATGCCGGCGAGCGGCAGGCAGATCCAGAACGACCAGCCGAAATTGGTGGCGAGCAGCGCGTAGGAATAGGCGCCGACGGCGTAGAAGGCGACGTAGCCGAGATCGAGCAGGCCGGCGAGCCCGACCACCACGTTCAGTCCCCAGCCCAGCATCACGTAAGTCAGCACGAGGATCGCGAGATCGAGGATGTAGCGCTGGTTGTAGAAGATCACGGGTACCAGGAGCGCGAAGATCAGCAGTGCGGGCGCCAGAAGGCGGCCTGCCCGCGACAGGCCGCGCTGCACGGCGGGCGGTACCAGCTTCTCGGCGCCGGTTGGTCCGAGCCATTGCCGCAGCAACTCGATGACGATCGAGCCGCCGAACACGATGCCGACGATGGAGGCGAGATCGCCGAAGCGCGTCCAGTAGGTCAGTTGTCCGTCGGAGCCGGCCTCGGTGCGGATGCCGATCATCAGCGAGAACAGCACGAGCGCGACCAGCGCGCTGAGGAAGGCCTTTTTCAGGATGAAGGGGATGCCGGCTGCGCGGCTGGTCTGCATGGTCTCGGACGGGAGAGCTGTCACGCGCGCGTCCGATCAGACTTTTTCGACTTCGGGACGGCCGAGCAGACCGGTCGGCATGAAGATCAGAACGACGATCAGGATCGAGAAGGCGGCGACGTCCTTGTATTCGACGGAAAAATAGGCCGACCAGAACGTCTCGATCAGGCCGATCGCAAGCCCGCCCAGCATCGCGCCCGGCAGCGAGCCGATGCCGCCCAGCACCGCCGCGGTGAAGGCCTTGATGCCGGCGACGAAGCCCATGAAGAAGTCGACCAGGCCGTAATAGAGCAGGTACATCAGGCCGGCGACGGCGGCGAGGGCGGCGCCGATCACGAAGGTCATGGAGATGGTGCGGTCGACGTCGACGCCGAGCAGCGCCGCCATGGTCTGGTCCTGCTCGCAGGCGCGCATGTCGCGCCCTAGCCGGGTGTGCGACACCAGCCAGGTGAAGATCGACAGCAGAACGATCGTGGTGACGACGACCAGGATCTGGACGTTGGAGAGCTGCACGACAAAGCCGTCGGCGCTTTCGTGCAGGGTATGGCCGCCGGTGATGAGCGGCGGAATCGGCTTGACGCGGGCGCCCTGCGCCACCTGCGAGTAGTTCATCAGCACGAAGGACATGCCGATCGCCGACAGCATGGGCGCGAGCCGGAAGGAGTGCCGCAGCGGCCGGTAGGCGATGCGCTCGACCGTCCAGCCGTAGAGCGCGGTGATCGCCATGGCGACCAGCAACACCACGAGCAGGATCACCGGCACTGCAGTCAGGCCCAGCGAGACCAGGATCAGGAAGGTGATGAGCGCGATGAAGCCGCCGATCATGAAGATGTCGCCATGGGCGAAATTGATCATGCCGACGATGCCGTAGACCATGGTGTAGCCGATGGCGATCAGGCCGTAGATCGAGCCGAGGACCAGTCCGTTGATGAGCTGCTGGGCGAAATAGTCCATGGGTTGCCGTTGTTCGGTCGCTGGCGCCCGGCAACGATCGTTGCCGGGCCCCGGCAGCCCTCGTGCGGCGTCGTGTCGTTTTCTAACAGGCGGGAACCGGGCGCGGCAACAGGGTGGGGCCTTCATATAAAGGCTTGTACAGAGGCATTTTTCGCCGCCGGTTCCGAGCTGCGCGAGGAACCCGGTTCCGCAGGCAACCAATGCGGACATCGCCCGTTATCCACCCTGACGTCCAACAAGGGAGATGTCTCCGATGATGAAACAGCAGAACCAGAATCCGGGCCAGCAGGGTCAGAGCAATCCCGGCCAGCAGCGCCCCGGCCAGCAGCAGCAGGGCGGCGGCCAGAAGCCCGGACAGCAGCAGCAGGATCCGATGCGCCAGGGCGACAAGAAGCCCGGCCAGCACGGCGAGGATCAGCGCTAGGCTTGAGTTTCGGGAAATGCTGACAGAGTGGATCGAAAGTCCCGCCGCGAG
>NZ_JAGWUA010000041.1 GCF_028868675.1 Bradyrhizobium sp.
GCGGCTGCGCAAGGCGATGTCGTTCCGCTCGCCGGGGTCCGCGTTCCAGATGCAATGCAGCGTGGCGAAGATGGATGACCGCGCCGAAATCTCGCTGGCGGGGCGATAGGTTTTGCGCGGCTATCTGCCTTCTGCGCCGAGCCCGAGAAATCCGCGGATCGCGCCCAGCACTTCGTCCGGCTTGTCGTGCTGCAGCCAGTGTCCGGCGCCCGCGATAGTCTCCACGCGCGCTCGCGGGAAATAATCCGCCAGTCCGGCCGCCTTGGCGCCGGCGAGAAAGCTCTCGCCAGCATTGAGCAGCAGCGTCGGGCAGGCGATGCGCGCCCACAGCGCGACGTGGTCCTCGGGCCATAACCGTTGCGGCGCCATCGCGCGCTGGGCGGGATCGAACTTCCAGCCGAAGGTGCCGTCGGCGTCTCGCCGCGCGCCGTAACTGGCGAGATGCAGCGCCAGCTCGCGCGACAGCCGCTTGTTGTGGGCCATCATCTGCGCCGCGGCGTCCTCGAGGGTGCGATAGCGGCGCGGCGTGCGGTCGTGCAGGGCGTCGAGCTGGCCGACCCATTTCGCGATGCGCTCATGCGCCGGCGCCTTCTGCGCGCCCGGCACCACGGTGATGCCGTCGAGCACGACGAGGGAGGACACCTGGTCCGGGAATGCGCCCGAATAGATCAGGCTGACCATCCCGCCCATGGAATGGCCGATCAGCGTCACCCGGTCCGCCGCGACGTGGCGCACCAGGCGCGTGAGATCGTAGACATATTCGGCCAGCGCGTAGCTGCCGCCTTTGGTCCAGTCGGAATCGCCGTGGCCTCTGAGATCGGGCGCCAGCACATGGAAATGCGGCTGCAGCGATTTTGCGATCGCGTCCCAGCTTCGGCAGTGATCGCGCCCGCCATGCACCAGGATCAGCGGCGGCGCCTCCGCATTGCCCCAGTCGGCGTAGTGCAGCCGCAGGTCCTGCGACTCGTAGAAGCGGCTTTCCGGACCGGACATCGTGGCTGCAATTCCTCTTTCCAAACGGCCGCGACGGCCGGCAGGAAGAACGGAGTAACGCGCGGCCGGCCAATCCACAAGCGAGGGCGCTGCGCGGCATGCGGGCCATGCGCGTGTCGTTTTTGGGTCGCTCTGCCTGCCTCGCGCTTCTAGGATGGCTGTCCGCGTCCTGCCGCAGGATGCACCGAAACCGTCGAGGCCGCCGTCAATGCCCGAAAATACCTTCGAAGCCGATGGCGAGCGGGTGCTTGCCGATCTCAACGCTCTGCGCGCGATCGGCGCCTACAAGACGGGCGTGCACAAGCCGACCTTCTCCGAGCCGCATCTGCGTTCGCTTGCCTGGCTGACGGAGCGACTTGCCGAGGCTGGGCTCACCGGGTCGATCGACGGCATCGGCAACGTGATCGGGACGAGCGCCAGGGCGGGGCCGAAACTGCTGGCGGGCTCGCATCTCGAAAGCCAGAACCATGCGGGCTGGCTCGATGGACCGCTCGGCGTGGTCTATGCGCTGGAAGCGGCGCGCGTCATCAATTCCGATCCGTCCGTGCATGGCGCGGTCGAGGTCGCGGCGTGGTGCGACGAGGAGGGGCACTTCGGCCATTTCCTCGGCAGCCGGTCCTATGTCGGCCTGGTCTCGGAGGCTGAGATCGACGCTGCGCGCGACCGCACCAGCGGCAGGACGATGCGCGAGGCGCTGCGCGAAGCCGGTCTTGCCGGCCGCGCGCGCGTCACCGCCGAGCCCGGGCGCCATGTCGGATATCTGGAGGCCCATATCGAGCAGGGTGAGGCGCTCGAAAGCGGGGGCCTTGCGATCGGCGTCGTCACCTCCATCGTCGGCATCTGGCAATACCGGATCGATTTCACCGGCGAGCAGAATCATGCCGGCACGACGCGCATGGCCATCCGCAAGGATGCGGGACTCGCGCTCGCCCGGTTCTGCGTGGCGATCGACGACCGCTTTCCGCGCGCCTGCGGCCCGCGCACGGTCTGGACCACCGGCCGCATCACGCTCGATCCCGGCGCGCCCAGCATCATTCCGGGCCGTGCGGAGATGCTGTTCCAGATCCGCGACGACGATCCGGCCGTGATCGATCGGCTGGAGACGTTGCTGCGAACGATGGCAGCGGAGGCGAGCGCGGCGGGACCGTGCGGCGTCGCGGTCGAGCGCATCCGCATCGGTCACCCCGCGACAATGGATCCGGCCTTCCAGGATGCGATCGAGGCCGCGGGCAAAAGTCTCGCCGACGGAAGGTCGATCCGCATGCCGAGCGGGGCCGGCCACGACGCCCAGGTGCTCGCGACCATCATGCCGGCCGGGATGCTGTTCGTGCCGTCGATCGGCGGCGTCAGCCATCACTGGACCGAGAACACCGAGGATGCCGACATCGTCAGGGGTGCGCGGGTCTTCGTCGAAGCTTGCCGCCGCCTGCTGCGCGAACGGGACGGGAGGCCGCGCGCGGCGCCTGCGCCTTGATCCCGTGATGTTCGTCGAACGTCTTGATCCAGTGCCTGACGTAGCGCGGATCGTTCGGGCAGAGTTGTTGCAGCACGTGAAGGTTCTGCGCTCTGAAGTCCGCAAGGGTTTTTGCCATGGACGCCGACCTCTTGCCCCACGGGGCAGGCTGCGATGGCCTGCGGGTCCCGTCAACGAGGAACCCACAGACGGCCGAAGAAAAACCCCGCGCAAGGGGGGGTGCGCGGGGTTTTCCTCGCCGGCAAACGGGGCTGCAACTTGCCGGCACCGCCCTCGCCAATTCGTGAGGAAACGGTTGGTTCCTGCGGTGGGCCAGGTTTTACGAGCGCAGGCTCGACCGCTCAGGAATTGTTGGAGGAGGCTTTTATTCTCTCGACGTCCGAAGTTTCCCGGGCGGCTTCCGCCTTGCCGGGGCGGAACGATTTCGTCTCCGCGCGTTGTCCTGCATGGTACGCGAAGGACCAGCGCAGCCGGCGCCGCCACCGAAGGAGCGGCCTTACCCGGCCGAGAAGGCGCGCGGCGGCGAGATCGTCCTGCGGACGCCGGCGCGGAAGATCGTCTTCCTCGCCGGGCTGATCGGCGCGGTGCTGCTCGTGCTGCTGCTGGCGCTCATGCGCTGAGACATCCGCCATTTCGGATCGCAAACGTTATTGCTGCGGCCGAGCTGATGGCAGGTCTCGTTCACCGAGCTGCAGGAGTTTCCTTTCCGGAGATCGGGCAGGTTAGCCATTCGTTAGCAGTCGGCAATCGTGCGTGCGGTGAACGCTTCACGCTTCCTAAACCGCCTTGCCCTATCTCTCCGTCGCATCGAGAGCCGAGAACCTGGTCGTCTATGAGTGAGCTGGACAAGCAAACCGGTCCGCGCGTGGCATTCGAGACTCCGGTCAGTGCCCGCATCATGGCGATCGACGGGACATGGCAGCGGGCCTGCAAGATCCACGACGTTTCCGAGACCGGCGCCAAGCTGGTGATCGACGGCTCGATCAACGATCTCGGCCAGAGGGAATTCTTCCTGGTGCTGTCCTCGACGGGGCTTGCCTATCGCCACTGCGAGCTCGCCTGGGTGAACGGCGAGTTCGTCGGCGTTCAGTTCCTGAACCGCGGACGCGCCGAGAAGCGGGCGCGTCGCGGCGAAACGCTGGTCCACTAGCGGCACGACCTCTGGCGTCGTTTCGCGCAGAGCGCGGCAGACGGCGAGTTGGTGCCGGCTGAGGGGATTGAACCCCCGACCTTCGGTTTACAAAACCGCTGCTCTACCGCTGAGCTAAGCCGGCATCCTGCGGGATATGACGCGGCCCGCAAATAGCAGACTTGTCCGGAAAGAGCCAGAACCTCGCGCGCGCCGCGCAGCACGAAACAGGCGGCCCGGAGGCCGCCTGATCCTGCTTGAGTCACGCCGGCGATTTATTGACAGAGATGCCGTCGGCCATCCTCGCCGCGGAATGTCGTGCCGGGCGTGCAGACGAAGCCGTTGCGCTCGGCGTAGCTGCGGTGATCCCAGGTCGCGACCGGACCGCGATAGCCGTCGTCCCGGGAATTGTCGTAGGCGTAGGCATCGTCCCAGGCGCGGAACGGTGCGGTCGCGATCGCGCCGGCGGTGCCGATGGCCGCAGCCGCCACGTTGCCTGCGACGTCGGTCGGCCGGAAGCCGGTATGCGCCCTGTTCCAGTCGTTGTCCCGATCGCGAGTCGCATGGCGATAGGCCACGCGGTGTCCGCGGTCGCTGCTATCGGCGTAGGGGTTTCCCTGCCCCGGAGTCCGGCAATTCGCGTTCGGGGACGCCGCCGCGCAGCGGCCCGGATTGTCGATGACGGCCTGCGCCATGGCCGGCGTCGCCAGTGCGGATGCGGCGATCGCGGCTGCGCCGAGAAGTCTCGGTGCTCTCATGTCCTGCTCCGTTTGGTTGATGAGTTGTTACCGCCGCCGTTCAGTAGGCGGGGTAGGCGGGACCATAGTCGGTGTCCCAGGCGTAGCTGCGGAACGGCGCCGTGACGATCGCGCCAGCGGTACCGATCGCTGCACCGGCCACGTCGCCCGCGAACTCCGGAGCGAACCCGATCTCGTAGGCGGGATCGTAGGCATACGCCGCCGGATAGCCGGGGCCGCCGTAATTGTAGGCGCGCCGCGAAACGTATCCGTAGTACCGCTCCGGATTTCCGGGCCCGTGATTCCTGCAATTCGCGTTCGGATGCATCTGCAGGCATGCGCCGGGATACTGCACGACCGATTGGTCGGCAAAGGCCGGTGTCGCCAGTGCGGCCATCGCGATTCCCGCGGCGCCCACGATCGCGCTGTGTGGTGGTTTCAAACCTGTCATCGTTCACTCCGTCTCTCACTCGGTCTTGGCTAAGCATGCTTGGCTAAGCATGAGCGCGCGCGGTCGTTCCGGCCATTTCCGGTTTTTCGGGCCCGGCGAGTCAAACGGATGTGAGGAGTGCGCGCGCCGGGGTTCCCGTCTCAACGCGCCGTTAAGGCTTCGACGGGGTTTCCTGCATTCGAGCGCCCCGCAGTGCTTGCGCATTAGGCTTACCGGAATTTTGCCGGCGGCCTTAACCCTCTGTGCTTCGCCTTCGGTTAGGCTGTGGCCTGAATAACCGGGACCCATCCATGCGCGCTTTGGCGCTCGCAGCGATTCTGATCGGACTGCCCGCCGCGGCGCTTGCCGCCGACGGTTTCGAGATCGTCGTGCCCGGCCGTCCCGGCGTGCCCATCATCATCAACGGCATCGATGCGTCCTACGCCGTCGTCGAGGGCGAATGGGGCCTCGCCAAAGGCACCCAGGTGCAGCCCACGATCTATGGCGGGAGCTACGTCCCCGAGCGGCAGCCGCCCGAGGTCGGGCACTATTATCCGACCATGGGGCTGCGGCCCGGTTACGGGCGCCTCGAGGTCGAGCCGCCCACGAACCGCAAACTGCCGCAGCCGGCGCAGAGCTATTACCGCAGCTGGGACGCGCATTCGGCGCCGCTGCCGCCGCAGATGGACGTTCCCGTCAATCCGCCGGCGGTGATCATCGCGCCCGAGATCGGCGGCGGTCGAGGTCACCGTCCGCGGCCCGTGCCTCACGTCGAGGGGCCCGGCAAGGCGCAGCCCTAAGGCGAGCAAGTCGGCAAATCCAGCAAACGGAAATCGAACAGGAGAGAGTGATGCGTCGGATGATTTCGGGAATGTTCGCGGCGGCGGCCGTGATGGCGATGGGAGCGACGCCGGCGATGGCTTGCGGCTTCTCCTCGTGCTCGCCCTGCGGCGCGGCCTATGTCAGCCCCTGCGCGCCGGCGATCGCGCCGACCTTCGGCTGGGGCCATGGCTGCAACACCGGCTGCGGCGGCTGGGGCTATGAGCGTCTCGCCGAGCCGACGACGCAGTACTATTACGTCAACCAGGGCCCGACCTATACCGGTCCCGGCGCCTTCGCGCCGTATCCGACCTATCGCGAAGACGCGGTCGTGACCCATGGCGGCTATGGCGTGCGCCCCTATGGCTACGGCTATCGTCCGTACCGCTACGGCTACGGACCGCGCTACGGCTATCTGCCCCGCGTGCACTACGGCTACGCGCACCGCTATGCGCCGTATCGCTACGGCCCGCGCCCGCTGCGCCGCTATTACTGATCGCCCGATCGGCTGAGCCGATCCCGACGAGCGCCCGTCCGCCACGACCGGACGGGCGTTTTGCGTCTCACGCCTTCATCAATCCGAGCCTGCTGGCGCCGACATAGAGCGCGAGCACCGCGGCGTTGGAGACGTTGAGGCTCTTGATCTCGCCGGGCATGTCGAGCCGCGCCACCACGCTGCAGGTCTCGCGCGTCAATTGCCGCAAGCCCTTGCCCTCGGCGCCGAGCACGAGCGCAAGCGGTTCGCGCAGCGCGACCGCGCTCAAATCCTCGCTGCCCTGGCTGTCGAGCCCGACGGTCTGGAAGCCGCGCTCGTTCAGCGCGGTCAGCGCGCGGGCGAGATTTTGCACCGTGACGATCGGCACCAGTTCGAGCGCGCCGGAGGCGGCCTTCGCCAGCACGCCGGTCGCTTCCGGACTGTGGCGCGCGGTGGTGACGATCGCCTTCACCGCGAAGGCCGCGGCCGAGCGCAGGATGGCGCCGACATTGTGCGGATCGGTGATCTGGTCGAGCACCAGCACCAGGCCCTCCGGCGTCAGCGTCTCGATGTCGGGCGAGGGCAGGGGATCGGCCTCGGCCAGCAGGCCCTGGTGCACGGCGTCCGGCGAGAGCAGCCGGTCGATCTCCTGGGGACGGACGATCTCCGGCGCGATGCGGGTTGGAATGCTCTCCTCGGCGAGCCGGCGCGCGGCGTTCTCGGTCAGGATCAGTTTGCGGATCCGCCGCTTCGGATTGGCGAGCGCCATGGTCACGGTGTGCCAGCCATAGAGGATCGCCGGACCGTCGGAGTGCGAATCGCGCTCGCGCCAGGCCGGCCGTCCGGCCGATTTTCCGGGCCTGCTGAAGGGTTTAGCCCCGCCACTGCGGGATCTTGGCCTGAATTTGCGCTCGGTCATGGGCTCGCTTCTGTCACGGGTTCCGGAATATGGCAATTTGCACCCCGGAAAGGGGCGATTTTACCTGACTGGCTCGGTTGACTTTGCCCCGCCGGTTCGCCCATAAACGCGCCGGCCGCGCGCCCTCGGGCTGTCGCGGCCTTCACGTCTCCATGGCCGTTTCGGTCCGCCGGCAAGGTCCGGCCCGATTGTGCTGCCGTCGAGCGGGGGAGTGTCCCGAGTGGCAAAGGGAGCTGACTGTAAATCAGCCGCCTCATGGCTTCGCAGGTTCGAGTCCTGCCTCCCCCACCAGCCTTCGCTCGCTTCGCGAGCTACGGCCAGGCAGGCCTGTCGAAATCGTCGTTGACGCAAAGCGAGCGAAGGCGGGCGCGCCGCGTTGGCGCTCGACCCGCCTGATGGGATAGCGTGGCCGACGTCCGTCCTCCGCACGTCAGGCAGCAAGGAGCGCCCATGCGCATCATGATCCTCAACGGCCCCAACCTCAACCTGCTGGGCGTGCGCGAGCCGCACATCTACGGGTCGACGACGCTCGATGCGATCAAGGCGAGCTGCGAGGCGTTCGCTGCCTTCGCCGGCGCGCAGCTGTCCTTCCACCAGTCGAACCACGAGGGCGTGCTGGTCGATCTCATCCAGTCGGCGCGCACCGAGGCCGACGCGCTCATCATCAATCCGGCCGGCTATTCCTTTACCTCGATCGCGATGTTCGATGCCCTGAAGATCTTCGACGGTCCGATCTTCGAGGTTCACATCTCCAACATCCATGCCCGCGACGAACTGCACCGGCACTCCAAGCTGTCGGCCGCGGTCAAGGCGGTGATCGCGGGCCTCGGCCCCTATGGCTACATCGTCGCGATGCAGGCCGCGCTGCAGGGGGCGGGGAAGCTGCCGCCGGCGCTGCCGGCGCCGATGCGCGTGGGGCCGAAGTAAGCGAGAGAGGAGATCGGTCATGCCGCTGCTCGGCAAAGCCGCCGTCGCGATGTGGTGGAACATTCGCGCCGAGATGCGATCCGAATTCGGCGACTGGCATTCGCACGAGCATTTTCCGGAGCGGCTCGGCATCCCCGGCTTCCGCCGTGGCTCCCGGTGGTCGAGCACGCTGGACGCCACCGGCTTCTTCGTCCTCTATGAACTGGATGATTACGCGACCCTGACCTCTGCGGCCTATCTGGCGCGGCTGAACGACCCGACGCCCTGGTCGCGGAAGATGATGCCGCATCACCTGGACATGGTGCGCAGCCAGTGCCGTGTCGTCGCGGGTTTTGGCGGAGGCGTCGCCGGCGCGATCGCCACCATCAGGCTTTCGCCGCGGGCCGGCACGGAGGAGCCGTTCGGCACGACGCTGGTCGAGACGCTCGAAAAGTGTTCCGGACAGGCCGGATTGACCGGCGCGCATCTTCTGCGCACGGACACGCCGAAGACGGCCGCACCAACCACCGAGCAGCAAATCCGCCGAGGCGACGCGGCGGCCGACTGGATCATCCTGGTCTCGGGCTACGAGCCCGAGGCGGTGGCGGAGGCGCTCGCCGCCTCGCTGTCGCCTGCCGCGCTGCATGCGATGGGCGCCCGGGAGTCGCTCACGGTGGGCCGGTACCAGCTCTCGCTGGCGATGACGGCGCAGGACGTCGGCGCGTCCGCGTGAACCGCGGAGCCTACTTGCCGTGCTCCTCGCGTTCGTGGATCACGTTGGCGCGTCCGACCAGGAGGTCGTCGACGAGGCCGATGCGCTTGGTGTCCTTGCCGGCATAGGGCATCGCGTACAGCACGTAGCGCATCGCGTTCAGCCGCGCGCGCTTCTTGTCGTCGGACTTGATGACGATCCAGGGGCAGTCCGCGGTGTCGGTGTGGAAGAACATGGCTTCCTTGGCCCGCGTGTAGTCGCTCCACTTGTCGAGCGAGGCGAGGTCGACCGGCGACAGCTTCCACTGCTTGAGCGGATGGCCTTCGCGCTCCTTGAAGCGCCGCCGCTGCTCTTCGCGGCTGACCGAGAACCAGAACTTGATGAGGTGGATGCCGCTGCGCGCGAGGTTGCGTTCGAATTCCGGCACCTGGCGCAGGAATTCCTCATACTCGCCATTCGAGCAGAACTTCATGACGCGCTCGACGCCGGCGCGGTTGTACCAGCTCCGGTCGAACAGCACGATCTCGCCGGCGGTCGGCAGATGCTGCACGTAGCGCTGGAAGTACCATTGGCCGCGCTCGACGTCGCTCGGCTTCTCCAGCGCCACGACGCGGGCGCCGCGCGGATTGAGATGCTCCATGAAGCGCTTGATCGTGCCGCCCTTGCCGGCGGCGTCGCGGCCCTCGAACAGCAGCACCAGCCGCTGGCGCGATTCCTTCATCCAGTTCTGCAGCTTCAACAGCTCGGTCTGCAGGACGAATTTCTGCTCCTCGTAGTCGCGGCGAAACATCCGGTGCTTGTAGGGATAGCCGCCGAAGCGCCAGCCGTCGGCCAGTTCGTCGCTGGTGTGGCGCTTCTCGCGCTTGGCTTCCTTGCCGACGAGCAGCGCCTGCAGCCGCTTGGCATCGTCGGGCGCGGCTCCCGTCAGCATCGCCTGCACCGGCTCGCTGTCGGGCGGCAGTGCCGGCGGTCCCTTCAGCACGCTGTCGAACGCCGCCATCTCGGTCTCCAGCGCCCCGAGCGCGGACTGCTCGACCAGCGACCGCTCGACCGCGTTGAGCTTGATGCTGCGTGCGCGCGCTGCCGCCGTCCTGGCTCGCTTGCCGGGCGCGGCTTTTCGGGGCCGGATCTGCTTGGACTTCCTCGGAAGAGATGCCATTCGCCTGCGCTTTGCCTGGAGGTTCACGGAAGTATGTTTCTAGCCGGGAAGGCCGGCTCGGCGGATTGACGTGGATCAAAAGGCGGCCGCGGCCCTGCGAACTCGGGCGGGGATATCCCTAACCTTTGGTGTGTGCCGCGCCTATCGCCACATCCCGCGCATCCGCGCGCCGACGTCGATCTTCGGCCCCTGCGCCGCCGCTCGCGCCGCGTCGGTGGCGAAGCGCGGCCAGGTGGTTCGTTCGAACAGCGGCACCAGGCTCTCGGGAATGAAGCGCGTGCGCGAGGCGTAGACGTGACGGTCGCCGGCCTGCGCCTGGCCGTGGGTGAAGAAGCGCTGCGGCACGACCAGGTGGAGATCGTCCCTGGCGCGGGTCATCGCGACGTAGAGCAGGCGGCGCTCCTCCTCCAGCTCCGCGCTGGTGCCGGCGCCGAGATCGGACGGCATGCAGCCGTCGACCACGTTGAGCACGAACACTGACTTCCACTCCTGACCCTTGGCGGAATGGATGGTGGAGAGGATCAGGTAGTCCTCGTCGCGCAGCGGAACGCCGGCCTGGTCGGAAGTCGCATCCGGCGGATCGAGCGTGAGCTCGGTCAGGAATTTTTCGCGCGAGAGATAGCCGCTCGCGATCTGCTCGAGCTGCACGAGATCGGCGCGGCGCGTCTCGGCGTCCTCGTGGATGCGCTCGAGATGCGGCTCGTACCACAGCCGCGCGCGCTCGAGATCGGCCGGCCATTCGGCGTAGCGCAGGTTCTCGATCGTCTGGACGAAGGCGCGCCAGTCGGCGCCGGCGCGCGGCGGGGCGGGGAGGCGGCAAAGTGCTGCGAGCGGATCGGCGCTCTCCGCCATGTGGCCGAGCATGCGCTGCGCAGTCGCGGGCCCGACGCCCGGCAGCAGGTGCAGGATGCGAAAACCGGCGACACGGTCGCGCGGGTTCTCGACGAAGCGCAGCAGCGCCAGCGTGTCCTTGACGTGGGCGGCGTCGAGGAATTTCAGCCCGCCGAACTTCACGAAGGGGATGTTGCGGCGGGTCAGCTCGATTTCCAGCGGACCGCTGTGGGAGGAGGTGCGGAACAGCACCGCCTGGTGCTTCAGCAGCGAACCCTGCTCGCGGTTCGCCAGCACCTCCTCGACGATGTAGCGCGCCTGGTCGGCCTCGTCGCGCACCGCGACGAGCTGCGGCTTCCGCGAGGAGATGCGGTCGGTCCAGAGGTTCTTCGTGAAGCGCTCGCGCGCCAGCCCGATGACGCCATTCGCGGCCGACAGCACCGGTTGCGTCGAGCGGTAGTTGCGGTCGAGCGTGACGACGTCGGCGCGCGGCGAGAAGGCCTGCGGGAATTCCAGGATGTTGCGCACGGTCGCGGCGCGAAAGGAATAGATCGACTGCGCGTCGTCGCCGACCACGGTCAGCCCACGCCCGTCCGGCTTGAGCGCCAGCAGGATCGAGGATTGCAGGCGGTTAGTGTCCTGATATTCGTCGACCAGCACGTGGTCGAAGCGGCTGCCGATCTCCCCGGAGATGGCGGCATCCTCCATCATGCCGGACCAGTACAGCAGGAGGTCGTCGTAGTCGAGCACGTGCTGCGCCTGCTTGGCCTCGACATAGGCGGCAAACAGCGTCTTCAGCTCAGCGGCCCAGCCCGCGCACCACGGATAGTGCTGGCCAAGCACCTTCTCGATCTCCATCTCCGCGTTGACGCAGCGCGAATAGATCGACAGGCAGGTGCCCTTGGCGGGAAAGCGGCCCTCGGTCTTCGACAGGCCGCATTCGTGCCGCACCAGATTCATCAGGTCCGCGGAATCCTCGCGGTCGTGGATGGTGAAGGCGGGATCGACGCCGATCCGCTCGGCGTATTCGCGCAACAGCCGCGCGCCGATGCCGTGGAAGGTGCCGGCCCAGCCCAGCGCCTCGCGCATGATGGCCGCGTTCTCGCCCAGCACCTTTCGCGCGATGCGCTCGACGCGGCTTCCCATCTCGGCGGCCGCACGGCGCGAAAAGGTCATGAGCAGGATGCGGCGCGGATCGGCGCCGGCCACGATCAGATGCGCGACCCGGTGGGCAAGCGTGTTGGTCTTGCCGGAGCCAGCGCCGGCGATCACCAGCAGCGGACCGCCGATGGTGCCGCCGTCGCCGACGCCATGCTCGACCGCGCGGCGCTGCTCGGCATTGAGCCCGTCCAGATATGTCGCAGCCGCCACGAATCGCCCCGGTGAAAGCCCGAGATTCGGCGATCCAGGCGCGATCCGCAATGTGGCTGGACGGCAGCCGCTTTAGGACTTAGGGGAGGAGGTTCACCGAGCCAGCCGCGGCGTCCCGACATGACCGATTCCGAGATCAAGTCCGAGCCGACTGCCGACCAGTTCGAGATGCGCCGGCTGGAATCGCTCAGCAACACCATCTTCGGCGTCGCCATGACGCTGCTCGCCTACGACCTGCCCAAGGCCGGCGTGTTCAAGTCGTTGCCGGACTGGAGCGATCTCGCCCATGTCTATGCCGGCAAGCTCTTGGGGTTCGCGCTGAGCTTCATCATCGCCGGGGTGTTCTGGATCAGCCATCACCGCCGGCTCGCCCGCCAGCCGGTCGGCAGCCGTGGCGTGGTGATGCTGAACCTGTTCTTCCTGCTGTCGATCGTCCTGCTGCCGGTGACCAACGGGCTCTATGGCAATTACAGCATGAGCAATGCGGTGGCGACGCTCTATGGCCTGCACCTGACCGTCATCGCCGGCCTCAATGCCTGGCTGTGGTGGACGGTGCTCGGAGGCTGGCGCCGCGAGATGATCGCCTCGCTGTTCCCGGTGCTGGTGTTCCTGCCCGGCATGGTTGTGGCGGCCGTCGCGCCGGCCTACGCGCCCTATTTGTGGTTCATCGCCTTCGGCGCGCTGGCGATCCGCCGCTTGACCAGCCGAAAGCCGACGCAACCGACTTAGCCGCTCAGCCGATCATCCACCGTCCGATGTCGCGCCAAACCCGTCGGAGGGGAGGAAAAGCTTGATCGGGCGGATTTCATAGACCGCGGACCTGTTGACCTTGCGCAGCGCGCGGGCCGCCTCGACCGCCTCGTCCTCATGCGCGAAGTCCATGATGTAGAAGCCGAGCAACTGCTCCTTGGTCTCGGCGAAGGGGCCGTCGAGTACCGTGCCGGCGCCGGGCCCGCGCAAGGTGCGCGCCGTTGCGGTTTCGTCGAGCCGGGCGCAGGGGCCGAAATGTCCCTTCTGCCTCAGCGGCGAGTGGACGCCGCGCAGCGCGGCCATCAGGGCCTCGTCCTCCTCCGGCGTCATGGACAGGACCTCGCCTTCCACGTGATAGGCCAGGATGGCGTAGAGCATCGTCACCTCGTCTGGTTGCATGTCGACCGGTCGAAGGACGTCCCGCCGGCGCCGCCGCCGACAATTCGCGGACGAGAAAATATGGCCTCACCGGCAGGGCGACGAAACGGTCTCGAGGCCAAGGAAAAGGCGCGGCGGACCAAAGCCCGCCGCGCCCGTTGTTGTCTCGCTGGTCCAGGGCTGAGAGCGCCCCGATGCCAAGCCGCTACGTCAGAAGCTCAGCGGGCGATCCCAGCGAGGTGACAGCGCTTGAGACAAGACACTGGATCACCTCCTTTCGTTGGTTAGGGGAGCCTTCAATATAGAGCGCGATTCCGCCGGTGTTAAGGCCGCGGACGCCGTCCGCCGGGGAACTGCGGGCCTTTCCAAGGGGATAACGGCCCGTGAGGGCGGTTGAGGCCGCCCGCCGGCCGTGTTAGGTGATCCCGAGACGCGGGTGTAGCTCAATGGTAGAGCAGCAGCCTTCCAAGCTGAATACGAGGGTTCGATTCCCTTCACCCGCTCCATTTTCCGAACTGTCCCGTCTGCTCCGGCACTCCCTTACTGCTGCTTCTCCCAGAACGACAATAGCCCCTGCGAGGTGGCGCCGCCGATCACGCAGGGGACGCCGATGGCGACCTGCCCGAGCGCTGCGGCCGAGACGCAGCCGAGCGCCAGCGCGCCGACCCCGACCTGTCCCCAGAGGCTGAGATTGCGGCGGGAGTCCGAACCCTTGGTCTTCAGCTCCTCGACGGCTGCGACCGCGTCGCGGCGGAGCGCGCTGAGCTGGACGGTGTCGGCGGCCTGGATCACCTCGGTCAGCGGCGTCTTCACCGGCTCGGGCCGCCGCGCCAGTTCGCCGCGCAAGAATTCGCGCAGGGCGTTGTCGCGCACGGCATAGCTTGCGAGCGTGTAGCGCGCCATGCTGCCCACCGTCAGCTTGTCGATGGTATCGCGGCTCCTCGACCACGGCAGCATTTCCACGATCCGCATGATCGGAACGTGCGAGCCCGTGGCGAAATAGTAGCCCCAGAGCGTATCCAGCAGATCCTGGTTCGACGCGAAGGTCAGCCTGGTGTCGAGCTTCTTGTCCTCCTTCGCGAAGGGATTGCGGGTGAAGGTGGCGCGCATCCGGTCGAGCATGCCGGGCTTGGTTTCCTCGAGCGGAATCTCGGCGAGCGTCGGCAGCGAGCCGTTGAGGTAGCCGTCGATCATGACCCGCCGCTCCCGCATTTTTGGCGCGATCCGGCGCAGGAGGTTGCGCCAGTCCGGCAGTCCGGAATAGGCCACGGCGCGCACGATCACCCACTCGTCTTCCGCAGGGACCGGGAAGAAGCTGTTGACGAGCTGCTCGGCCTTCGGCGGGTTCGATGCGATCGTGCCGGCGATGAAGCCGAGATAGATGCCGGCGTTTTCGGGCTCCTTGAACATCTGCGAATGAAACAGCACGCGAACGGCGGCCGGCACGTGCGCATAGTCCGGCTTGACGCGGTAGTTGTAGATCCACTGCTGCACCACGCCGAGCGAGGTCTGCGGATCGATCTGCGGCGCAACGGCGGCGCGGGCCGGACCGGTCAGAGCCAGCAAGGTGAGGATGAGGGCTGCATAGCGCATGTGATGCTCCGTCGCGCCCGCAACCGCGTGCGTCGCGAGCGTTCTCCACCCGTTGGCTAAGCGCGATTTGAAGCGGCGATGCGACGAATTTTTGAACGGCCGGCCGCGGCCGCGTCGAAATTGTGGCGGTGTTCGTCGCCTTGACCCGCAACAGACCTTGCCTCCGACATTCTTTTGCCCGGCGCGCGAAATTCGATTGCGCCGGCAAGACATCAGGCAGGGTTAACGTGACGAGCAGATCGACGGGACGAGACGGGCGGCGCGGCGCATCTGCGCTGGCGCTTCTGATCGCGCTGTCGGCGTCGCGGGCGCTGGCCGCCGATCCCGCGGCCGGGATCACGGTCGAAGGCAACCGGCGCGTCGAGGCCGCGACGGTGCGCTCCTATTTCCATGCTGGCCCGGACGGCCGCTATGACGCCGCCGCGCTCGACGCCGCGCTGAAGGGGCTGACCGGCACGGGACTGTTCGACGAGGTGAAAATCGACCGCGCCGGCGACGGCATCGTCGTGCATCTCGCCGAGGCCAGGCTGCTCGGCCGGGTCGCCTTCGAGGGCAACACCAGCGTCAAGGACAAGGACCTCGCCGCGGTCGTCCAGTCGAAGCCGCGCGGTCCGCTGCAGCGCGCGACCGTGCAGGCCGACGTCGGCCGCATCGTGGAGGCGTACCGGCACGCCGGCCGCGACGAGGTCAAGGTGGTGCCGGAGACGATCGCGCGCGGAAACGACGACGTCGTCGATCTCGTCTTCACCATCACTGAAGGCGCAAAGACGACCGTGCGGCAGGTCGATTTCACCGGCAATCATGCGTTCAGCCGGCGACAGCTCGCGGCCGTCATCAACACCTCCGCGACCAATTTGCTGAGCTTCTTCACCCACGCCGACATCTACGATCCCGACCGGGTCGCGCAGGACCGCGAGCAGCTGCGGCGCTACTACCGCAACCACGGCTATGCCGATGCCGCCGTGACCGACGCGCGCGCCGAATACGATCCGGCCGGCAAGGCCTTTGCGGTGACCTTCGTCATCGACGAGGGCGAGCCCTATCGGTTCGGCAATGTCGCTCTGGAGTCGCGTGTGCCGGGTGTGGATGCCGAACGGCTACGCGCCCGGATTCCGGCGCGCTCGGGCGCCCCGTTCGACGGCGGCCTTCTCGACAAGGGCTCCGAGGCCCTGGCGCTCGAGATGGCAAAGCTCGGCTTTCCCTTCGCGCACCCCACGCTCCGCATCGGCCGCAACGCGCAGGCGCACGTCATCGACGTGACCTTCGTGATCGAGGAGGGTGCGCGCAGCTACGTCGAGCGCATCGAGATTCACGGCAACACGCGGACGCGCGACTACGTGATCCGCCGCGAATTCGATCTCGCCGAGGGCGACGCCTACAACCAGACGCTGGTCGATCGCGCCGAGCGGCGGTTGAAGGGCCTGAACTATTTTAGGAGCGTCAAGGTGACGAGCCGGCCGGGCTCGGCGAGCGACCGCGTCGTGCTCGACGTCGAGGCCGTCGACCAGCCGACCGGCGATTTCTTCGTGTCCGGCGGCTACTCCACGACCGACGGATGGCTCGGCGAGGTCAAGCTCGGCGATCGCAATCTTCTCGGCACCGGGGTGGCGGCGCAGGCGACCGTCAGTTACGGCCAGTATGCGCGCGGCATCGATCTGTCAGTGTCGGAACCGGATATTTTCGAGAGCCGCGCCACGGCCGGCGCCGAGCTGTTCGGCCGGCAGACCTTTGCCAGCAGCTACCAGTCCTATGGGTCCGATACCTACGGCGCCAACCTCTCGCTGGCGACGCCGATGACGGAACAGACCAGCGTGCAGTGGCGTTACTCGCTCTCCAACCAGACCGTCACGCTGGCGCCTGCCGCATCCGGCGCCACCGTGTCGCTGCCGATCCAGCAGGCGGCTGCGGCGGGGCCCGCCTGGGTCTCGGGCGTCGGCAGCACGACCACCTATAGCACGCTCGACAACACCAAGAGCCCGACCGGTGGCATCAACGCGCAACTCCGGCAGGACCTCGCAGGCCTCGGCGGCGACGTCCGCTTCCTCCGCACCACCGAAGACGTACGCTACTATCAGTCGCTCGGCGGCGATCTCGTCGGCATGGTGCGCGCGCAGGGCGGTTACATCACCGGCTGGGGCGGCCAGGAGGCGCCGCTGCTCAACAGCTTCTTCGGCGGGCCTTCGATGGTGCGCGGCTTCGCCCCCAACGGTTTTGGCCCGCGCGATCTGACGAGCGGCAGCACCATGGACAATGTCGGTGGCAGCCTCTACTGGGCCACGACTGCCGAGCTGCAGAGCGGCATTCCCGGGGTGCCCGACGAATATGGCCTGAAGGGCTCCGCCTTCGTCGATGCCGGAAGCGTGTTCCGCTACACCGGGCCGACCAGCTTTGGCGGGCAGACCGTCAACGTGGCCAACGGCAATGTGCTGCGTTCGTCGGTCGGCGTCGGCCTCACCTGGGCTTCGCCCTTCGGCGCGCTCGCCATCAACTATGCCGTGCCCGTCACCAAGGCGGCCTATGACGTGACGCAGCGCTTCAATTTCACGGCCTCGCCGTTCTGATTTGCGGCGCTGGCCGCTACGCGCGCTGTGGCCCGCGCTCCGGTGGTTGCAAGACAAAACCCTCGCAAACGATCTCGCCGCCGATCAGCCTGATTTCGAGCGTGTCGTATTGCGGCATGGTCTCGCCGGGTTTTGGCGGCAGCAGCGCGACGCTGCCCTGAATGCGCAACACCGATTGGCCAGTGGTCCACATCCGGACGCCGGTCTCGCGCCAGCGCCGGCGAATGAGCGCCTCCCGGTCTTCCTCCGCCGGCCTCGTCAGCGCGGACGCGACGGCTTCGACCTCGGGGATGAGGCTCGCCACGACCGCCGGTTCGGCCACAAACGCGTCGATGATCACGGGTGGGGACGCGGCCTCGCTGGGGAGCTGCGGCTCGAGCTGCACGGTCACGGGCGCGACGTCAGCGATCTCGATGGCGTCAGCCGCATTGTTGGCCGCATCGGTTTCGAACGTGTCGGCAATAACCGGTTCGAGTTGTGGTCCGTCGTGCGGCGACGTCGCCGCCGGCGCGGGTGTTGCATCGCTTGCTTCGACGACGTCCTTCGTAACGTCGCCAGCGTCGGCCACGAATGCGCTGATGACGGTCGGTTCGGGATTCGTTCCACGGCCGAGCAGTGCTCTGAGCCTTGCGAGTGCGGACTGCACCGCCGGTATCTGGCGCAGCGCGGTCACCAGTCGCGAGAGAACCGGCACCTGCTTGGAGGCGGAAACGTACTCGGCGTGAGACATCAGTGATTCCCGGACGTGGAAGAGTTGCCCGGCAGGCGCAGCGCTGTCAAACCGTGGTTGGTTCCGTGCGAATGCGGGGGCCGTTGCCTGCGGTCCGGCACCGCTTCGGCGCGCGATCACGATAGAATTGGTGTGACTGGGACGACGGCGACCCGAATCTCGCCAGGCGCTCTGGTTCTCAGACGTGCATGGCTCATGCAGCTTTCGCGATATCGGTCTTCGCGAAATCGTCGCCGACATAGAGCAGGGCGCAGTCGTGTTGTTTCGCGACATCGTACGCAAAGCAGTCGCCCAGATTGAGGCCTGCCGGGTGAATACCTTTGCCCCAGAGCGCATAGGCTTGCGCGATGCGTGGGGCGGAGGCCTGCGTCACCGAGACGACGTTGAGGCCGAGGCCATCGATCAGCCTGTTCATCTCGTCGCCGACATCACGTCTGGCCGCGACGATCAGGCTCTCCGCCACAGTGCCGGCGGAAATCAGGATTTCGTCGGCGGCTTCGAGCGCATCGATGCAGGTACCGGCTTGCGGCTCACCGAGCACAATCGCCATCAGCGCCGACGTGTCTACGGCGATCATCGGGGCAGGCCGTCATCGCCGTAGAGAAAGTCCTGGCTGCGTGCCGCGCTTGGTCCGCGCGCGGCCTTTGCCGCACCGCTGTTGCGCACGGCCTCCAGCAAGGCGCGCCGCGTCGCACGGTCCGGCGCAATCCTGACGGGGACGAGACGCACCGCGGCGTGGCCGTGTCGCGTCAGGATGACCTCGTCGCCGGCTTCCGCGCGGCGAACGAGTTCGGTCAATTGTCCCTTCGCGTCGGTGACAGAAATCCGCATTATGGGCACCTTTTCAAGGTGTTGATCATAGACCATTCAATGGTCCATATCAATGACTCTCTGAACCGGCTTACCGCACCGGAATTGCCTTGATTGCGAAAAGAAGGTCACAAGCGGGGCTCTTGATATTCGAATGAAGCGACCGCTGGCATAGTGTCCTGCTTGCACGATTCCGAGGTCCCATGTCCCCACCCGTCATCGATCCCATCACCCGCTCCGTGGTCCAGCACCGGCTGAGCTCGATCGTCACGGAGATGGGGGAGGCGATGCTGCGCACCTCCTATTCGCAGATCCTCAATTCCAGCCGCGATTTCTCGCTCGCGCTGTGCGACGTCAATGCGCGGCTGATCGCGCAGGCCGATCATATTCCGGTCCATGTCGGCGCGCTGCCCTGGGCGACGCGCGCCGTGGAAGACCGCTTCAAGGACGTCGTGCCCGGCGACGTCATCCTGATGAACGATCCCTACCACGGCGGCAGCCATCTGCCCGACGTTACCGTGTTCGTGCCGATCTTCGCCGGCGAGCGGCGGCTGTTCTGGAGCATCGTGCGCGCGCATCAGAGCGACATCGGCGGCGCCACTCACGGCGCCTACAATCCCGATGCGACCGAGATCTGGCAGGAAGGTATCCGCATCCCGCCGATCAGGCTCTACGAGGCCGGCCGCCTGCGCGACGACATCTTGGACATGCTGGCGCTCAACGTCCGCAACGCCCATGATTTTCGCGGCGATCTCGCCGCCATGATCGGGGCTGCGCATCTCGGCGAGCGGCGGATGGCCAAGCTGTTCGCCGAGCTCACCGCGCCGGTGGTGGAGGCCGCGGTCGAGGCGGTGCTCGATGCGGCCGAGAGCCAGGCCCGCGCCGTGGTCGCGACCTGGAAGGACGGCACCTTCTACGGCGAGGCCTTCCTCGACGACGACGGCCGCGACCGCAGGGATATCCGCATCAGTGCCAGGGTGACCAAGCGCGGCAGCGACATCGAGGTCGATCTCTCCGACTCCGATCCGCAAGCGGACAGCTTCGTCAACTCCTCGCACGCCAACATGCACGCCGCCGTGGTGATGGCGTTCGCCTATCTGATCGATCCCGACACGCCGAAGAATTCCGGTGCGCTCCGGCCGCTGAAGGTGGTGGCGAAGCAGGGCACCATCGTCTGGGCCGATCCCGGCCGCCCCGTGACTTTGTGCACCAGTCATCCCTCGAATGAAATCGTCGAGGCGGTGATCAAGGCGCTCTCCGGCTCGTGCCCCGATCGCGTGATGGCCGGCTGGGGCCGCCGGTTCCGCATCGCGGTGAAGGGCGAGGATCCCCGTACCGGGCGCAGCTTCATCTGGCATCTCTTTCATGCGCGGCCCGGCGGCGGCGCATCGGCCGGCGGCGACGGCTGGTCGTCGATCGGCGAGTGGCACACGGTCGGCGGATTGAAGTTCGGTAGCATCGAGGTCGCGGAAGCGCGCTTTCCCCTGCATTTCAGCCGCCACGAGTTTCTGGAAAATTCCGGCGGCGAGGGCCAGTTTCGCGGCGGTCTCGGCTGCGCGCTCGATCTCGTGTTCGAGACGAAGACGCCCACACTCGGCAACACTGCGGGCGAGGGTGTCAGGCACGGTTCCGCCGGCATGCTCGGCGGCGAGGATTCGCCGCCGCATCGCTACCGTCTGCTGTCGCAGGGCAAGCCGCCGCGCGAATTGCGCACCAAGGAGACCGGCATCGAGATTTTGCCGGGCGATTGCCTGGAGGTGCGCTCTGCCGGCGGCGGCGGTTACGGCCCGCCGGAGAAGCGTGCTGCGGCAGCGCGCGAGCGCGACCTCCGGCAGGGGCTCGTCACCGACGACGTAGTGAAGGGACCGGCGCGTTGAGCAAGTTGATCATCGGCGTCGACGTCGGCGGCACCTTTACCGATCTCGTCGCCATCGACGCGTCCGGTCACACGACCTTTGCGAAGGCGCCCTCCACCCCGCAGGACCAGTCGATCGGCGTGATGGCGGGGCTCGACGAGCTGGCGCGCCGGCTCGGCCTGTCGCGCGCGGCGATGCTGGCAGTGACCCAGCGCCTCGTGCACGGTACGACGGTTGCGACCAATGCGCTGCTCGAGCGCAAGGGTGCAAAGGTCGCACTGCTCACCACCGAAGGCCATCGCGACGTGCTGGAGATGCGCGAAGGCCTGAAGCCCAACCGCTACGATCTGCGCTCGCCGCCGCCGGAGCCGCTGGTGCCGCGCGAACTGCGTTTCGGGGTGCGCGAGCGGATGAGGCCGAACGGCGAAGTGTCGACGCCGCTCGACGAGCGGTCGCTTGGGCAAGCCATCGCGGCGATCCGCGCCGCCGGCGTCACCTCGGTCGCGATCTGCTTTTTGCATTCCTACCGCAACCCCGCGCACGAGATCGCGGCGGCCGAGCGCGTCGCGCGCGAACTCCCTGACGTCAGCGTATCGCGCTCCAGCGACGTGCTGCCGCAGATCAAGGAATATGAGCGCGTTTCGACCACGGTCGTGAACGCCTATGTCGGCCCGATCGTGCGCCGCTATCTGATGCGGCTGGAGAGCCGGCTACGCGAGGCGGGGCTTGCCGGCTCGCTCTTCATCATTCTCTCCCATGGCGGCATGGCGCCGGTCGAGGAAGCCGCACGGCTCGCGGCGGCAACCGTGCTGTCGGGGCCGGCCGGCGGCATGGCCGGCTGCCGGCGCTGCGCCGAGATGCTCGGTCTCCCCGATCTCGTCGCCTTCGACATGGGCGGCACCTCGACCGACATTTCGCTCATTACCGATGGCGCGATGTCGCTGTCGGCCGACGGCAGTCTCGCCGGCCAGCGCATCGCGTTGCGCTCGCTCGACATCGCGAGCATTGCGGCGGGCGGCGGCTCGATCGCCGCGGTCGACGCCGGCGGCATCTTCCGCGTCGGTCCGGAAAGCGCCGGTGCGGTGCCGGGGCCGGCCTGTTATGGCCAGGGCGGCGACGCGCCGGCGGTGACCGATGCCAATGTCGTTCTCGGCTATCTCGACGCAAAGGCCTTCATGGGCAGCAAGCGACCGCTTGATCGGGCCGCGGCTGAAGCGGCGGTCGACCGGGTCGCGGCGACGCTTGGCATCGACCGCACGCAGGCGGCGACCGGCATCTTCCGTCTCGTCAACATGAAGATGGCCGACGGCATCCGCCTGATGACACTCCGGCGCGGCGTCGACCCCCGGCGTTTTGCACTGTTGAGTTTTGGCGGCGCGGCGGGCCTGCATGCCGTCGAGATTGCACGCGAGCTCGACATCGCGCGCGTGATCGTGCCGACCACGGCCTCGGTGCTGTCGGCCTGGGGCATGCTGACCTCGGATTTGCGCTACGAGGCGAGCCGCACCCATTTCGAGACCGGCGCGCGCAGTACCGCGGCCGAAGTGCGCGAAATCTTCTCCGATCTGGAAACGCGCACCGTGGAGCGGCTGAAGGGCTGGTTCGACGGCCCGATCGCGACCGAGCGCTCCGCCGAGATGCGCTATGGCGAGCAGATTTTCGAGATCGACGTGCCCTTGAGCGACGTCGATCTCGACTCGGAGAAACTGATCGCCGAGATCGAGGACCGCTTCCACCGGCGGCACGAGGAGCTCTACACCTACGCCTCGCGCGACCAGGAGGTCGTGTTCGTCAACGCCCGCGTCGCCGCCGTCGGCAAGGTATCGGCAGGGACGGTCAAGGAGAAGCTGGCAGGCTCGGGCGCGCCAAGCGTGCCACGCGCGACGCGGCAGGCATGGCTCGGCAAATGGCGGGAGGTTCCGGTCCATGCGCTCGACGATCTGCAGCCGGACGAAGCGTTACAGGGACCGGCGATCATCGAGGCCGAGACCACCACCGTGGTCATCGGCGCCGGCGACAGTCTGATCGTCAACGGTCTCGGCTGGCTCGACATCCGCGTGGCGCGGAAGGCTTGAGCCAGGCCAGCGCGCGAATTGTGCACCTGCACAATGAGTGATCGGATGCGGCCAATAATTTGAGCTCTGATGCATCCCCCGGCGTGCACGGATCGCGCGCTTTGACGTTGAGTTTGTTTCGCTTTTGGCGGCGTCGCGGTTGGCACGGTTCTTGAAAAGAACATCCCGCCGATCGTCGCTGGCGACGATTGTCTGCCCGCGGTTGGGCCTTCCCGAAATCTCGCGAACCAACAGCCGATCGGTGGGCGCGAACAGCGTCGCCGCGCGGTGTCGCCGGAAATTTGAAAGGCAGATTCATGCTCGACAAGGTGAGCAAGCAGAAGCTGGTGGTGATCGGCAACGGCATGGCGGGAATCCGCACCGTGGAGGCGCTCCTGGAGCGCGCGCCCCATCTCTACGACATCACGGTGTTCGGCTCCGAGCCCTACGGCAACTACAACCGCATCCTGCTGTCGCCCGTGCTCGCCGGCGAGAAGACGGTCAGCGACATCATTCTCAACAGCGTCGAGTGGTACGAAGAGAACAACATCACGCTGCGCAAGGGCGAGACGGTCGCGATGATCGACCGCCGCACCTGCGAGGTCGTCACCGAGAGCGGCGAGCGCTGCCCCTACGATCGCCTGCTGATCGCGACCGGCTCGAACCCGATCATGCTGCCGATCCCCGGCGCCAACCTCAAGGGCGTGATCGGCTTCCGCGACATCCACGACGTCGAGCGCATGGTCGAGGCGTCGACCCATTATCACGATGCCGTCGTGATCGGCGGCGGCCTGCTCGGGCTCGAGGCGGCCAACGGCCTGATGAAGCGCGGCATGAAGGTGACCGTGGTCCATCTCCTGGAGTCCCTGATGGAGCGCCAGCTCGACACCGTCGCCGGCGGCATGCTGCGCAAGTCGCTGGAAGAGCGCGGCATGGTGTTCAAGATGCCGGCGCAGACGCAAGGCATCCTCGGCGACAAGCACGTCACCGGCGTGCGCTTTGCCGACGGCACCGAAGTCGCCGCCGACCTCGTGGTGATGGCGGTCGGTATCCGCCCCAATGTCGAACTGGCCAGGAAGGCCGGTCTCTATTGCGAGCGCGGCATCGTCGTCTCCGACACCATGCAGACCTATGACGGGCGCATCTACGCGGTCGGCGAATGCGTGCAGCACCGCCGCCAGACCTACGGCCTTGTCGCGCCGCTGTTCGACCAGGCCAAGGTCTGCGCCAACCACCTCGCCTTGAAGGGCTTTGCCACCTATGACGGCTCGGTCACCTCGACCAAGCTGAAGGTCACCGGTATCGACCTGTTCTCCGCCGGCGACTTCGCGCCGGGCCCGGACAAGGAGGAGGTGGTGCTGCAGGACGCCAACCGCGGCGTCTACAAGCGCATCGTCCTGCGCGACAAGAAGATCGTCGGCGCCGTGCTCTACGGCGACACCGTCGACGGTCCCTGGTACTTCCAGCACATGCGCGACGGCACCGACGTCTCGCACATGCGCGAGCGGCTGGTGTTCGGTGCGGCCAATCTGGGCGACGGCGGCCACAGCGGCCAGAACTCGGTCGCCGCGATGAGCGACGAGGCCGAGATATGCGGCTGCAACGGCGTCTGCAAGGGCGCGATCAAGAAGGCCATCATCGAGAAGAAGCTGTTTACGCTCGACGACGTGCGGGCCCACACCAAGGCGTCGTCGTCCTGCGGCTCCTGCACCGGCCTCGTCGAGCAGGTGCTGGCCTTCACCCTGGGCGGCGACTATTCGGCCGCGCCAAAGGTCAAGCCGGTCTGCGCCTGCACCGATCACAGCCATGACGACGTCCGCCGCGTCATCGTCGAGCAGAACCTCAAGACCATCCCCGAGGTGATGCGGTTCATGGACTGGAAGACGCCGAACGGCTGCCATTCCTGCCGGCCCGCGCTGAACTACTATCTGCTCGCGACCTGGCCCGGCGACTATCGCGACGACCAGCAGTCGCGCTTCATCAACGAGCGCGTCCACGCCAACATCCAGAAGGACGGCACCTATTCGGTGGTGCCGCGGATGTGGGGCGGCGTCACCACGCCCGACGAGCTGCGGGCGATCGCCGACGTCGCCGACAAGTTCAAGATCCCGACCGTCAAGGTCACCGGCGGCCAGCGCATCGATCTGCTCGGCGTCAGGAAGGAGGACCTGCCCGCGGTGTGGTCCGATCTCAACGACGCGGGCCTCGTGTCAGGCCACGCCTATGCCAAGGGGCTGCGCACAGTGAAGACCTGCGTCGGCTCGGAGTGGTGCCGGTTCGGCACCCAGGACTCCACCGCGCTCGGCATCAGGATCGAGAAATTCATGTGGGGTTCCTGGACGCCGGCGAAGGTGAAGCTCGCGGTCTCCGGCTGCCCGCGCAACTGCGCGGAGGCGACCTGCAAGGACGTCGGCGTGGTCTGCGTCGATTCCGGCTACGAGATCCACTTCGCCGGCGCCGCCGGCCTGCACATCAAGGGCACCGAGTTCCTGACCAAGGTCGCGACCGACGACGAGGCGCTCGAGGTCATCGTCGCCCTGACCCAGCTCTATCGCGAGCAGGGCTGGTACCTGGAGCGCATGTACAAATGGTGCGACCGGGTCGGCCTCGAGGCGATCCGCAAGCAGGTGGTCGACGACGTCGTCAACCGCAAGGCGCTGTTCGAGCGCTTCGCCCATTCGCAGCAATTCGCGCAACAGGATCCCTGGGCGGCGCGCGCCCGGCGCGGCGTCGATCGCGCCGAGTTCAAACCCATGGCCGAACTGGAGCTCGCATGACCCACTGGATTCGGATCGGCCGGCTGGACGAAATTCCGCGCCTCGGCTCGCGCGTCGTGCGCACCCCGCACGGCAACATCGCGGTGTTCCGCACCGGGATCGACGAGGTGTTCGCGCTCGACGACCGCTGCCCGCACAAGGGCGGGCCGCTGTCGCAAGGCATCGTGCACAACCGCCGCGTGACCTGTCCGCTGCATAATTTCGTCATCGAGCTTGCGAGCGGCCAGGCGGTTGCGCCCGACGAGGGCTGCACGCGCTCGCATCCCGCCAAGGTCGAGAACGGCGCGGTCTGGCTGTCGATCAGGCAGCCGGCCGCGGTCGGCTGACTGGGGCGGCCCGCGTTCTTTCCGTCCAGCGGAATCGCGAATTGCGGCGGTCCGGGCCATTCCCCCATCGCGTCTGCAGGCCGGCGGATGGCCGCATGCCGCCAATGCAGGGCTCGCCGCCCGGAAATGGTGTATCGGCAGGGAGCGGTCCGGCGCGGTCCGGCCGCCAACACCAGTTCCCGGAGGAAAGCTTCATGTCGGCCCTGCCGCTCTCAGGCATCAAGATCCTTGACCTCACGCGCGTGCTTGCCGGGCCTCTGTCGGCCCAGATGCTCGGAGACCTCGGCGCGGAGGTGATCAAGATCGAGCGGCCCGGAACCGGCGACGACGCACGCGCCTTCGGCCCGCCCTACCTGGCCGATCCCGCGGGCAAGGAGAACAACAACAACTCGTTCTATCTCTGCGCCAACCGCAACAAGAAGTCCGTCACCGTCAACATCGCCAAGCCCGAGGGCCAGGCGATCGTCCGCGAACTGGCCAAGGACGTCGACGTCTTCATGGAGAACTACAAGGTCGGCGACCTCAAGCGCTACGGCCTCGACTACGAGACGATCAAGGCGATCAACCCCGGCATCATCTATTGCTCGGTGACCGGCTTCGGCCAGACCGGGCCCTACGCCCCGCGCGCCGGCTACGATGCGATCCTGCAGGCGATGGGCGGCCTGATGAGCGTCACCGGCCATATCGACGGCGAGCCGGGCGAGGGGCCGATGAAGGTCGGCCCGTCGATCGTCGACTACATGACCGGCATGAACACCTCGATCGGAATTCTCTCGGCGCTCTATCATCGCGACGTCCATGGCGGGCAAGGGCAGCATATCGACGTCTGCCTGTTCGATACCGTCATCGCGTCGTTGTCGCACTGGCTGCAGATCTACCTCGTCAACGGCAAGATGCCGCCGCGCCGCGG
>NZ_JAGWUA010000042.1 GCF_028868675.1 Bradyrhizobium sp.
CCAGGGAGAAACCGACCTCTTTGCCGACGGCTCCCCAAAATACCGCGATCCCTCCCGCTCGCAAAGTTTCATCCAACGCGGGTCGGCGCCTTAACGCCGGTCCAAACTCGCAATGACGAGTAGGATAGAGTCATGTCCATCATCGAAAACACCATCTCCACCGGCAGCGCCGCCTACCAGGCCAATCGCGACGGCATGCTGGCGCTGATCGAGCGGATGCGCGCGCTGGAAGGGCGTGCGCGGGCCGCTTCCGCCGCGGCCAAGGATCGCTTCCACGCCCGCGGGCAGCTGTTGCCGCGCGAGCGCGTCGCGCTGGTGCTCGATCCCGGCGCGCCGTTTCTGGAGCTGTCGACGCTCGCCGGCTACATGTTCGACGTGCCGGACCCGAACAAGAGCGTGCCGGGCTGCGGCGTGATCGCCGGCATCGGCTTCGTCTCGGGCATCCGCTGCATGGTCAGCGCCTCTGATTCCGGCATCGATGCCGGCGCGCTGCAGCCTTTTGGCCTCGACAAGACGCTGCGGGTGCAGGAGCTCGCGCTGGAGAACAAGCTGCCCTACGTGCAACTCGTCGAAAGCGCCGGCGCCAATCTGCTGCGCTACCGCGTCGAGGATTTCGTCCGCGGCGGCAACATCTTTCGCAATCTGGCGCGGCTGTCGGCGGCGGGCCTCCCCGTCGTCACGGTGACGCACGGCTCCTCGACCGCCGGCGGCGCCTATCAGACCGGTCTGTCCGACTATATCGTCATGGTGCGTGGCCGAACGCGCGCGTTCCTCGCGGGTCCGCCGCTGCTCAAGGCCGCGACCGGCGAGATCGCGACCGAGGAGGAGCTCGGCGGCGCCGAGATGCACACCCAGATCTCCGGTCTCGGCGACTATCTCGCCGAGGACGACCGCGACGCGCTGCGTATCGCCCGCGAGATCATGGCCAAGCTCGAATGGGATCGCCCGGGGAAGGCAGCCGCACAGGTCAAGCCGCCGCGTTACGACCAGGAGGAGCTGCTCGGCATCATGCCGATGGACCACAAGCGCCCGGTCGACATGCGCCAGGCGATCGCGCGCTTCGTCGACGATTCAGACTTCACGGAGTTCGCGCCGCTCTATGGTCCGGCCACCGTCTGCGGCCACGCCCGCATCGAGGGCCAGGCGATCGGCATCATCACCAACAACGGGCCGCTCGATCCCGATGGCGCCAACAAGGCGACGCATTTCATCCAGGCCTGCTGCCAGACCCGCACGGCGCTGCTCTATCTGAACAACACCACGGGCTACATGGTCGGCAAGACCTACGAACAGGCCGGCATGATCAAGCACGGCTCCAAGATGATCCAGGCGGTGACCTCGGCGACCGTGCCGCAGATCACCATCTATTGCGGCGCCTCCTTCGGCGCCGGCAATTACGGCATGTGCGGGCGCGGCTTCCATCCGCGCTTCTGCTTCTCCTGGCCCAACGCCAAGACCGCCGTGATGGGCGGCGAGCAGGCCGCCGAAACCATGGCGATCGTGACGGAAGCCGCCGCCATCCGGCGCGGCAAGCCGATCGAGAAGGAGAAGCTCGACGCCATGAAGGCGCAGATCGTCGGCGTGTTCGACGGCCAGATGGACGTGTTCTCGACCAGCGCGCGCATGCTCGACGACGGCGTGATCGACCCGCGCGACACCCGCGCGGTGCTCGCCGAGGTGCTTTCGATCTGCCGCGAGGGCGACGCGCGCACTCCGCAGCGCATGCAGTTTTCGGTGGCCCGGCCATGAGGAACGGATCCGTGCAGGCAAAACCGTTCTTCAAGGTCCTGATCGCCAATCGCGGCGAGATCGCGCTGCGCATCATGCGCAGCGCGCGCAAGCTGGGCCTTGGCGTCGTCGCTGTCTATTCGGACGCCGACCGCGACGCGCTTCACGTGCGGCAGGCCGATCAAGCCGTGCGCATCGGCGAGGCGCTGCCGGCGCAGTCCTATCTCGACATTCCCGCGATCATCGGGGCTGCGAAGGCCAGCGGCGCGGATGCTGTGCATCCCGGCTACGGCTTCCTCGCCGAGAACGAGGGTCTTGCCCAGGCCTGCAAGGATGCCGGCCTCGTCTTCATCGGCCCGTCGCCGCAGGCGATCGAGGCGATGGGCAACAAGGCCGGCGCGAAAGAGATCATGAAGACGGCCGGCGTGCCTGTCGTGCCCGGCTATCAGGGCGCCGACCAGGGCGACGAGGTCATGCTGGCGGAGGCCAGGAAGATCGGCTTCCCCGTGATGATCAAGGCGGTCGCCGGCGGTGGCGGCCGCGGCATGCGGCTGGTCGCGGACGTGGCCACGTTCCCGGACGCGCTGCGCAGCGCGCGGTCGGAGGCCAGGGCCGCGTTCGGCGATCCCACCGTGATCCTCGAGCGCGCGATCCAGAATCCCCGCCACATCGAGATCCAGGTGTTCGGCGACGCCCACGGCAACGCCATCCATCTCGGTGAGCGCGACTGCTCCGTGCAGCGCCGGCACCAGAAACTGATCGAGGAAGCGCCGTCGCCGGCGGTCACGCCGGCGCTGCGCGCGAAGATGGGCGAGGTCGCGGTCGCAGCCGTCAAGGCGCTGCGCTACGAGGGCGCAGGTACGCTGGAATTCCTGCTCGATTCCAGCGGCGAATTCTATTTCATGGAGATGAATACCCGCCTGCAGGTCGAGCATCCCGTGACCGAGGCGATCACCGAGCTCGACCTCGTCGAGCTGCAGTTGCGCGTCGCCCGCGGCGAGCCGCTGCCCGTCAAGCAGTCGGACGTCAAATTTTCCGGCCACGCCATCGAGGTGCGGCTGTGCTCGGAGGACGCTGCGCATGATTTCATGCCACAGTCCGGCCGCATGACGCGCTGGCGGGTGCCGGACGGCGTCCGCGTCGAGCACGCGCTGCAGTCGGGTGTGGAGATCCCGCCCTATTACGACTCCATGATCGCCAAGGTCATCAGTCACGGCGCGACGCGCGAGGAAGCGCGCGGCCGGCTGATCTGCGGCCTGGAGCAGCTCACGGCCTTCGGCGTCACCACCAACCAGGCGTTCCTGACGGCCTGCCTGCGCCATCCGGGTTTTGCGCGAGGAGAGGCGACGACGGCGTTCATCGGCGCGCATCGCGACGAATTGCTGGCGCCGCGCAACGACAATGCATCCGACGTCGCGCTTGCCGGCCTGCTGCTTTATGTGAGCAATCCGCACGCGCCGTCATGGCGCGGCGGGCGAAGCTTGGCTGCGACCTTTCCGCTGCCGGTGCGCATCGAGATCGGCGGCAAGGTTCACGAGATCGAGGTCACCCGCGAGCGCGACGGCGCCTATGTCGTCGCGGCGGACGGCGCGGCGCTCAAATTCGATGTCGACGAATTGGACGCGGAGGCGATCCGCTTCCGCCACGACGGCGTCATGGACAACGCAAGGTTTCTGCGCGAGGGCGACCGGCTTCACCTCCAGTATCGCGGCCTGCCGTTGGCCGTGACCGACCTGACGCTGGCGGCGCCGAAGGCAGCCGCCAATGGCGGCGGCGACGGCAAGGTCCGTGCGACCATGAACGGCCGCGTCGTCGCCCTGCTGGTCAGGCTGGAGGACCGGGTCACGGCCGGCCAGCCGGTGCTGACGCTGGAAGCCATGAAGATGGAGCACGTCCACAAGGCCGACATCGACGGCGTCGTCGCCGCCATCACCGTCGTCGAGGGCGAGCAGGTGACCACCGGCAAGATCGTGGTCGAGATCGAAGCCGGGTAGGCGCCTCGATCTCCGTCGTTGGAGGAGCGATAGCGACGAAGCCTGTAGAGTGGGCAAAGCGAAGCGTGCCCACCCTACGATTTATTGCCCTCGTCCCGTCCCCTCGTTCAGCAAACATGCCACCTGATGGCCGTCGCCGGCCTCCACCAGCGCCGGCCGCTCGGTCCTGCAGCGGTCCATCGCAAAGCGGCAGCGGGTGTGGAAGGCGCAGCCGGACGGCGGATCGACCGGGCTCGGCACGTCGCCGTCGACCAGCGGCGCGAGGCGCTTGGCGTGCGGATTGGCGATCGGAACCGAGGCGAGCAGGGCCTGGGTGTAGGGATGGCGCGGATTCTTGAACAGCTCGTCCTTGTCGGCGATCTCGACGATGCGGCCGAGATACATCACCGCGACGCGATGGCTGATATGGGCGACCACGGCGAGGTCGTGCGCGATGAAGAGATAGGAGAAGCCGTATTGGCGCTGCAGGTCGACCAGCAGGTTGATGACCTGGGCCTGGATCGAGACGTCGAGCGCCGAGACCGGCTCGTCGCAGACGATCAGGCGCGGCTCCAGCGCCAGCGCTCGCGCAATACAGATGCGCTGGCGCTGGCCGCCGGAAAACTGATGCGGAAAATTGCGCATCTGGTCCGGCCGCAAGCCCACCTGCTCGAACAGCTTTGCGACCCGCGCCTCCAGCGCCTTGCCGGAGGCGAGCCCGTGCACGGCGAGCGGCTCGCCCACGATGTCGCCCGCGGTCATGCGCGGATTGAGCGAGGCGAAGGGGTCCTGGAACACGATCTGCATCGCGCGGCGATGCGGCCGCAGCTCGGCCTTGGAGAGATGGGTGATGTCCTCGCCCTTCAGCCGGATCTGGCCCGAGGTCGGCTCGACCAGCCGCAGCACGCTGCGCGCCACCGTCGACTTGCCGCAGCCGGATTCGCCGACCAGCCCGAGCGTCTCGCCGACGCCGAGCGAGAACGTGACGCCGTCGACCGCATGCACGGTGCCGACCCTGCGGCGAAGCACGCCGGCGCGCACCGGATAGTGCTTGGTGAGGTCGGTGACTTCGAGAAGCGACCCGCTCATGCCACTTCCTCCGCGGCCTCGGCCGCGCGCCAGCAGGCGGCGAGATGGCCGCCGCCCTGATCCTCCAGCGGCGGATATTCGGCCTCGCAGCGCTTGACCGCGAGCTTGCAGCGCGGCGCGAAGGCGCAGCCCCTGGGCAGGCGCACCAGCGACGGCACCGTGCCGGGGATTTCGTTCAGCCGCGCCTGTGCGGCCGCGCCGGAGGCCGGCACCGCCGGGATCGAGGCCATCAGCCCGCGAGTGTAGGGATGCTTGGGATCGGAGAACAGCGCCTCCACCGTCGCCTCCTCGACCTTCTTGCCCGCATACATCACGATCACGCGCTGTGCGGTCTGCGCCACGACGCCGAGATCGTGCGTGATCAGCACGAGGCCGGTGCCGAGCTCCTTCTGCAGGTCGAGGATCAGCGCCAGGATCTGCGCCTGGATGGTGACGTCGAGCGCGGTGGTCGGCTCGTCTGCGATCAGGAGCGCCGGGCGGCATGCCAGCGCCATCGCGATCATCGCACGCTGGCGCATGCCGCCGGAGAGCTGGTGCGGATATTCCCTTGCCCGCCGCGCGGGCTCCGGAATGCGCACCAGCCGCAGCATCTCGACCGCGATGTTCCGGGCCTCCTTGCGCGACAGGTTCCGGTGCAGCCGCACCGCCTCGACGATCTGGTCGCCGATCCGGATCACCGGATTGAGCGAGGTCATCGGCTCCTGGAAGATCATGGAGATGCGATTGCCCCGGATCTGGCGCATCTTCGCCTCGTCGAGCGCCAGGAGGTCGGTGCCTTCGAGCGTGACGGAACCGCCGACGATGCGGCCGGGCGGGTCGGGCACCAGCCGCATCAGGGACAGCGCGGTCACGCTCTTGCCGCAGCCGGATTCGCCGACGATCGCCAGCGTCTCGCCGCGGCGGACGTGGAAGGAGACGTCGTCGACCGCCCGAAACAGGCCGGAATTGGTGAAGAACACCGTCTTCAGGTTCTTCACGTCGAGCACGAAATCGGAAGCTTCCATCATCAGCCACGCTGCCGGGGATCGAGGATGTCGCGCAGCGCATCGCCGAACAAATTGGTGCCGAACACCGCGAGGCTGATGGCGATGCCCGGGAAGATCACGAGCCACGGCGCGGTGCGGACATATTCGGCCGCCGATTCCGACAGCATGCGTCCCCAGGACGGATAGGGCTCGGGGATGCCGAGCCCGAGGAACGACAGCGAGGCCTCGGTCAGGATCGTCGAGCCGAGCTGCGCGGTGGCGAGCACGATCAGCGGCGCCAGCGTGTTGGGCAGCACGTGGCGGAGCGCGATCCGCACCTCGCTCATGCCGACCGACTTGGCGGCCTCGACGAAGGGCTGCTCGCGCAGCGCCAGCGTGTTGGCGCGGATCACGCGAGACACCGTCGGGATCAGCGGAATGGCGATCGCGATGATGACGTTCGGCAGCGACGGCCCGAGCGCCGCGGTCATGATCAGCGCCAGTACCAGCAGCGGCAGCGCCTGCAGGATGTCGGTGACGCGCTGGAACACGAGGTCGACCCAGCCGGAGAGATAGCCGGAGGTGAGGCCGACGATCACGCCGATGGTGGCCCCCAACGAGGTCGAGCCGATGCCGACCGCGAGTGAAATCCGCGCGCCATGGATGATGCGGCTGAACACGTCGCGGCCGAAGGAATCGGTGCCCATCCAGTGCGCCGCGCTCGGCCGCGCCAGCGCCTGCGCTGAATCGACGGTGAGGGGATCGAAGCGGGCGAGGACGTCGGCGAACACGGCCGTGAGCACGAAGATCGTCATGATGACGAGGCCGGCGGCGCCGAGCACGTGCCGCTGCGCCAGGAACAGCACCCGCCGCCAGCCGCCGGTCGCGTTGGCGCCTGCGCGCCTCAGTTCAACGTCATAGTCGATCGCGGCCAAGCAGCACTCCTAGTCCGTATATCTGATGCGCGGGTCGAACACCGCGTAGAGCATGTCGACGGTGAAGTTCGCGAGCACCACCACGACCGCGATGAACATCACGAGGTTCTGCACGATCGGATAGTCGCGCCAGCGGATCGCCTCGACCAGAAAGCGCGCGACGCCGGGAATGTTGAACACGGTCTCGGTCACGATCAGGCCGCCGATCAGGAACGCCGCCTCGATGCCGATCACGGTGATGACCGGCAAAATCGCGTTCTTCAGCGCGTGGTGATAGTTCACCGCGGCGTCGGACGCGCCCTTGGCGCGCGCGGTGCGGATATAGTCCTGCCGCAGGACCTCCAGCATCGAGGAGCGCGTGATGCGCATGGTCAGCGCTGCGCTGCGGAAGCCGACAACGGCGGCCGGCACCGCGTAGGTCGCGAAGGCTTCCAGGAACGTCGCCGGATTGGGATTGAAGATCGGGATCTGGCCGAACATCGCGACCGCCGCGGTGAGCACCAGCAATCCCAGCCAGAACGAGGGCAGCGACAGGCCGCTGAGGCTGACGACGCGCAAGGTATAGTCGAGCCGCGTGCCCTGCCTGACCGCGCTGAGGACGCCGAGCGGGATGCCGATCGAGGCCGAGAACATCAGCGCCAGCCCGGCGAGCCGCGCCGTGATCGGGATCCGCGGCAGGATCTCCTGCAGCGCCGGCTTCTCGGAGACGTAGGAGTAGCCGAAATCGCCACGCAGCAAGCCGCCGATCCAGTGCAGATACTGCACGATCAGCGGCTGGTCGATGCCGAGTTCCTTCTCCAGGTTGGCCTTGTCGGCGGGATCGACGTAGCCGGCCGCGGCGAACAGGATGTCGACGATGTTGCCGGGCACGATGCGCAGCAGGAAGAAGATGACGACCGAGATGCCGAACAGGGTCAGCAGCATCAGGCCGAGGCGCCGCACCAGATAGGCAAGCATCTTCCGCCCTCCCGTCGCGCCCCGTCAGCCGTCCGTCCGCCGCGCTACTTGTCCAGCCACACGTCCTCGTAGCGGTAGCCATTATAGGAGCTGTTCGACATCACGGTCACGCCCTTGACATAGGGTTTCCAGCAGGTGCCGGTGCGGGCGTGGAAGATGATCGGGCGGGCGACGTCCTCCTGCAGCTTCTTGTCGATCTCCCAGACCAGCTTCTTGCGCTTGTCGAGGTCGTGCTCCTGCGACTGCACGTCGAACAGCTTCTCGATGTCCTTGTTGCAGTAGTTGGTGTAGTTGCGCTCCGAGCCGCAGGAATAGTTCTCGTAGAACGACTGGTCGGGATCGTCGACCGCGTTGCCGGTGAGGTTGAGGCCGAGCATGTAATCCTTGCGGGCGACCTTCGGGAACCAGTTCGCGGTCTCCACCACGTCGAGCTCGCCGTCGATGTAGATGCTCTTGAGCTGGTCGATCAGGATCACCGCGGGATCGCGATAGACCGGGATGTTGCGGGTGGAGACCTTGACCGCGAGATGCTTGTCCGGGCCGTAGCCGGCCTTCTGCATCAGCTTCTTCGCCGCCTCGCGGTTGGCGTTGACGTCGGGGCCGTAGCCCGGGATGCTCTCCAGCATCTCCTTCGGCATGGCCCACAGGCCGGCGGGCGCCGGCAGCATGGTGCCGCCGATGTCGGCCTGGCCCTCGAACAGGATCGAGACGAAGGCCTTGCGGTCGAGCGCCAGCGCCATGGCGCGGCGAATGTCGATGTTGTCGAACGGCGGCGCCGTCGAATTGACGATGATGTTGGTCGAGACGTTGTTGGGCTCGACCACGCAGACCGCGGTCGGATCCTGCGACTTGACGTCCTTCAGCAGCGGAATCGAGACCTCGGTCGGGAAGGTCATGTCGAACTTGCCGGCGACGAAGGCCAGGATCGCGGTCGAGCGGTTGGTGATGATGGTGAACTCGATGCCGTCGAGATAGGGCCGGCCCTTCTTCCAGTAGTCGGGATTGCGGGTCAGCTTGATCGATTCATTGGCCTTGAACTCGACGAACTTGAACGGGCCGGTGCCGATCGGATGCGTGCGCATGTCGGCCGGCGAGACGTGGCAGGGATAGACCGGCGTGTAGCCGGAGGCGAGCAGCGCCAGCAGCGAGGGCTGCGGCCGCTTCAGGTTGAAGGACACCTCGAAATCGCCGTTGGTCGTGATGTCGTTGACCTCGTTGTACCAGGCCTTGCGCGGGTTCTGCCGGAACTTCTGCTGCGACTTGCCCATCAGCATCTCGAAGGTGCACTTGACGTCGGCCGACGTGAAGGGCTTGCCGTCGTGCCATTTGACGCCCTGGCGCAGCTTGAAGGTCAGCGTCTTGTTGTCGTTGACCCAGGCCCAGCTCTCCGCCAGGTCCGGGACGATCGTGTCCATGCTGTTCTGCGCGACGTCCTGCCTGAAGATGACGAGGTTGTTGAAGACGGGCATGAACGGAACGTTCAGCGAATAGGTCGCGCCTTCGTGGATCGAGGCGCTGCCGGGGCTGTCGCGGTGGTACATCCGCAGGATTCCGCCCTGCTTGGGCTCGCCGCCGAACGCGGCGGTCGACACCGCCAGCAAAGATAACACCGCCATCGCGGCCAGCGCCCGCACGCTCCGCATGCTCGTCCTCCCTCGGTCATCGGCCCTTCCCGGCCTGATTTTGCTCGACGATAGCCATGCGCGCCGGGGCAGGCAACCGCCAAGGCCGGCCGCCACCTCGGTAATTCGGATGACGTTACGTCGCACCGCCGCCGTCTCTCACGATGTGAAAGGCGGCGATCGCGGCCGAAGCTTCCCTCACACGATCCTCGACGTCTTGTTCCCCCAATAGCGATCCCGCAGCAGGCACTTGTAGAGCTTGCCGGTCGGCAGCCGCGGCAGTTCCTTTTCGAAATCGATCGAGCGCGGCACTTTCTGGCGCGACAGGGATTGCGCGCAGAACGCGATCAACTCCTCGGCGAGCGCAGGCCCCGGCGCAACGCCCGGCATCGGCTGCACCACCGCCTTCACCTCCTCGCCGAGATCGGCGTTGGGCACGCCGAACACGGCGGCGTCCGCCACCTTCGGATGCGTGATCAGCAGATTCTCGCATTCCTGCGGATAGATGTTCACCCCGCCGGAGATGATCATGAAGGTGGAGCGGTCGGTGAGATAGAGATAGCGGTCGTCGTCGACATAGCCGACGTCGCCGACCGTGCTCATGCTGCCGTCGGCCGAGCGCGCCTCCCTGGTCTTCTCGGGATCGTTGAAATATTCGAACGGGGTCGCCGTCCTGAACCAGACGGTGCCGGGCGTGCCGGTCGGGCACGGCTTCATGTCCTCGTCGAGAACGTGGAGGTCGCCGAGCATGATCTTGCCGACGCTGCCGCGATGGGCGAGCCATTCCTCGGTGTTGCAGGCGGTGAAGCCGAGACCTTCGGTCGCGCCGTAATATTCATGGATGATCGGGCCCCACCATTTGATCATCTCCTCCTTGACCTGCGCCGGACAGGGTGCCGCGGCGTGCACCGCGACCTCCAGCGAGGAGAGGTCGTAGCGTTTGCGCACCTCCTCCGGCAGTTTCAGCATGCGCGAGAACATCGTCGGCACGAGCTGGGTGTGGGTGATGCCCCATTTCTCGACGAGCTGCAGGTACTGCTCGGGGTCGAAATGCTCCATGATCACGGCGGTGCCGCCGGTGCGGATGGTGATGCTGACGGCGGCCTGCGGCGCCGAATGATAGAGCGGCGCCGGCGACAGATAGATCATGCCCTCGCGGTAGAGCCAGAGCTTTTGCAGGAAGTCGAACAGCGGCAGCGGCTGGCTGGCCGGCTGCTCGGGCAGTGGCCGCAGGATGCCCTTGGGGCGGCCGGTGGTGCCGGACGAATACAGCATCGGCGTGCCCAGCGTTTCGTCCGCGATCGGCGTCTTCGGCAGGCCTGCGGTCGCGGCCTCCAGGCCGACGATGCGCTCGCTCTCGGAGGCGCCGTCGGCGACGATGCAGAGCTCGACCTTCGGGCATTCCTTGATCGCCTCGCGCGCGACGTCGAGCTTGGCCTTCGACGTGATCAGGATGCGCGACTGGCTGTTGGTCAGGATATAGGCGAGTTCGCCGGGCGTGAGATAGGAATTGACGCAGGTATAGTAGAGCCCGGATCGCTCGCCAGCGCCGCAGGCCTCGAGGTAGCGGCTGTTGTTCTCCATGAAGATCGAATAGTGGTCGAGCCGCTTCAAACCCTGCTTGCGGAACAGGTGCGCGAGGCGATTGCAGCGCGCCTCCAGCTCGCGATAGGTGACGGCCTCTCCCGTCGAGGCCATGATGAAGGCGGGCTGCAGCGGGCGCAGATGGGCGTGCGTACCAGTGTACATCAATCCTCCGGAGACGTTATGCGGCGAGAAGCAGGATTTCGCGGACCTCCGCAGGGCCGCTGATCTTGCGCGGATTGCGCGGGATCCAGTTCGTGCGCATCGCCTGCTCGGCGATGCCGTCGAAATGTTCGGGCGAGATGCGGACGTCGGAGAGGCTGCGCGGCATGCCGAGCGCGCGAATGAAGGCGTCGAGCACGTCGGCGGCATTGCTGCCGGGAAAGCCCATCGCGGCGGCGACGACCATCTGCCGCTCCGCGTTGACGGGCGCGTTCCAGCGCATCACCGCCGGCAGCATCACGCAGGAGGTATGGCCGTGCGGCACGTCGAAGGCGGCGCCGAGCACGTAGCCGATGCCGTGGCTCGCGCCCATCGGCACGCCGGCCGACAGCGCGCCCATCGACAGCCAGGTGCCGATCTGCGCGTCCATGCGCGCATCGAGATCGGCGGGGTTGGCCTTCACCCGCGGCAGCGCGTCGGCGAGCATCGCCAGCCCCTTGACCGATTGCGCGTCGGCATAGGGGTGGGTCTCGTTCGAGCAGATCGCCTCGACGCAATGGTCGATCGCGCGGATCCCGGTGGAGAGAAACAGCCATTCCGGCGTGTGCACGGTGATGGCGGGATCGAGGATGGTCGCGCGCGGCACCACCAGCGGATGGCGCAGCATCTCCTTGACGTGGATACGGCGGTTGGTGACGCCGGCGATCGCGCTGAACTCGCCGCCGGCGATGGTGGTCGGTACGCTGATCTGGCGGACCGTCGGCGCGGCCATCTCGGGCGCCGTGCCCTTGTGGACGCGGATGCGCTCGATGCCGTCGACGTCGTCGATACCGTTGGCGAGGCAAAGCTGCACCGCCTTGGCGCCGTCGGTGATCGAGCCGCCGCCCACGGTGACGATCAGGTCGGCGCGCGCCTCGCGCGCGGCAATGGCGGCCGCCACCACCGCCTCGCGCGGCGTGTGCGCCGGCATGGCGTCGAACAGGCCGACGCAGCGGGGACCGAGCGCGTCCTGGATCTTCCGGATTTCGTCGGTCTCGCGGCTCAGTGTGCCCGAGACCATCAGGAAGGCGCGGTTGGCCCGCAAGCGGTCCATCTGCTCAGGGATCGCGCTTGCGGCGGGATGGCCGAAAACGACCTCCTCGATCGCGCCGTAGACGACACGCCCTCGATACACGCCTGCCCTCCCAGGGACCTCTTGTTTTTGTTCGCATAATCTAGCCGAGCTTGTCGCGCCCGTCATGCGCCAACACGCTGGTTTTTCGACGGTTCTGGGGTACGGCCGGCGCCGGCATCCGCGCCGTCTGGCGCGGTGCCGCTCATCCGCGACGCCATCCGCAGCGCAAGCCGCATGCCCTCCATACCGTCGGCTGACGCGAAATGGATGGGCAGGGGCGGGGTTCTTCACTAGGATCGACTCGATTTCGAAAACAGAAACTGCTGGGAGAACAGTATGAAATCAGGATTTTTGGCGGCGGCTGCAGTCGGAGCCGTGTTGCTGACACAGCCGGCTTCCGCCCAAGGCGTCAAGATCGGCATCCTCAACGACCAGTCCGGCGTCTACGCCGATTACGGCGGCAAATGGTCGGTCGAGGCGGCCAGGATGGCGATCGAGGATTTTGGCGGCGAGGTATTGGGCCAGAAGATCGAACTCGTCACCGCCGACCACCAGAACAAGCCCGACCTCGCGGTCTCGATCGCGCGGCGCTGGTACGACGTCGAGAACGTCGACATGATCACGGAGCTGACCACGTCCTCCGTCGCGCTCGCGATCCACGAACTGTCCAAGGAAAAGAAGAAGATCGACATCGTCGTCGGCGCGGCGAGTTCGCGGCTGACGGGCGATGCCTGTCAGCCCTATGGCTTCCACTGGGCCTACGACACCCACGCGCTCGCGGTCGGCACCGGCGGCGCGCTGGTCAAGGCCGGCGGCGACTCCTGGTTCTTCCTCACGGCCGACTACGCCTTCGGCTACGCGCTGGAAAAGGACACGACGGACATCGTCACCGCCAATGGCGGCAAGGTGCTGGGCTCGGTCCGCGTGCCCCTCAACTCGTCGGACTTCTCCTCCTTCCTGCTGCAGGCGCAAAGCTCCAAGGCCAAGATCGTCGGCCTCGCCAATGCCGGTCTCGACACCACCAATTCGATCAAGCAGGCGGCCGAGTTCGGCATCGTCGCCGGCGGCCAGAAGCTCGCCGGTCTCCTGATGACGCTTGCGGAGGTCAACGGCCTCGGCCTGCAGGCCGCCCAGGGGCTGGTATTGACCGAGGGCTTCTACTGGGACCTCAATGACAAGACCCGCGAGTTCGGCGAGCGCTACATGAAGCGCACCGGCCGGATGCCGAGCATGATCCATGCCGGCACCTATTCCTCGACGCTGAGCTACCTGAAGGCGGTCAAGGCCGCCGGCACCAAGGATACCGAGGCCGTCACCAAGAAGCTGAAGGAGCTGCCGGTCGACGATGCCTTCGCCAAGGGCAAGGTGCTGGAGAACGGCCGCATGGTCCACGACATGTATCTGTTCGAGGTCAAGAAGCCCTCGGAATCGAAGAAGCCGTGGGACTATTACAAGCTGCTGGCCACCGTCCCCGGCGACCAGGCGTTCTTCTCCGCCAAGGAGAGCGGCTGCCCGGCGACGAAGTGATCTGACCGCTTCCCGGGCAATTCCTTCCATCGTCCCGGCCCCTGTGCCGGGACGATTTTTGCGAGTCGATGCTCCCGCCTCACTGCATCATCCGCGAGACGATGCCCCACAGCGCGCCGCCCCACAGCGCCATGCTTGCGAAGGCCTGGATCGCGAAGCCGGAGCCGCGCTTCTCCGCCGCCTCGCTGTAGCCGACCAGATAGACGATACGGCCGACGATCCACACGACACCGATTCCGGCCGCGATGGCGTCGTTGACGTAGACTGCAAACAGCCACAACGACGGCAGGAAGATCGGCAGCCATTCCAGCGTGTTCATCTGCACGCGGAAGGCGCGTTCGAAGTCCGCCTGGCCGGATATCGCCGGCGCCTTGACGCCGAACATCACGCGCGCCCGGGCAACGGCGACACCGGTGTAGAAATAGAACAGAAGGGCAAGCAGCGTGACGAGCGCAGTCAAGTGATACATCGCGACGGTCCCATGGAATCAGTCCTCGTTCAATAACCCGTCAGTTCGAGATAGCCAACGCCGTCATGGCTGCCGGAAAAGCCGATCGGGCCCTCCCAGTAGGAGAAGCCGGTCCCCATCCAGGCGCGCGGGTTGAGCGGCTTGCAGGCGATGGAAAACGCACGCGAGGCAATCGCGATCCGCCATTCCACCGGCAGCTTCCGCCCCGCGATCTCGACCTGCGCGCCCGGGGTCATCGCGATATCCGCCGCCGCGATCTGTTGCGTGCGGCCGTCGGCGGAGATCCAGTTGCCGAACGGGGCATCGCGGCCGTCGGCCTGGCGTAGCCGGTACAGCATCAGCTTGTCGCCGGAGGCGAGATGCAGCGACATCCAGTCCCATCCGCTCTGGTCCGGCGCGAGCGGCTGGCTGCTCCATTCGCGGTCCATCCAGGCCAGCCCCGAGACCTCGATCGTCCTGTCGTCGATGGTGAGGCTGCCGCGGGCGCGGAAGAACGGCTGGCTGTAGTAATACGACGCCTGGCCGCGCTCGGATTTGCGGCTGTAGCCGGCATCGCCCTGCAGCACCAAGGCGCGATCGGACTGGAGCGTCAGCGCGTAGCTGAAATCGGCGCCGGAGGCGTTCACGGCCAGCGGCGCCAGCGTGCGATCGTCGGTCGCCGCAACACCCTTCATCTCCCAGGCATCGATCCACGCCGCGAACGGCTTGGCCTCGACTCCGGCCTGTCCCACCCCGCCGCGGGCGAACAGCTCGTTGAAGCGATGAGTGTCGGCGCGGGTCACCGCCGCATGGCCCATCCACAGCTGCTGATTGGCCCAGCCTTCGCGTTGCGGGCCGGCTGCGGTGGCCTGGCGGAACAGCGTCCATTGCACACCGCACGCCGCCCCGTTGGCGTCGGTGAGGTTCGCCGTCAGGTACCACCATTCGATGCGGAAGTCCGGATGCGGACCGTGATCTCCGGGGAACGAGAAGATCTTTCCCGGCGTGACCTGCGCGAAGCCGCCGGCGTTTTCGCCGAGACCGGCATAGCCCTGGGCGCTCGCGCGGCGCGCCAGTGCCAGCGCGGCAAGGCCGCCGGCGAAGCCGCGTCGCGAGATCGTCTCAGCGCTCATTGGCAAAGACCTTCGCGAGCTCGGCCGGCCGCATCCGCGCCAGCCGCAGCATCGGCAACAGCGCCGCCGCGAGCGAGGCGATCAGCGCCACGCCGACGAGCTCGGCGAGCTGCAGCGGAAACACGTGGAACGGCAGCCGCCAGCCGAACGCCTTCACGTTCACGATCGCGATCAGGCACCAGGCCACCAGGAGTCCGAGCGGCAGCGCCAGCAGCGCCGTGAATAGCGCGACGGCAAGGGTCTTGGTCAGCTCGATCGCGGCAAGCCGCGGCCGGGTGATGCCGATCGCCCAGAGCGGGGCCAGTTGCGGCAGGCGGGAATTGGCGAGCGTCAACAGGCTCGTGAGCAGCGCGATGCCGGCGACGCCGAGCGTGAAGGCGTTGAGCGCCGAGGTCACCGCGAAGGTGCGGTTGAAGATGCGGATCGATTCCGCCTTCACGGTCGCCTGGTCGGCGACGCTGCGGTCGTCGAGGGCGAATTGCCGCCGCAGCGCCGCTATCAGGGCGGGGATCTTCGCATGCGGGACGATGAGCCCCATCCGGGTCTGCGGCGTTTGCGGGAAATGCCGCATCAGCGCGGCGACGTTGACGGTGAGCTGGCCCTTGGGGTTGCCGTAGTCGGCATAGATGCCGGCGATGTCGACCGACCAGGTGCCGCCGGGCGCCGGGATCTCGACGACGTCGCCGATGCGGATATCAAGGCGCCGGCTCAATTGCTCGCTGACGAAGGCGGCATTGCCCGGCACGAGCTGCGTCCAGGCGCGCGGCGCCGTCTCGAGCAGCGGCCAGCGCTCTCGGTAGAGGGCGTGATCGGGCAGGCCGAGCAGCTCGACCGGCTGTCCCTCGATTTGTACCTCCGCGCGGCCGCCGGACAGCACCGCATCGACGTCGCTGCGTTCGCTGAGCCAGCTCCTGATCGCGATCGCGCGCGCATTGTCGGGCGCGCTGACATAGACGTCGGCCGCGAGCCTCCCGTTGAGCCAGCTCAGGAAGGTGCGGCTGAAGCTCTCCACCATGGTGGAGACGCCGACATTGACGGCGAGCGCGAGCAGGAGCGCCATCAGCGCCAGCGACAGGCCGGAGAGCTGCTGGCGGCTGTCGGCCCAGAACCACAGCGCGAGCGGTGCGCGCGCGCGGCGCTGGCCGAGCCGCAACACGATCTCGAGCAGCGCCGGCAGGATCAGCGCCGCGCCCAGCATCAGGGCCGCGAGCAGGCCGAAGCCCGCGATCAGCGAATTGCCGTAATGGAGCAGCAACAGCGCCACCGCGAACACGGCGAGCGCCGCCGCGCTCTGCGACTTCAGCCAGCGGTGCTGCGCCTGCTGCCAGGCATGGGGTTGCGCGGTCGCGAGCACCGACAGCCGGATCGCCTTCACCAGGCTCGAGGCCGCCGCGATCAGCGCGCCGGCGATGCTGATGCCGACGCCGGCGAGCCACCACTCGCCGCGCAGCGTCAGTTGCCCGGGGATCTCGGCGCCATAGAGCCCGCGCAGCGACGCCACGACGTCAGGCAACAGCGCCGCCGCGATGACGTAGCCGCAGACGAGCCCGACCAGGCCTGCGACCAGCGCCAGCGCGACCAGCTCGACCACGAGGACGGTATTGAGCAGGCGAGCCGAAGCGCCGCAGGCCCGGAGCGTGCGCAGCATCGGCAGCCGTTGCTCGAATGCCAGCCCGATCGCGGAGTTCACGATGAACAGGCCGACGAAGAACGACAATAGCCCGAAAGCGGTGAGATTGAGATGAAAGCTGTCGGTCAATCGCTCCAGCTCGGTTTCCGCGCTCGGCTCGACCAGCTGCAGCCGGTCGCCGGCGGCGCTGGCGAGCGGCGCGGGCTTGCCCTTGATCTTGCCGAGCAGCAGCCGCGAGACCTGGCCGGGCTTGTTCAGGATCCGCTGCGCGACGCCGATGTCCACCACCAGCACGTCGGGCACGAGCTGCGGCCGCACCCGCAGCGGCGGCAGCCTGGCGCCGTTGCTGATCTCGGGCGAGGCGCCTTCGGCCGCCTCGAGGTCGGCGAGCGTCTCGCGTGCCACCAGCGTCTCGCCGGGCGGCGCGACGAAGGCCCGAAAATCCCGCCCGCTGAGGCTCGGGGCGTTGCCGACCTCGGCAGGCAGCGTCACCGGCTCGATGCCGAGCAGGCGGAACGAGCGCCCGTTGACCTGGACGCGGCCTTCCACGACCGGCGAGACCGGCCAGCCGGCGCGCCGGAGCTTGACGAACAGCTCTTGCGGAATGGCCGCGCCGTCGGTTGCCACCAGCATCGCGGTGCGGGCGCCGCCAAAGGTCGCCGCGGCGCGGTCATAGGCGTGGCGCGCCTGCTGGTTGATGGCCTGCACCCCGCTCCACAGCGCGGTCGCCGAGATCAGGCCGATCAGCAGCGTGGCGAGCTGCATCGGATGCCGCCGCCAGTGGCTCGACAGCACGGCGAGGATCCACAGCGCGCGCCTCACGTCACCACCCCCGCATGCAGCGTGACGCGACGGTCGAGCGTGGCGGCAAGATGCAGGCTGTGCGTCACCATCAACAGGCCGCAGCCGGTGCGCGCCACGAGATCGCGCGCCAGCGCCAGCACGTCGTCGGCGGTGGCTTCGTCGAGATTGCCGGTCGGCTCGTCGGCGAGCAGCAGCGACGGCTTGATCGCGAGCGCGCGGCCGATCGCCACGCGCTGCTGCTGGCCGCCGGAGAGTTGCTCGGGATATCGCTTCAGGAGGCTGCCGAGCCCGAGCCGCTCGACGAGCTCCGCGTGCCAGGCGGTGTCGTGCCGGCCGGCGATCCGCGCCTGGAATGCGAGATTGTCCTCCACGGACAGGCTCGGGATCAGATTGTATTGCTGGAAGACCAGCCCGAGCCGGTCGCGCCGCAGCGCCGCGCGCGCTGAGTCGGAGAGCCCGGTGATCTCGCTCCCCTCGAGCGTGATCGTGCCGCCGTCGGCGGCGTCGAGCCCGGCGATCAAATGCAACAGCGTGCTCTTGCCGCTGCCGGATTCGCCGGTCAGCGCCACCCTTTCGCCGGCCTCGACGTCGAGATCGACGCCGCGCAGCACGTGGATCGGCTCGCCGGCCGAGGCATAGGTTTTCGAGAGGTTCCGAATGCTCAGCACGGTGAATGGCGTCGGGCGAAATTCCAAGGAAGATGTTGCGTAGCACACTTGAAGTGGAAATGCCGGGGTTGCTTTGCCACCGAGGCCGTTGCTAGGGTCGCTGCGGCCAAATCGAAAAAGTGCCAAAAAAGATCACAAAGGGGAGAGATATGAGCGCGCAAGCAACGCCTGCCGCAGCGGGCAGGGCGACGTCCAAGCCAACGCCGAAGGGCGCCTGGAGCATCACGTTTCTCCTGTTTCTGTTCATGTTGGTGAACTTCGCCGACAAGATCGTCGTTGGCCTCGCCGGCGTGCCGATCATGACCGACCTGAAGCTCGAGCCGGAGCAGTTCGGCCTGCTCGGTTCGTCGTTCTTCTTCCTGTTCTCGATCTCGGCCATCGTGGTCGGCTTCATCGTCAACAAGGTGGCGACGCGCTGGGTGCTCCTGGTGCTCGCCGCGATCTGGGCGCTGGCGCAGTTTCCGATGGTCGGCACGGTGAGCTTCAGTACGCTCCTGATCTGCCGCATCATCCTCGGTGCGGGCGAGGGGCCGGCCTTCTCGGTTGCCGCACACGCCATCTACAAATGGTTCCCGGACGAGAAGCGCACGCTGCCGACCGCGATCCTGTCGCAGGGCTCGGCCTTCGGCGTCATCCTGGCGGTGCCGGCGCTGAACTGGGTGATCGTCAACCATTCCTGGCACCACGCCTTCGGCGCGCTCGGCGTCGTCGGCCTGATCTGGGTCGTGGCCTGGTTTGCGCTCGGCAAGGAAGGGCCGCTGGAGGAGATCAGCGCCGCGGCGGAGGCCGAGCCGAAAATTCCCTATCTCCAGCTCCTGACGTCGCGCACCTTCATGGGCTGCGTCGCCGCCACCTTCGGCGCCTACTGGGCGCTGTCGCTCGGGCTCACCTGGTTCACGCCCTTCATCGTCAAGGGGCTCGGCTTCTCGCAGAAGGAGGCCGGTTTGATCTCGATCCTGCCCTGGGTGTTCGGCGCCACCATCGTCATCCTCACCGGCTGGATCTCGCAGGTGATGATGGCGCGCGGCTTCACCACGCGCGCGGCGCGCGGCGTGCTCGGCTCGGTGCCGCTGGCGATCGGCGGGCTGATCCTGTCGATGATGCCCCACGTGCACGGCGCCGGGCTGCAGATCGCGCTGCTCGTGGTCGGCTCCGGCCTCTGCGGTGCGATCTACGTGGTCTGCCCGCCGATGCTCGGCGAGTTCACCCCGGTGTCGCAGCGCGGCGCGGTGATCTCGATCTACGGCGCGCTCTACACGCTCGCCGGCATGATCGCGCCATCGGTGATGGGCAAGGTGATCCAGCATGCGGGCTCGACCATCGACGGCTACATGACCGGCTTCACCATCAACGCCGTGATCATGGTCGGCGCGGGCCTGCTCGGCCTGCTCCTGCTGTGGCCGAACACCGAAAAGGCCAAGCTGACCGCCACGGCAAACGGCGGCGCGCTCGAGGGCGCGGTGTCGCCGACGTAAGTCGGGCGGACGGCGAGCCGCAAATGCAACCGCCGTCCCGCGTTTCGCGGCGACGGCGGTCGCAGCTACGTCGTCGCGTCTGGCTCCCGCCGCTCCGTGAACAGCGACAGCGCGACGGTCGCCAGCATGAACACCACGGAGGCGCCGAACACCCAGTGCGGCGCGTTGTGGTCCATGACCCAGCCGAACAGCAGCGGGCTGATGATGCCCGAAAAATTGAAGCCGGTGGAGACGATGCCGAAGGCGCGGCCCGCCGCGCCCGCCGGCACCGCGTTGCGCACCAGCATGTCGCGGGAGGGCGCGATCACCCCGCCGAGGAAGCCGGCTGCGGTCATCGCGGCGGTCAGGAGCCAGCCGGGCAGCGCGACGGTCGCGATCACGAGCACGACGGCTGCATTGACCGCGAAACAGGCCGCGGCGAGCTGGCCGTGCCGCTCGGTGCGGTCGGCGAGCAGGCCGCCGGCGAGCACGCCGATCGCGCTCGCGGCGAGATAGGCGGTCAGCGCCACGTTGGCCGAGGCGTAGGACGCGTCATAGCCGCCCATCAGCGCCACCACGCCGAAATTGCTGATGCCGGCATTCGACAGGCCGAGCAGCATGAACAGCAGCGTCAGCATGATCAGCGCCGGCGTGATGATGCCCTGCTTGGCAAGCTGCGCCCCGCCCGGCTTCTTCTTGTGCGCGCCGGCGTCGGGAATGTTCATGGCGAGCAGCAGCAGCGCGATCAGCACGCCGATGATGCCGGAGACGATCAGCGCGCCACCGCCGCCGGTGGTGGTGACCAGCGCCGCGACGATCGCCGGTGCCACCGCGCCGCCGAGGAAGCCGGCAAAGGTGTGGATCGAGAACGCGCGGCCCATCCGCGCCTCGTCCATGTGCTCGGACAGGATCGCGTAGTCGGCCGGGTGATAGACGCTGTTGGCGAGCCCGAGCAGCACGGCGCAGACGATCAGCGAGGAGTAGCTGAGGTACAGGCCGAGCAGCACCAGCGACAGCCCGCCGAGCACGAGCCCGCCCAGCAGGATCTTGCGCGCGCCGAAATGGTCGACGAGGTAGCCGGTCGGCGCCTGCGTCAGGCCGGAGACGACGGCGAACACGGTCAGCGCGAAGCCGAGTTCGATGTAGCCGACGCCGAGCTGGCTCTTGAGGAACGGAAACAGCATCGGCAGGACCAGCAGATGGAAATGGCTGATCCAGTGCGCGATCGAGATCCCCGTCAGCGTGCGCAGGGCGCTGTCCGCCTTCCTTTGCTGCGGTGCGGCGAGAACGTCGACCATCGCGGTTCCCTGTCACTCCCTGGGGAATGCCGCAAATTATCGGGGAGGGCGGTTATTTGTCCATGAATACCGGCGCATGGCAGCCAGCGCAGGGCGAGTGACGGGCGGCGCTCACCGCTTCAGGCCAGCATCTTCACGCCACCGAACGAGGTCACGCGGCCCTGGCGCAGCATCACGATTTGGGTGGCGACCTGGCGCAGCTCGGCGGCGTCGTGGCTGACATAGACCATCGGCACGTTGGCCTCGTCGCGCAGCCGCACCAGATAGGGCAGGATCTCGAGCTTGCGGCCCTCGTCGAGCGCGCCGAGCGGCTCGTCGAGCAGCAGGAGGCGCGGCTTCGACAGCAGCGCGCGGCCGAGCGCGACGCGCTGGCGCTCGCCGCCGGAGAGTTTTCCCGGGCGCCGGTCGAGCAGACCGCCGATGTCGAGGAGATCGACGACGCGTTGGTGCTGCGCCGGATCGGCCGCGAGGCGGTTCATGCGGCGGCCGTAGTCGAGATTTTGCGCCACGGAGAGATGCGGAAACAGCCGCGCGTCCTGGAACACATAGCCGATGCGGCGCCGATGCGCCGGCACATGGAGACTGGCCGCGGTGTCGTCGAGCAGGTCGCCGTCGATCGCGATGGTGCCGCGGTCGGGCCGCAAGAGCCCAGCGATCATGTTGACCAGCGTCGTCTTGCCCGAGCCCGAGGCGCCGAACAGGCCGGTGACGCGGCCTTCGCTTTCGAAGGCCGCGTGCAGCGAGAAGTCGCCGAGCTGCTTTTCGACGTCGACGCGCAGCATGGTCAATTCCCGTGCAGCCGCGCGGTGGCGCGGCGGGCGAACCATTCGGCGGCAACGAGCGCGCCGAGCGCCAGCACGATCGAGATGATGACGAGCCGGCCCGCCGCGGCGTCGCCGTCGGGCGTCTGGATCAGCGAGTAGATCGCGGACGAGATCGTCTGCGTCTCGCCGGGGATGTTGGAGACGAAGGTGATGGTGGCGCCGAACTCGCCGATCGCCTTGGCGAAGCCGAGCACCATGCCGGCGAGCACGCCGGGCAGCGCCAGCGGCAGCGTCACCGTGAAGAACACCCGCCAGGGCGCGGCGCCCAGCGTCTCCGCGGCCTGCTCCAGCCGGCGGTCGATCGCCTCGATCGACAAGCGGATCGGGCGCACCAGCAGCGGAAACGACATCACGCCGCAGGCGAGCGCGGCGCCGGTCCAGCGGAACGCGAACACGATGCCGAGATGATCGGCAAGGAAAGCGCCGACCAGGCCGCGGCGGCCGAGCGTCAGCAGCAGGAGATAACCGGTGACCACGGGCGGCAGCACCAGCGGCAGGTGCACGATCGCGTCGAGTGCCGACTTGCCCCAGAAGTCGCGCCGCGCCAAGAGCCACGCCAGCGCGATGCCGAACGGCGTCGCGACCAGCGTTGCGATCACGGCGACCCTGAGCGAGAGCAGGATCGCCGTCCATTCGGTGGGCGAGATGTCGAACATCAGGCCTCAGGTGGTCGGCGAGACCAGGAACGTGAAGCCGTATCTTTCCAAGATGGTCTTGGCTGCCGTCGAGCGCAGGAAGGCGAGATAATCGCTGGTCCCGGGCCTGGCCGTCGTCGTCGCGGCGACGGGATAGATGATCGCCGGGTGCGAATCCGCCGGGAAGGTGCCGACGACCTTGACGCCGGGCTCGATCCTGGCATCGGTCGAATAGACGATGCCGAGCGCGGCTTCGCCGCGCGCGACCAGCGTCAGCGCGGCGCGCACGCTCTCGGCCATGGCGAATTTCGGCGCAGCCGCCTGCCACGCCCCGAGCTTCTCCAGCGCCGCCTTGGCGTATTTGCCGACCGGCACGCTTCTGACGTCGCCGGTCGCGATCCTGCCGTCGCCGGCGAGTCTTGCCAGATCGAAGCCGGGGCCGATGGCGACGCTGTCGATCTTGGAGTCCTTCGGCGCGATCAGCACGATGGCGTTGCCGAGCAGGTTGACCCGGGTCGGCTCGTTGATGGTCTTTTTCGAGACCGCGTAGTCCATCCAGTCGGTGTCGGCGGAGATGAACACGTCGGCGGGTGCGCCCTGCTCGATCTGCCTGGCGAGCGTCGAGCTCGCGGCATAGCTCACGGTGAACCTGACTCCGGTCTTCGCGGTGTAGGCGGCGTCGATCTCGTCGAGCGCGTTCTTCATCGAGGCGGCGGCGAACACGGTGATGGTCTTGTCCTGCGCCGAGGCCGGCGACCCGGCCGCGAGCAGGACGACGAAGGCGGTGAGGGTGGCGAACAGGCGGAACATCGGAAGCGCTCCATGCGCGTGCGGGCACGCGAAACCTCGCGCGCGCGGGACGGCGTCGGTTAATTCAAGGATGCGACCGGCGGAAGCGCCGTTCCGGTGTGCCCGAACGGCTTACGGCCATCAGGGATATCGCAATGCGGAACATAACAGGCCGGGCGGTCAGGTCAAAGCCCCGGGACGCGCAAACCTGCTCGTCAGGGTTTGGCGTCCGGCGCATGCAGCACCGCCCGGCAGCCCGCGGGCATCTGCGCCAGCGTCATCGGCGGGTGCGGCTTGGGCGGCGTCGCCGGCGGCTTCGGATGCAGCACCGAATCCTTGAACCAGTAGGCGAGGTCGGCGGGCTTGCAGCCCTCGTCCTCGGATTGCGACGGCTGGCCGTGGCATTCGGCGGCGCCCGCCGGGCAGCTCATGCGGATGTGGAAGTGATAGTCGTGGCCCCACCACGGGCGGATTTTCGACAGCCAGTGACGGTCGCCCCTGGCCTCGCGGCACAGCGCCTTCTTGATCGCGGCGTTGACGAAGATGCGCTGTACGGCGGGCTCCTGCGCGGCGTCGCGCAGCACCAGCACGTGCCCGGGCGTGAATACCTTCGGATCGACGTCGAGCCGGTCCTCGCGCACCATCATCACTGCCGACATTTCCTCGCGCTCCTCGCGCGACAGGCGGCGGTCGGGCATCGGCGTCAGCCAGATGTCGGCATCCAGCCCGATCTGGTGGCTGGCGTGTCCCGACAGCGCCGGGCCGCCGCGCGGCTGGGCGATGTCGCCGACCAAAATGCCGGGCCAGCCGGCATCCTTGTGCGCCCTGGCGGCGAGCCGCTTGATCAGCGCGATCATGTCGGGATGACCGAAGTTACGATTGCGCGACAGCCGCATCACCTGCCAGTCGTCGCCGTTGACCGGCATTTGCGCCGCGCCGCCGATGCAGCCCTTGACGTAGGAGCCGATGACATGGGCATGGCCCGTCGACGGCAGCAACTTGCGGGCAAACAGCTCCTTGGCGCCGAGCCTGGGATCGTTGGGATGGGCGAGCGGCGGCAGCGGTTTTGGATTGACGCTGCCCTTGTCCTGGGCGAGCGCGGCGCCGGCGTTCAGGAGAGCCGATAGAATCAGGAGAAGGACGAGAGGGCGGCGAGTCATGCCGCTCCCTTATACAACAAGCCCGTGTCAGGGTTAAGAATTCGGGCATGACCCGGAAAAGTGTGAAGGATGACTTCGCCATCCATGGCCCGACAGAGTCCAGCGCGAAGGCTCGCGCAACACGACCATCCAGATATTGACCTGGACAGACCTCATCCCGGGGAGCCAGCGAGATGCGTCTCGCAGCAGGGCCTCGAAGTGAACGTTTGTTGGTTCGATCCTGGCCGCAGGCTCATTCCGTCTCGCTCTAGTTAGGAGGCAAGGATTGCCTTGCCGACGTCCTCGTAATGGCTGTCGCGGGCCTGGAGTTGCTGGGCGATCGCATGCATGTCGCGAAAGCGGCGCTCGAAGGGATTGCTGCGGAACACGGCGGTGGCGCCCGCCATGTGATAGGCGGTGTCGACCACGGCGGTCGCCTGGTGGATGGTCCAGGTCGTCGCCAGCCGGATCGCGTTGCGGTGCGCGTCGCTGAACGCGCCGGTCGCCGTGAGATCGCGCCAGGCCGCGCCGGCGGTGGCGTAGAGATAGGCGCGCGCGGCGCGAAGATTGCCTTCGGTGCGGCCGATCAGGCCCTGCACCGCATTGTTGTCGCGCATGGCGGTCGCCAGCAGCGACTGATGCTTGCCGCGGGCCAGCGCGATCGCCGCATCGAGCGTCGCGCGCGCGACGCCGAGCGAGACCGCGGCGAAGCCGAGGCTGTACACCGTGCCGGTCGGAAGCTTGTAGAGCGGGCCATGCTCGCGGAGCGCGGCGGGCACGTCGCGGAGCGCCGCGAACCGCTCGGGGATGAACAGGTCGTCCACCGAATAGGAATCCGTGCCGGTGCCGGCGAGCCCGATCGCATGCCAGACGTCGTGCATCGTGGCGCTGGTGGCCGGAAACAGGATGGTTCGAATCTCCGGCGAGCCGTCGGCATTCCTGCGCGCCGTGCCGTCGGCCCCGGCGACGCGCACATGGGCCCCTAACCAGCTCGCCTGGTGCGAGCCGGAGGCAAAGTCCCAGCGCGCCGTGATGCGATAGCCGCCTTCGACCGCTTTTGCCTCATGCGCGATCGCGCCCCAGGCGAGGATGCCGGGCGGCGAGTTGAAGATCTGCTCGGCCGCGGCGTGATCGAGATAGGCCGCGGTCATCGCGCAGACGCTGCACTGGCCGAGGCACCAGGCGACCGACGCGTCCGCCTTGGCGATCTCCTCCAGCATCTGCATGAAGGTTTCGGGCGGAGCTTCCGCGCCGCCCAGGCTCTGCGGCAGCAGCGCGCGGTAGAGCCCGTTCTCGATCAGCGCGGACACGACCGGCGCGGTGAGCTTCCGCCCGCGCTCGATCGCATCCGCCTCGCGCGCAATCAGCGGCACCAGCGCGCGGGCGCGGTCGGCGAGGCTGAGGCCGGGGTTGACGTTCATGCGCGTTTCCTTGCCCGATCTTGTCGTGAGCGGTTGAGAGCGCGATGGTGGTCTATCTGGCGAAGAGGATCAAGGTTGGATCGAAACTACCGGTGAAGTCCCAAGGACTACGCGGACATCCCGCCACCGTCGTGATCGTACTTCCAGTCACTCCAGTCATAGAGACGGCGTCGATCCAATCATCGATGGCTGCATCTGCTGGGCAATCAGGCGGCGATCCGGAATCGGGGTGGGGTACGCCGCTATTCGGCCGCGCTGGTGTGGGTCGTGTCGGGCCGGGCCGCTTTTTTCCAATCGCCGGGAGCAAGAACCTTGCTCGCCGCGAGCACTTCAATACCAACGATATGCCCTTCGGCGTCGACGTCATAGGTGAACGGACCGGCCTCTTCCGTCCGGTCGATCTTGCCGGTTCCGACGCTGATATAGACCGCATCGGCTTCGGGGTCATAGGTCATATTGGTCA